>CANNJI010000028.1 GCA_947504875.1 Legionellaceae bacterium
AGCAAAATACTTCGATATGACTGAGTTTTGGGAATGGAAAAACGAAAAAAATGCTGCTGAAACTCAAAGTAATGTGATTGCAATTAATCAGTAAAAAATTAGGGGTGAGGATAAAAATGGATCTTTACAGCAACTTTAGGACTTGATCCCCACGCATGCGATGGCAAAACATTTTATTTGGCGATTCCTGAGGTTGCGCGCTTTTTAGCAGATCCTGAAAAAAATTGCGTTATTATTGAAAAGGTAAACGACGACATTCCCCTGTCGATTATCAACACATGGCTGATGGGAACCGTTATGGCCTATATGCTGCAATATCACAATTATTTGGTTTTGCATGGGTCTGCTGTCTTAATGCAAGGCCATGCGGTTATTTTTAGCGGACACTCTGGCGCGGGAAAATCAACCCTGGCCAGCGCTTTATTAAAACAAGGCCACCCTTTTATTACCGATGATGTGGTGGTGATTAAACACAATGAACAAGGTCAATATGGTGTTGTTCCGGGACCAACCTATTCAAAATTATGGCAAGATTCGCTAGCGCATCTAGACTATGATACAACCCATGCAAAACCCATTCATTTTAAAACCAATAAATTTTCAATCCCTATCGCGAAATCTTGTGATTTACCCTTCATTCCCATTGCTGCATTTTATGAACTTAGCATCAACGCAAAGGCAACCACATTTACTCACCAGCGGCTCACCGGGTTAACCTCATTACAAACCCTCATGCAAAATGCTTATCGTTATTTCATGTTAAAACCGCTGGGTAAATTACAACACTTCCTGGATGATTGCAGCGAATTAGCACAGCACATCAGCATCAATACCCTGATCCGGCCACCTAATTTAACTGAACTATCGTTAATGATTCAACACATTGAATTCGAACAAGGACAATAACATGCATCCATTAGAAACGCTGATTTCTCGAGATCCCAACGCTTGTTTTACTCAATTATGCGAAAACGAGATTATCGCTATACCAGGGCACGATCAGGGCAGTATGTATCATCTGAATGAATCAGCAGCAGACTTATGGTTAATGCTCGAAACTCCCAAAACAATTTTAGAACTCACACAACTGCTAGCACAAAAATACCTGGGCCATGCTGAGGAGTATGAGCAAGATGTGATGGAATGGATTGATGAGACCCATCAGAAAGGCCTCTTATCGTGCCGGATAGATGACTTGATGAACAGGTAAGCGCGCGCTGTCTGAGCGTAGCGAGTTTAGCGTGCTTAATCGGTCATCAAGTCATCTATCCGGCACGATAACTCGACCATTTGCTACCTGGGAAAATGGATTAAACTCCAGTACAATTGAATTAACTCACCACCGGAATACACGCACATGTCTGAACTCTATACCGCAGAAGCCATTGAAGTACTCGAAGGGCTTGAGCCCGTACAACGCCGACCCGGCATGTACACAGACACCACACGCCCCAATCACTTGGCACAAGAAGTTATCGACAACAGTGTTGATGAAGTACTCGCTGGATTTGCAACTCGAATTATTGTAACCCTACATGAAGATGGCTCTGTTGAAGTAGAAGACGATGGCCGTGGCATGCCTGTTGATTTACATCCACACCTGGGGCTCACAGGAGTTGAAGTTATCATGACACGCCTGCATGCTGGGGGTAAATTTTCTAATAAAAATTATACGTTTTCTGGTGGATTACATGGCGTTGGGATCTCCGTTGTCAATGCATTATCAGACCGCGTTGATGTGACCATTAAACGAAATGGGCTTATCTATCACATTGGTTTTGCAAACGGTCATAAAACCTCTGAGCTTGAAACCATTGGTACCGCCAAAAGACGCGAAACAGGAACACGGGTTCGATTTTGGCCCAATGCATCTTACTTTGATACATCACGTATTGCCCTTAAACCCATCATCCATGCGCTAAGAGCCAAAGCTGTTTTATGCCCGGGTTTATCCATGACCTTCATTAACAAAAGCACGCAAGAAACAACGGAGTGGTGTTTTGAACGAGGCCTTGAAGATTACTTGCGCCAGTCATTAACCGATGAATACTTGCCCGAGTCTCCTTTTGTTGGCGAATTTAAAACCAATGAAACCACCGTGGACTGGGCCTTGGTCTGGTCTCAAACCCCCACGACATCCGTCAATGAAAGTTATGTGAATCTTATCCCAACCATTCAGGGTGGGACGCATGTGAATGGATTTCGCTCTGGCTTATTTGATGCAATGTCTGACTTTTGTGAATTACGTAACCTGCTCCCCCGAGGCGTGAAACTCACAGCAGACGACCTCTTTGAACCCTGCCAATATGTATTGTCCGTGAAAATGAAAGAACCACAATTTGCGGGACAAACCAAAGAACGCTTAGGCTCTCGCGGCATTTCCGCTTATGTGAGCAACGTGCTCAAAGACGCTTTTGCACTTTGGCTTAATGAGCACCGCGCGCAAGGTGAAGCCATTGCCGCACTCACCATTGAACGCGCTCAAAAACGCTTAAGACAAAGCAAGCAAATTGCACGTAAACGGGTGAGCCAAGGCCCGGCCCTTCCGGGTAAATTAGCCGACTGTTTACAACAAGATTTAAATCAAGCCGAGTTATTTTTAGTCGAAGGAGACTCAGCGGGCGGCTCAGCAAAACAGGCGCGCAATAAAGACTATCAAGCCATTCTGCCCTTACGCGGCAAAATTTTAAATTCGTGGGAAGTGGAATCATCTGCTGTGCTTGGTTCACAGGAAATTCATGATATCTCGGTTGCCATTGGCGTTGATCCGGGCGCTACTGATTTAAGCGGGTTACGCTATGGTAAATTATGTATTCTTGCAGATGCTGATTCAGACGGTGCTCACATTGCAACACTGCTCTGCGCGCTTTTTCTGCGTCACTTTAAACCGCTCGTTCAAGCGGGACATGTCTTTGTTGCAATGCCTCCACTTTATCGTATTGATGCAGGAAAAGCGGTTCACTATGCGCTTGATGATGAGGAAAAAGAAAGTCTTATTGCAATGCTCACCAAAACCAGTAAAGCAAAAATTAATATTCAGCGTTTTAAAGGTCTGGGGGAAATGAATCCCATTCAATTACGCGAAACAACCATGGACCCCAACACACGACGACTCATTCAACTGACCCTAGAAGATGAGCCAGAAGCCATGGCGCTCATGGACATGTTACTCGCCAAAAAAAGAGCGGGCGATAGAAAAACTTGGATTGAAACCAAAGGAAATTTAGCGCTTATTTAAAGCAGTTGCATGCTTAACCGATGGCTGATTATCTTCTGTTTCCGGACTTGGATGCTTAAAAAATCGATGACCACTTGAGCAACAGGCCTCTTTTTTTGCATCTAATTGGACAGCGCTTACGGGTTGAGCATCCATCGCATGAGATTTTTTTGTCGTTTGCTCATATTCTGTCTCATATTTTGTAAAAGCCTTGCTCAATTTATTTTTTGCCCAGGTATCATTGGCTGCATTCACTCTATTTTTAATCAGCATAACAGCTCCAATCATCGCAATTGATGCCAATGTGATAATAAATCCACCTGGGAAAAAACAAGAAAATAATACAATGCCTGTATATAAGACAGCCTCCACGAGATTAATTAGAATTTCATTTCTTCTTTTTTTATGATCAATGCCTTTACGCGCTTGCTCTTCTTGTGCATAAAGCTTATCCAAAGGAGCGGCTTGATTCATAACACGTGCATGTTCAGGATGTCGGATCCAATTATATATCTGTTGAAATACCTCAGCTGCTGCTGCGAAAACAAACAATGCGCCAATCACTGGGTTAGATGTTGCTGCTGCAAAAAGAAATCCATACGCTAATCCGTTAAAAAAGAATCGCATTAATGAAAAAAAATTCTGTTTAAAACGGGTGAAAAAAGTATCATTTTCATCATCAATCTCAGAAAATAATGAAAAAGTACGAGGAAACAAAGTCGAGGCAAAAGCAAAAGCAGCCAAAAAAATACCAATCAGAGGAACAAGCCCCAATGAAGCGAAGAAATAAGTAATTTTTGTCAGTCCAATCGAAATAAAAGGCGGAAAAACAGCAGTGCTTGCTACAAATGCACCAAACAGTCCCGCCTTCCAGTAAATTAATTTATTTTGCTGATCAAGCCATGCTTTTATTTTGTATAATCGAGGGGCTTGCTCTTGAGTGCAAATATCCAATAATGAATCAATTAAATTCAAGGGCGTAATTTTTGCCCCCAGATATCGCCCCCATTGAGATTCAGGAATGTTAAAATATTCCAAGATTGCTTTAAGCTTTATATCGGCATGACGAATCTTGGTAATTTTTTTTGTGGTTAACACAGAGGATAATTTGAAAAATTGATGTGATGAATCATGCGCAATGAGAAACGCATCAAATTGATCATCGGATGCGGATAAGCTGTCTAAGAAAAGCGCCCCCAAATTCCCTGTCATAAAAGCCTATTTCTATCTCTTATTGCTCTATTATAACACAGAAATGTGTGGTGTGGTAACGACTACTGCATCGTCTTGTTAATACGTGCTGTTATTGTCGTCCCCGCGCAGGCGGGGATCTATCCTTGATGTGGCATTTTGAACATGCTGAGCATGGATCCCCGCCTGCGCGGGGACGACATGATAAGGGATCGTATTTACAGGAAGAGATACTACTCACAACCATTAAACTATAGTCCTAAATTATCACGCTTAAATATGCGATCCGCACGATAGCTTGAGCGCACAAAAGGCCCTGAAGCGACTTCGAAAAATCCTTTTTCAAGGCCTATCTGGCGCAACTTTTCAAAGTTTTCAGGCGTGACATAGCGCGCAACAGGCAAATGATTTTTAGTGGGTTGTAAATACTGCCCAAGCGTTAAAATATCCACCTGATTTTTGCGTAAATCATCCATGGTTTCAATAATTTCTTCATCTGTCTCGCCAAGGCCTAGCATTAAACTTGTTTTTGTTAAAACAGACGGACGATATCGTTTTGCATGAGCAAGTACGTCTATGGTTTGCCAATATCCTGCGCGGGGATCTCGAACAGGGTGCGTTAAACGCTCAACGGTTTCAACGTTTTGCGCAAAAACATCCAGTCCACTGTCTAGCAAAATTTCAACGTGCGGCAGAACGCCTTGAAAATCAGGTGTTAATGCTTCCACGCGAGTTTTAGGACAACGCTGCTTAATGGCTTGAATTGCTTTTGCATAATGTAGCGCGCCACCATCAGGCAAATCATCACGATTTACAGAGGTTAAAACAACATAGTCAAGATTCATTAAACGCACTGTTTCTGCTGTATTTTCAGGCTCTGCTGCATCTAACCACCCCTGTGGATTGCCCGTGTCAACCGCACAAAACCGACAAGCACGCGTACACACAGCACCCATCAACATAATGGTTGCGGTTCCATGAGACCAACATTCAGCAATATTAGGGCATTTTGCCTCTTCACAAACCGTTGATAAGCCATGCGCTTTGACTTGCTCTTTGACGGCCGTATAAGCAGGCGTAATGGTATTCACCATCTTAAGCCATGAGGGCTTGGGCAAACGTTCATAAGGCAAGCGTGTTTCTTTAATCCCATCTTTGATGGCAACAACCCCATGGGGCGTGGTATATTTTCGCCCGCTTTCAACCACAACTGGAATATCTGATAATTTAGTCATACATCACTCGCTAATAAGCCCCGACGACGAAATAAAAACAACAACAAGCCCACTTCGATAACAGCAAGATAGGCTGCAATGAAAACATCACTAAAGTGGTGGTATAAGAGTAATATGCGTGATAAGGCAACTAAGAGCCCTATCGTCAAGAAAACCCAACTGCGCCGCGGAAATAAAACACATAACCCCAGCATAAGCCCCATGATGGTTGTGGTATGCCCTGAGGGGAAAGACCAATAGGTCGGTTCTTTTGAGAACCCATAAAACCCATGCGTTTGTTGTTCAAACAGTAAAGAAGGGCGCGCACGCCCAAAACTTATTTTTAAGATTAAACACATCACATTCGGAAAAAATACACAACACCACAAAAACCACGTGTTATATGCAAGCTGTTTTTTATGAAACCCATACTGGAAAAGAAGCGCCAAAAGAAATAACGCTATCAAATAAATTGAACTTTTACCGCTTAACGTTAGTCCCGTTAAAATGAGTCTTGCCAACTCATGAGGATATACATAAATCATTGCTGCCAATGGCCTATCAACGTATAAAAAACTCAATACAACTGTCGCCAACACAAAAATCACAACCCATGGCTTAATGCACCAAGTCAATAACCGATCAAATGGACTTTTCATGCTGCTCGCTCCTGTAACAAATTTGATATGCTTGAATTCCTGATTTTTGAACATAACCATCAGCGACACAATAGTCTAACACTAACGCAAGTGCCCCATCGATATATATCAGCGGAATTTTATCTCGCAACCAAGGCGGTATACCCAGCGCCTGGCACATTTTTTTCAGCGATTTGGTTTGGCCATGCAAACGAATCCGCTCGCCACCTTTCCGATAGCGAATCTCAACCAATGCACCTGCAGGAACACAGATCCCCTCATCCACAGGATTTGCCATCAAAAACCCATTGCCAGACAGCATTGACTCAGGAAAAGAAGACCAAATCACATCCTCAAAAATAACAGGCGTTGGTATCATCTCAGAACAATAAAGCGTGGATTGATAACGACGAATGATGTGATTATTTATCTGAATAGAAGGCGCTGCGTCCGCTTTTGCTCGAATCACCGTGTGAACCAACGCCTCCATTTTTTTGATGACGGTAATCGTACGGCTTGATTCATCAACCATGTACGCAATACATTGACAATACGTGAATCACTCAAATGCATTAAATTAGATAAGGCCAATTTGTCTTTTTTTAAAACCAAATCAGGTGAATCAATCATTGCCAAATCATTTAAATTGGCTTGGGCCTGCTCACAGTTTTTTGTGCCAGACAATATGGTGCGCGTTACTGCCGGCCAGCGCGAACGTAATAAGGGCATGATGTCGTGACGGATATAATTACGGGAGTATTGCGTGTTTTCGTTACTTTCATCAGAAATCCATGTCAACTCATGTTCAATCGCATAGTGGTTAAGCGTTTCTCTTTCCACATGTAAAAAAGGCCTGAGCAGTTTGCCCGTTGCAAACGTTCGAACCTGTGGCATGCCCACTAATCCAGTAATTCCTGTACCCCTACAAAGTGCAAGCAATACTGTTTCGGCTTGATCATCCCTGTGATGAGCCAAAACCAAACACCCCTGTGCATGAAGAGCCGCTGCAAACGCTGCATAACGAACGTCTCGAGCTTCCTCTTCAAGATTAGGCCCTCGCTGCAAATGTGCGTGATGAACCTTTAAAGGAACGCCGTGTTGATTACAAAAAGCCTCGCATCGCTGCTGCCAATACCCCGCATGCTCACTTAATCCATGATGCACATGAAGGGCTTGTAGTTTAGAGGAAAAACGTGCGTCTGAAGCCAGTGCATGCAATAACAAGGTTGAATCAAGCCCACCGCTATACCCAACTAAAATTTGTGGAGCTGCCTCAAGTATGCTGACACTCTCGTCATTGAATAAATGCTTAATCACATGCACCCATGGCCATAAATTTGTCATATCGTTGAGCAACCAAAACATCAATCGGCAACGAGCGCAGAACGCGCAGCTCTTCAGTTAATACCGTATTTAACCGACGGGCAATTTCAGAAACATCGCGATGCGCACCACCCAAGGGTTCTTTTATAACGCGGTCAACCAACCCGTTATCCAAAATTTTGTCAGCCGTTACGCCCATCGCACGCGCAGCATCACTTGCTTTTGCTGGGTCCTTCCACAAAATTGATGCACATCCCTCAGGAGAAATCACCGAATAGATTGAATGCTCCAACATAATGATACGATCACCCACACCAATAGCCAAAGCGCCACCAGAGCCTGCCTCACCTGTCACAACACAGATAATAGGCGTCTTTAGCTTTGACATTTCAAATAAATTTCGAGCAATCGCTTCGGACTGGTTTCGCTCCTCTGCACCGATACCAGGATAAGCACCCGCTGTATCAATAAAGGTAATGAGCGGCATCTTAAATTTCTCAGCCATTTTCATTAAACGCAGGGCTTTTCGATATTCTTCTGGGCGAGCCATACCAAAATTACGATACACCTTTTCTTTGGTTTTTTTGCCCTTTTGATGGCCTAAAAGCATCACGGGTTCACCATTAAAGCGAGCCAGACCACCAATAATTGCAGGTGCCGCAGAGGAGTGTCTATCACCATGCAATTCCTGAAAATCAGTAAACAAATGCTCAATATAATCGGTTGTTTGTGGCCTTAAGGGATGCCTTGCCACTTGTGTAATTTGCCAGGGCTCAAGTTTTGAAAAAATGGAGGCTGTTAACTCTTCACATTTAGACTCAAGACGTGCAATTTCTTCCGTTAAATTAACTTTATTATCACCAGCCACCATACGTAAGGCTTGTATTTTTTGATTCAACTCTTCAATGGGTTGTTCAAACTCTAAAAATTGTCGACTCATTCAGGTTACTCATTGGTAAATTAAGCATCGTATGCATATAATACCTCTAACCCATGGTCCTTGTCATATATTGATGTAAATCCTTCATGAACTTAGATAAAAATCGAATTGATATTTGGGATTTTAAACTCGACAGTTCTCCCACGCCAGGCGACCTGATGCTTTTAAATCCAGAAGAGCAAGTGCGCGCTCAACGTTATTATTTCGAACGCCATCAACGCAGATTTTCGGTAGCGCGCATCACCGTACGTAAGATTTTAGCAAAATATCTTCATGTTGCTCCCGAAGAAATACACTTTGAAACGCTGGCGCATGGCAAACCTGTTGTCACAACCCCTTCAAAAGAGCTTCAGTTTAATTTAAGCCACGCGGGCGATCGCGCACTACTTGCCATTGGCAAAACACACCCCCTGGGTGTTGATCTTGAGTTTTTTTCAAGCAGACCCTTTGAAGGCATGGGTAAACATGTTTTTTCTGCGCAAGAAAATGACATGCTTAAAACACTCAGCCCACGAGATAAAACTTTATTTTTCTTTAAAATCTGGGCACAAAAAGAAGCTTATATTAAAGCCATTGGCGAAGGATTGAGCTATCCACTCGTACAATTCACCGCGCCGCATTTCACCGAAAGCACTGAAACACTTTTTGATGATCCCATTTATAAAAAAACCTGGAAAATGAAATCTTTTATGCCAGCGCTTGCTTGCTGCGCTGCACTCTGTTGCCACCCGTCAATAGAGGAAATTTGTTACCCTATGGTCTAGCAATTTTAGTCAAAATCAGTCATGATCCACCCTCATCATCTTTACCTAATTTATCAATGCATTTATCTTATTTAAATCCTCAAGCATTTTATGACGCCATTATTAGAGGCTGCCAATCGCTCATTCGAGCCAGAGAGCAATTAAATACAATCAATATATTTCCGGTTGCAGATGGTGATACAGGCGATAATCTATCGTCAACAGCCAATGCAATTATTCATTACGCTCACCCCAAATTATCATTTAATGAAATGCTTAATTCAGTTGCTGATGCAAGTGTTCTTGGCGCAAGGGGCAATTCAGGCATTATTTTTTCTCAATTTTTTAATGCCTTAGCCAATAATGCCAGCGCTAAAGAAACAATAAGCGTTCTTGATTTTTCAACCATTATGACTCGGGCAGCACAGCTGGTTCGAGAATCCATTGCAACCCCACTCAATGGCACAATTCTCACGATGATTGAAGCATTCGCGCACATATTCCAGACTTACAGCAATGAAAAAAATTGCTTCACCAGCATCACAGAAAAATTACTCCCTAAATTAAAAGAAGCTTTAAATGCAACAACCGAAGCCATTGTCGTTCTTAAAAAAGCCAATGTCGTTGATGCAGGAGCATTAGGATTTTATTTTTTCATCGAAGGCTTTACTGACTTTTTATCTAAATCAGGCGCGGTTTTCAAAACAGAAGAGGCAAATTTAATTGGCAAGATAGAAGACCATACAACGCCTTCGGATACCCCGCCGGTCTTACGTTATTGCACTGAGGCTATTTTAAGGGGCAAATCGATTGATAAAGCCAAACTGACTGCTCTGCTGACACAACATGGTGACTCATTGGCGTTTACCGGCAATGATCGCGTGTGTAGATTTCATATTCACACCAATGAACCCTGGCATGTGTTTACTTCATTACGGGCCGAGGGCAGCATCGAGCATCCTAAAGTTGACGACATGCAACGGCAATTCGAAATCACACATCACCGCCAACATGAGATTGCGCTCGTCACCGACACCTGTGCAGATATATCTCAAACATTAAAAGATAAATATCAAGTACACCTCATCCCGACCAACGTTCATCTCGATAACCACGCCTTACTGGATGGCTATTGTCTCGATCCAAAAATATTTTATGCAGAACTCAAGGGTTTAAAAAACTACCCTAAAACCTCTTTGCCTTCACCCGCATTAATAGAAGAAAAACTGCAGTATTTATCTCGACATTACAAACATGTTTTAGTGATTTCAGTTGCTAAAGCCGTCAGTGGCACGTATGAAGCATTTACTCAAACAGCTCAAAAATATGAAAACATCACGGTCATCGACTCCCATACAAACTCAGGCGCGCAAGGCCTTTTGGTCAACTACGCGGGTGAGTTAATTGAAAAAGGCTTGTCTTTTGAGGACATTACCGAGCGCTTACGAAAAGCCACAGAAGAAACATCGCAGTGGGTCATGGTCGATAATCTCGAGTCAATGATACGCTCTGGACGCATTAATAAAATTGCGGGACGCATCGGGCAGTTTTCGGGACTAAAACCCATTGTATCGATTGATAAAACAGGTAAAGGAAATTATTTAACGCAGGCGTTTAATGCAAATAATGCGCTCACAAAAATAATTGATATCGCACAACAAAGCCTAACCAACTCAAAAAGAGAATTGGCCGAATACTGTATTATTCATGCAGGCACAGAAGAACAAGCCCACGTATTTGCAGAACTCACAACAAAAGCCTTTAAAAAGCCCCCCGCGTATATTGAAGCAGTCTCTGCGGCCATTGGGTTACATGCAGGGCAAGGGTGCGTTGCTTTGGCCATACGAAGTTTTGTGAATTAGCATCGACGATAGTGCTTAAAATTTTCATCTTATAGTTCCGGACAGATGGCTGGATGAACAGGTAAGCGCGCTCTGTTTGAGTATAGCGAGTTTAGCGCGATTAATCGGTCATCCAGCCATCTGTCCGGAACTGTAAACGGCGTTTTATGCAGGAAAAATATCATCAAACATTAAATCGAAAATGCAATACATCCCCATCGCGCACAACGTATTCTTTACCCTCAACGCGCAGTTTTCCGGCTTCTTTGGCACCTTGCTCACCACGGTATTGAATAAAGTCGTCATAGGCGATGACCTCTGCGCGAATAAACCCTTTTTGAAAGTCGGTATGGATGACCGCCGCCGCTTGAGGGGCTGTTGCACCGCAAGGAATAGTCCATGCGCGCACTTCTTTAACGCCTGCAGTAAAGTACGTTTGTAACCCTAACAATTGATGCCCCGCACGAATCACACGGTTTAAGCCTGGCTCAGATAAGCCTAAGTCAACCATAAAGGCATCCCGCTCATCGTCATCAAGCTCAGCGAGCTCAGACTCCGTTGATGCGCACAACGGCACGACAGAAGCGCCTTCTGACGCTGCGAAAGCAGAAAGCTTATCTAATAAAGGATTATTTTCATACCCATCATCATCAACATTTGCAATGTACAGTACCGGCTTTGCTGTTAAAAAACATAGGCGTGCAATCAGTGATTGTTCATCAACCGACAACGTTAAGGTACGAACCGGTAGCCCCTCACTTAAATGAGCCTGTATTTTTTCAAGGATTTGCTTTTCAACTAAAGCATCTTTTTGGCCACTTTTACTGTTTTTATTGACCTTCATCAAGGCCTTTTCTACCGTATCTAAATCGGCTAAAGCAAGTTCCGTATTAATGGTTTCAATGTCACTCAACGGATCAACACGTCCATCCACATGAATCACATCGGGATGTTCAAAACAACGAACAACATGTGCAATCGCCTCTGTTTCACGGATGTTCGCTAAAAATTGATTTCCCAGGCCTTCTCCACGAGATGCGCCCTTAACCAGGCCTGCGATATCCACAAACTCCATCACCGTAGGAACGACGCGCTGTGGCTTTACAATGTCACTCAACGCAGCAAGGCGAGGATCAGGGACGGTAACCATGCCCACGTTCGGCTCTATTGTACAAAAAGGATAATTTGAAGCCTCAATGCCAGCTTTCGTTAACGCATTGAACAGTGTTGATTTCCCAACATTAGGTAATCCTACAATCGCACACTTAAAACCCATCGTATCCCCTTAACTATTTAAACGATTCATTGCTATATCCATACGTCCTGAAAGCATATCCGGCAGTACATTGATACTTCGATTGATAGCATCGTCAATTAAAATTTTATCACTGGCGCGTGGCTTACCTAAAACATAGTCCAAAACCAATGTTTTATCGCCCGGATGACCAATACCTATACGTAAGCGCTGAAACGCCGTTGTTCCAAGATGGGTAATAATATCACGGAGCCCATTATGCCCCCCGTGACCACCACCACTTTTTAATTTAATAGAGCCGACTGGTAAATCAAGCTCATCATGTGCAACCAAAATTTCGTGTGGCTCAATACGATAAAACTGAGAAACGGCACGCACCGCCTGACCACTATGATTCATAAAAGTAAGCGGCAAAAGTGCCATGCAAGCCACACCATCGTGTGTAAACGTTGCAAGTTCACCCGGCCACTTTTTATCAGATTTGAAGGTTAGCGCATCAGCTTTCGCAAAAGCATCCAAGAACCACCCGCCCGCATTATGTCGCGTATGCTCGTAGGCGGCTCCAGGATTACGCAAACCAACAATTAACTTAATTTGCTGCGTCAGTTGCTGATTCATCATCAGACACAACAGGCACTTCACCTTCAGACACTTCATCTTCTTCAAGTGTAGCTTCAGCTTCTTCACTGATTTCAGCTTTACTTAAATGAATGCTGACCACAGGATGATCATGATCACCTGTTGTTGGGTCAATCGCCAAACTAACACCTTTGGGCAGTTTTAGGTTTGATAAATGAATCACATCATTTAAACTTAAACCACTGAGGTCAACTTCAATGAACTCTGGCAAGTAACGTGCTTCACAACGCACTTCAACTTGAGTCATTGTGTGGTTAACAATACCACCTTCTTTAAGACCAGGCGCTGCATCTTCTTTTGTGAAATGTAATGGAATCATTTTTACCAACACATCACGCGGAGATACTCGTTGTAAGTCCATGTGTAAAATAATGGGCTTGTACGGATGACGTTGTAATGCTTTTAAAATAACATGCTCTACTTTTTTACCATCTACTGATAAATCAAAGACACTTGAATAAATACTTTCTGTCTCAAGCGCTTTAATGACCACGTTATGTGATAAATGAAGTGATTGCGGTTCACGCTCACCACCGTATAGTACAGCAGGAACTTTATTTTCAAGACGACGCAGGCGGCGGCTCGCACCCTTCCCAATGTTCGTTCTTGTTTGTGCATCTAATCGAATAACTGACATAAGTTGTCTCCATAAAATAGAAAAAACCCTCGGATCCTGCGACCGGATTTGCAACGTATTTGTTGCAAGAGGGTGGCAAAGTATACAATAGTTTGAAATCAACTTGAAGTCCTAGCTAAACTTTTATAGAATATGTCACTTTGTTGAACCTACAAGACAACCAGACGCGTCAGTATTGGAGAAAAAATTATGTATGCGGTTATTAAAACAGGTGGTAAACAGTACAGTGTTAAACCGGGTGATGTACTCAAAGTAGAGCAACTCCTTGCTGAAGTTGGCACAACTGTCGATTTTTCAGAAGTCCTTATGGTTGTAAATGGTGATAAAGTAACTTGCGGCACACCGCTCGTTAACAAAGCTATCGTAAGCGCCATTGTGATGGAACAAGGTCGTCATAAGAAAATTAAAATCATTAAATTCCGTCGTCGTAAGCACCACATGAAACAAATGGGGCACAGACAAAACTATACGCAGATTAAAATTACTGCAATTAACCAGTAAGAGGGCACAGCAATGGCAACTAAAAAAGCAGGTGGTAGTACCCGTAACGGACGTGACTCACAACCAAAATACCTTGGTGTAAAGCGTTACGGTGGTCAAGAAGTTCTTGCTGGTGAAATTATCGTTCGTCAACGAGGCACACGGTTTCATGCAGGCGATGGTGTTGGTCTTGGTCGCGACCATACCCTTTATGCACTTGTTTCAGGCTTTGTAAAATTTATTACAAAGGGTGCTAAAAATAGAAAATTTGTTACAATTGATCCAATTGTAATGGAAGCTCAAGAAGGCTAGAGGTCATACAGTCCACATGAAATTTGTCGATGAAGCACTCATCAAAGTAGAAGCTGGTCATGGGGGAAGTGGTTGCCTGAGTTTTAGGCGCGAAAAATTTATCCCCCGCGGTGGTCCGAATGGTGGCGATGGCGGCAATGGTGCTAGTATTTACTTCAAAGTAAATCCTGATCTCAATACCCTCATCGACTTTCGTTTTCAACGCAACTACAAAGCCGAGAATGGCCAAAAAGGGATGGGCAGTAATTGCACCGGAAAAGCTGGCGAAGATCTTTACATCGACGTTCCTGTGGGTACGTTGGTCTATGATGTAGATACAGGCGAAAAATTAGGTGATATCCGCAACCCTGGCGACTGCCTTCTGATTGCTCAAGGTGGATTTCATGGTTTAGGCAACGCGCGTTATAAAAGCAGCATCAACCGTTCGCCAAGACAAACGAGCCAAGGCACACCTGGCGAATCGCGACATCTTCGTCTTGAATTGCGCGTATTAGCGGATGTTGGTCTGTTAGGATTACCTAATGCCGGTAAGTCAACCCTGGTTCGCTCTGTTTCTAGTGCAAAACCTAAAGTAGCAGACTACCCTTTTACCACACTCCACCCTGCCCTTGGCGTTGTTCGAATTGCGGCACATAAAAGTTTTGTTATTGCGGATATCCCCGGTCTTATAGAAGGTGCGTCTACAGGCGCAGGTCTTGGTCATCAATTTTTAAGACATTTATCACGGACCTGTATTTTATTGCATGTCATTGATATAGCACCGATGGATGGAAGCGATCCATTAATTGCTGCAAAAACAATTTTAGATGAATTAAAAGCTTATGATCCTGCCTTACTAGATAAGCCCAGATGGCTCGTCTTAAATAAAGTGGATCAACTTCCTGATGAAGCTTCACGCCAAGACGTGATTAAAAAAATTGTCGATGGATTACAGTGGACTGGTAAAGTTTTTCCTATTTCAGCCTTGGCTAATGAGGGAACTCAACCCCTGTGCTACGCAATCATGCAATTTATTGATGACATGCGTGAAGAAGAAAAATTAAATAACAAACAGCCAACACAAGATATCGAACCTCAAGATATCACACCAGAAGATTAATTGACGCTCCCCATCCGGTCTTGTGGTGTGATAATATCTTTGAATATGTGCCTAACCAACGGTAAATACAAATGATTCACTATCTTGAACGACAGGAATCCGTCCTAAAAGCACTAGAAAATGATACAAAAACATCCTTAAGAAATGCGCTATGGATCGACTTATTATCGCCCTCTCATGCTGAGGAATATACCGTCGAACGAGAGATAGCTCGGAAAATTCCTACCCGCGAAGAAATGATCGAAATTGAATTATCGAGCCGTCTTTACAAGGCCAAAGATACACTCTATATGACAGCCACGATGATTGCTGAATCTGAATCAGTAGCGCCCAAGCTTGAACCCATTACCTTCGTTTTAACACCCAACCAGCTGATTACCATTCGCTACATCGACCCCCAGTCATTTAAATTATTTACCTCACGGCTAGAACAACTAGACATTACCCATCAGGATGCAACAAGCTTACTGATTGAGCTTTTAGATACGAGCATTGACCGATTAGCAGATATATTAGAACACCTTGGTGGGCATTTAGAAAATCATTCGAAAGTCATTTTCCAACAAACCGACGCCAAAGTTAAATTAGATCACCAACAAATCATGAACAAAATTGGAGCAAGTGCAGATTTAAATACAAAGGCACGCGAAAGTTTAGTCACTTTCAACCGTTTAATCTCATTTTTTGGTCAAGCGTTGGATCCCAAAACAAACAGTGAAGCGAACTTGCGACTCACCAGTTTAAGTAAAGACATCAGCTCACTCAGTGATCATGCCAATTTTTTATCAAGTAAAATTAATTTTTTATTGGATGCAACCTTAGGGATGGTTAACATTGAACAAAATAATATCATTAAACTTTTTTCGGTAGCCGCCGTTATTTTTTTACCCCCCACACTCGTTGCCAGTATTTATGGAATGAACTTTAACTTTATGCCAGAACTCAGCTGGAAACATGGATACATTTTTTCTCTCGGCATGATATTACTTGCAGCGTGGTTACCTTACAAATATTTTAAATATAAAAAATGGTTATAGCTGTCCAATTTGCTGACGTAACCAAGAAATAACACAAGCAAACGTTTCTTCATCCGCTTCATCAAGACTTTGTACACACAAGAATTTAATTTGTTTGTTTTTGATTGCAGTCGCTAATCTCGCCTTGATTTTTTTAAGCAAATGATGCGCCGGATTGATCATTATCGCTTTAAGCTTCTTATCCAAAATCACTGCTCCAGCGTTCAATGCCTCATGATAAGCCCACGCTATAGGCCATACTTGTTGTAGATCACGCAACGGAAAACTTGCATTACGAATATATTTTTTAGGATCTTGTAAAAATAATGTCTCAAAAAAATCCTTTCTTAAGGCATGCGGCACATGCTCCAAATGCAGATATCGATATTTAAATCCAGCCCACCGAGCACTTTTTTCCTGCGTTTGTCTAAACAGTGTTTTTTTATGTAACTGTAGCTTTATGCGCCCACGAACACGCACTTGATCTTTATGAAAAAAATCATCTACAACAAGGGGACGAATTAAAAAATTATCATCATTGAAATAAATAAATTGCTCTGATAATCCGGGAATACGCCAAAGCATCGCTTCAATACTCATACTATTAAACGTGGGTAACAAGTCGTCAAATCCATTAAAAATATCTCGATGGTCAACACATTTAACTTTATGTTCAAGTACAGTTCCCTTAAACGTAGCTAAAATCGATGGTGTTTGCCCGTCGGTTACAATATAAATGGTTCTTATCCATGGCGCAAAACGCACAATCGATAGAATACAATACTCTAGCTCACCCACTGCATTAAACCGTGTAGGTGCTGCTGCTTCTGGACGGCTTCGTCCAATGGTAAACAGATACTGTTTAAGTTTTTGAGCATGCGCTTCATCGTGGCCATCAACCCATGTGATTACCGCGTCGATAAGTGATGAATTATTCAATAGAAAAACTCACTAAAAAAAACCCCGCAAAATACGGGGCTTTTAATTACAATAAAAAATTATTCTTGTGTAGCTGCATCTGATTGTGCTGCTTCAGTCGGCGCTTCTTCAGCTGCTGGTGCTGGTGCTGGTGCTGCTGTTTCTTGTGGAGCACTTACTTCTGGTTTTTTTGAGCTTTCACCACAAGCAGTAAGAAAAAATGCTGTCATACTCATTACTGCTATCATAACTAAACGTTTCATTGCCTTCTCCATAGTTTATTATATTTTTTTAAAATGCTTTCATAAGCCTATCATGCAGCGTACTTTTGTGTCTATTAATATTATACCTAAAATAAAATGCAATTCCATAGCGCGCATGATTCCGCTATAATGACTTGCTTTTTGACAACTTAATTAAGGTGCTTCGCATGAAGGCAGTAGCCTCAGAAAAAATTTCTATGATTGTGTTGGTCTTACTCATTACTGGCGCAATCGATAACATCCGAAATTTGCCTGCAACAGCACTCTTTGGCTCAACCCTTATTTTTTTCTTCTTATTTGCTGCCGTGGTTTTTTTAATTCCAGTAGCCCTTGTTTCTGCTGAACTCGCTGCATCTTGGTCCGAAGAAGAAGGCGGCGTTTACACATGGGTGAAACACGCGTTTGGTGAAGGCGCTGCCTTTTTCACGATCTGGCTCCAATGGATTAATACCATGGTTTGGTATCCAACAATTTTGTTATTTATTGCCGCGACCTTTGCCTATTTAATCAATCCTGAGCTTGCACAACACAAAGGATACCTCATCTGTGTCATTCTTACTGTCTTTTGGTCTTTAACCCTTTTGGGCTTGAAGGGGCTCAATGCATCAGCAAAATTTGCAGGGTTTTGTGCCATTGTTGGCATGATCATTCCGATGGTTTTCTTAAGTGTCCTCGCGCTAGTCTGGGTATTTCAAGGGCATCCTCTGGCCATAGATTTGCATCCGCAAAATTTAATCCCACACTGGAAAAACGAACCCTCATGGGCTTCTTTAACAGCTATTGTAACGTCTTTTCTTGGGATGGAACTTGCGGCCGTACATGTCCTGCAACTGCGTGATCCACAGCGCAATTTCCCGCGTGCAATGTTTTATTCCGTGTTATTAATTCTTATCACCATGATTTTTGGTTCTCTCGCCATCGCTTTTGTTTTGCCAACTTCCAAAATTAATTTGGTTCAAGGGGTCATGCAAGCCTTCACCAACTTTTTTGAGATCTATCACCTCACCGCATGGATTCCGCTGTTTGTGGTCATGCTCCTGCTGGGAAGTTTAGGAAATATGATTAACTGGATCATATCCCCCGCAAAAGGCTTACTGCTGGCTGCCGAACGTGGTTTTTTACCCACCTGGCTTTATAAATTAAATAAACACGGTATCGCTTCACGTGTGCTGATTCTTCAAGCCATATTAGTGACTATTTTTTGCGCTAGTTTTGTGCTTTTTCCGTCGATTAATGCCATCTACTGGTTATTTACTGCGTTAAGCACAGAACTCTATCTCATCATGTATGTTTTTATGTTTTTAGCAGCGATTCGATTGAAAATTAAACACAAGGATCGTCCTCGTCCCTTCACTATACCCGGCGGACAATTGGGCTACTATGCAGTGTGTGCCTTAGGGCTTTTTGGGTGTTGCGTAAGCCTTATTGTCGGATTTTTTCCGCCAGAAAGTACGATGGATGTTGGTGGGTCAAACCATTTCCGCTGGGTATTTATAAGTGGGATAGCCTTAATGATGCTTCCCGCCCTTGTGCTTTATTTAAGACAACGCATGCGTTTTGGCACGAGCCTTACTTAGGGATGGCCTGCTCGTCGCGCACTTAAGCCCGTGAGTAAGTCGTTCACGTCAACAGATAACGCCGCTATAGCGCCTTTACCTTGCGCCGAGATACTTGGTGACTCATTCAGTATATATAACTTTGTCAAAGTTTCTTCATATAAGCCTCGAGCCTTATCAGGATGAGCCTCGGCGTATTGCTGTATTGCATCCAAATAAGATGCTTTGCCGCCGTTGATGTCACTTGTAAGCACCCTTGCCGTTTTATCAATAACACTAGAAAAGTTAGAACAAGCAGTATCAAGGATACCCTGGTAATCAACCGCAACTGGCGCAGCAACCACGGCAGGTCGAGGGGTTTCCACAAGATGACCATCAGACGTATTTAAAACGCCATTTAAAGCGGGATCAAAGGCATTCTCCATTGCCACATCATCACCAAATAATCGTACATCTCGAACAAAATTCGCGGCAGCTACTATTCGTGCTTCATTGGCCTCTTGAATCATAATACTAAATTTACCTTGAGACTCTCCCCATGTTGCTTTCGAATAAGACATGAGTCCCTCTTTAGCCGCTTGAGTAAGCTCACCTAGTCTATCAGTATACTGTTTTTGATTGGTCTCTGTTGAAAACCCATACCACCCTTCTGCATTGCGAGATAACAATTGCCAATGTCCAGCAGCTCCCGCAGCACCAGTTCGCATAAAATAAGTTTTTTCTGGATTTAACGCTGCAAAATCAGCCTCTAAAAGCTTGATATCATAACCACTAAACCAATGAGCACCCTCTCCAAGCGTTGCCATAAATACCGGTCCTAAATCGATCTGAGCATCATTTCTTGATGCTTTAAATGTAACTTGTCGACCTAAAACCCTTTGAAACGCAGTTTCAAGCATTCTTTCCGCACAAACATTCTGTCCTGATTGCATACAAGCCCCAAAAAGATGACCTAATATCATACATTATAGCACATAAATTTATCATTTAAAGCTGAAATCAACCGCTGATGTATATTATCAAACCCACGATTACTCATCACCACAATGCCATCACCCGGTAAAACAGCCTCAGCAACAGCGCTTACAATAGCATCCGTTGAGGATAAAACTTGTGTAGATGGTTTGATGTCAAGCACATCCGTAAGCGAAAACTCTGTAGGTTTAAGCATATAAATTAAATCAGCACCGTCAAGTGCGCGAGCCATTACATCACGATGAACACCCGTACGCATCGTATAAGAAGCAAACTCTAAGATAACAATAAGGCGACGATGTCGAGCACTTTGTTGCACGGCTTGAATTGTCTTTGCAATAGCGGTTGGATGATGAGCGAAATCATCATATAACATGATCTCATGGGCATCAAATTTAACCTCCAGCCTACGTTTAACGGGGGTAAATCGTTCTAATGCCCGGGCTGCCACGCCCGCAGGAACACCTGCATGTGTACTCGCAGCCAATGCCGCCATGCCATTTTCTATGTTAAATCGCCCAATTAAAGGCCAATGAACTTCAGCGACCTTTTTTCCCTCATGATAAACTTCAAATGCATGTCCTTCTTCATCAAGCATGATTGCAGACCAATTTGCATCACCAGACAGTGTAAGGGTTTCTACTCGACTAAACGCCCCGCGGGAAAATACATCATTCAAAGCGTCATCATCACGCGGTTTTATTACGACACCTTTTGGAGGAATCGTTTTTAAGAAAAAATGAACCTGTTGTTTGATGGCTTCAAGGTTTGGATAAATATCTGCATGATCAAACTCTAGATTATTTAAAATGGCGATGTCCGGGCGATAATGCATAAATTTAGGGCGTTTGTCGAAAAATGCACTGTCATATTCATCCGCCTCAATCACGAAATAGTCGCCCGTTCCTAAACATGCACTGGTTTTAAAATCAGACGACACACCGCCAATAAGAAATCCTGGATTTAGTCCTGCTTCACTCAAAATAAAAGCAAGCATAGAGGTGGTTGTTGTTTTACCATGTGTGCCAGCCACAGCCAAAACACGATACCTCGGTAGAATATGTCGCGCCAACCATTCAGGACCTGATGTATAAGGTTTATGAGCATCTAAAACGGCTTCGATAACGGGCATGCCTCGTTTGATGGCATTGCCAACAATCACACAGTCTGCCTGTAACGCCAGGGTTGTATCCTCATACCCTTCGCACCACGTGATCTGCTGTTCTTTTAATAAGTCACTCACCGGGGGATAACAATTGATATCACTCCCCGTGACTTTATATCCCGCTTCACGCGCAAGCAAAGCAAGAGCGCTCATAAATGTACCGCTTATTCCGAGAATATGTAGATGCATGAAATACCCTTGAACAAATGAAGAATATAAGCATTCTATACCATAAAAAAAAAGACAGCATCCCTGCAATCAGTCAGACCATTCTAAGTGGATGTCTCCGGTGTGTTTTTGGCTTCTTAGTAAGCACCTAAGCCTAGCTCGCCGCACACGCAATCTGACTTCCCTAAGATATATTCGTTGGCTGTGCAATTCATACTGTCTACATTTTAACTATAGACCATATTTTGAATATGTAAAATAAGACAAATAAAATTCAATCGACTATAAGCGTTTTTAAAACATCATGTTGTTTACTTTCCACGAGTGAAGCAATAGGGACTGTTGCTTTACCGAGCTCAATATAAAGTTGTTTTTGACCTGCGTTCTGAAAAGCATCCATATGTTTTTTAATGGTAGAAGAATCCCCGCGTTTGATGGGGCCAGTTAAAGACAAATCTGGAGATAAGGTTGATTCTAAATTACAGACCGTGCCTTTCATGAGGTGAGTAATGATGCCCATGGCCATTTCCTTTTCAATACCCGCGCTCTCCAAACACGATAAGGCTTGCTGAGCTAGCGTAACTAAATAATTTGAGGCAAACACTCCTGATGCATGATAGAGCGCTTTTTTATTTCGATCAATTACATAGCTCACCGACCCAATACGATTGAAAAGGTCGTTTAAGTTTTGGACCGCTATTTTATCCCCTTCTATTGCACAATACGTTCCATCATACTGCGTTATACTTAAAGCCGGATTTGCAAAACTTCGCATCGGATGAACTGACGCTATATAACAATCGTTTTTTTTTGCTGAACTCAAAATATCTGAAGCCAGAACGCCACTGCAATGCACAATAATACTTTTCTTTTTAAGCTGTGTCTGTCGACTTAATGCTTCACACAGCGTTTGAATACAATCGTCAGGGGTGGTGATGAATATAAAGTCAGCAGGAGGTAAGTCAGCCATGCTTGCGCATGCAGTACCATCGCCAATAAAATGAACAGCAGATAATGCACTCTCGTAGGTTGTATTTAATACACCACCTATTTTAAAAATCTCTTGCTGACGAAACAAAAAACCCAGGGTTTTTCCAAGGTTACCTGCTCCAATAATATTAGCAATTAACATGACAACCCACTGAGGTACTGAAAAAAGTAAAAAATTATACCACGAGACGACATGTGGCGTGAGACGTGCTCATTATGTTTTGCCTTTCAACGGCTGTTGATTGTCAATTGACGGGGCTTGCTTCGATTCAGCAGAAGGTCGTTGCGGTGTCATTTTGCTTGCAAATAATCCGACTGAGACAGCAAGCGCTGTCGCTGAAACCGCAGTAATAACAACCGCAGCGGCTAAAATAATTGGAATAAGCGGTGGAAATGCAATTGCGAGTATTCCAATCGCCAATGCCCCAACACTTAGTATTGATAGAGCCCCCAAACATTTCAATTGAAATGAATGATTATGAGAAAATTGAGCATCAAAATTAATTTCATAGTTTCTTCTAACCTCTTTTTGAAAGGCATCAACAACTTCAGGTTGATTTATATTTTTGCTGTGCAAAATATAAACAAGATTAGCCAGTAGCTTTATTTTATGTTCATAACTCACATCAACCAATTCTTTATTATATTCATCAATTGCGGTTCTAACGACTCGAGGTAACTTATCAAATGTTGGTTCACCCTTTTTGAACAGCGCTAAATAGTTGAACTCAACGCAATCCAAAGGCTGTGGAATAACCTTCGCATGTCTCATTAAATCGCGCGCTTTTTCATTCAGTTCAGATATTACGGCATTAATTTTGATTAAATAAGCGTCGTATAAGGATGGGTCAGTTACACCCAATTTTTCTATTTGATTCGTGGAGCCAAAGGCAGTAATTCCACCTTGCTCAAGTAAGAAGCGAGCGTATCCAGCACAATTGTGATATCGACTATAAAACTTATAATAGGTTTCTTTGAGGCCTCGATGGACGAGGCTTTCGGAATTTTCAAATTTTTTTATACCGTTTTCTATTCCAGCAACATTCAATCCAAATAAATTTAAATGCTCAAGATAATCATCCCCATCGTCTAATATAAGCGAATTACCTAAGGGTATCACCCATTCTTTTACAGGTAACTTACCATACATAGTATTCTCGTCAGCACCCTCAACATCAATTCCCAAACCTTTTTGTGTTTTTAACTGCTCTACAAAATCTAAAATAATGTATTTATTTTCAAGCGCAGTATTCTCTTTACGCAAATTTTTAATGAGTGGATGCAATCCTTCATAAGCACTGGCCATGGCTAATGTATCAGCTCGTTTCTCTGAGCCCGATTTAAGGTCAACATCCATTTCTTTTAAAAATGCGACATGCTCCTCAAGATCATCATCATACCCTTCTTCGAGATCCTCATCATCATCAAATACATGATGATCAATCATGATTTGATATAACGCTTTTAGTAAATCGATCTGATCTTCACGAATATAAAGAGAACAATCTTCCCAAAAATCTTCAATAATTGAAGGGGTTTTTGTCTTTTTATTATCAAACCAAGTATTAATAAGATCTTTGAGTACTTCGGGAATATATTTTGAGGTGCATCGCAACTCTGCCTCAGTGTCATGTGTAAGAGCTCTAAATTTATTAGAACGAATCCAATGACCCTCTTCATCAAATTCTGTGGAGAATTTTCCATCCTCATAACGATGATCCGCCTGAGTAAGGTTAAGAGCAATATGATTCGCACTCCAATAATAGACAGTCATGCTTTTTAAAAGTTTCATTTTAAATTAAACCCTATAAATTAGACTTTAATTAAGTATATATGTTATTTATTAAGGCATGCTGAGCAATTGGAGTTAAATTTCAGGCCGATGAGGTACGCTTAATTGTCTATCAAATCATCTGTGTAGGTTATCCTGACTTGTTTTTTCCTCTTCACTTACAGCTGTATTATCGTCATGAAAAACGCTTCTTTTCAAACCGCTTAAAATAACGCCCATCTTCTCTGTCGTCAGTGGATTAGCTACGACAATTGCTTCAAGCGTTTTTTCAAGTTCCTGAGTAAATACTAAGTTCCCCTGTTCTTTGGCTTTTTCTTTCATATCTACATATGCATCAAATCGTCGAATCAAAGTCTCTATTGTTGCACTGGTTGGACTTTGTAAATGCGTAACCATTGCCCCTAAAAGGTCGCGTTGACTGGCAATATATCGATCATGATCTGATTTTTCTAATCTTGGCTCGCCCTGCTTCATCCTGGATACATTTTCTTTATACAAAGCATGTGTTACTGCATAGGTTTGATTAAACAATGTTTTACAAGTACGTATAAGCCCATCAATTGCTGATTGCTCCTGCTGATTGTTCATCAACTTATCATCCAACTGACTAAGTTTCGCTTTTATACCGTCTAATACACCGTCAACTTCCTGACACGATTGAATCAATTCCGGAATAAGTTTCCGTTCAATATTCACAACACGCTCAGCCTCAGCAATTGCCGCATGGTTACGTTGTTCTCGTTGTGTTAATTTATCTAAATAAAATATATTCAACTGAGGCTTATTGATTTCCTGCCGTTTCAATTCAGCTATTTTTTGCGCTTCTCCAATGAGCGGTATAACTTGATTTCTATAATATTCATCCCCATTGAGACAACCTACTTTTGTCAGTTCATGCGCAAGCTTATTCATATGATCAGCTATTAACGTTTCCTTCCCTTTTAAGGCCTTCTCTAACAATAAAATATCTTGTTTTAATTTATGCTGCTCTTTTATCAACTTGTTTTTTTGATCATTAACGTGATCATAATGAACAATAACGCCTGTTGCCTCCCGAAGAAAAGGCCGTATTTTTTCAATATCATCCAAAAGTTTCTTTTTTTCTTTTTCTATTTCAGCTTGCGGCATACGACGGTATTGCCGAATTTCAACACCAAAATCACTTTCAATATCCATTTTTCTCTTCAATAAGATTTTTTCATTTTGCTGCGTAATTTTTGCGGATTGATTCGATGGCGGGTGCTTTAATTCAGCAAGAATTGATTCATATACTTTTACTAAATTTATTGCATGTAAACGACTATGCAACGCTTCGTTTTCCTCTAACAATTGTGTTATGTTATGTTTAGCTTTCATACTTTAATCACCATCCGCTGATAAAATCGCATCATTAACACCATGTATCATCAATTAAAGTTGCTTGTACCCCACCACGCAGCTTCTCTTGCTGACTTAATAATAGAACCAACTGAGCAAAAATCAAGCTCATAATGATGTAATCGTGATTAAAGATATAAAATCAGCTTAACATAGGATAAGCGTTTTAAAATCTTGCCTATAGTGTTACTATTTTTACCAAATTTAACAAAAACAGAGTAAATGCCATGCTTTTTCGCACATTATTTATTTATTTCAATATACATTTTTTATTATTGATAAGTATTGCGGGATTAATTAATATTGGGTATTCCGCGTCACTTCCTAAAACATGCACCTCAGAATGCACGCAACCTTTTGGAGCAAAACTCGGACAAAATTCCCATGTTTCGGCTTATTCAAATTGCAATACGGACTGTATTAGTCAAAACACCTCAACAGCAATCGATAATGCATACACAGGAATGTCCTGGCAATGTGTTGAATATGCGCGTCGCTGGCTTATTCAAGTACAACACGTAACGTTTGCTGATGTGGAAAATGCGCAACACATATGGAACATAAAAGAAGTCTCAGGAATAAGCGATAACACAAAGTATACTTTTGTGAGCATGCCTAATGCTAATAGCCAACCACCAGCGGTTGGAGATTTAATTATATATAAAATAGCATTGCCCGATTTTCCATATGGACATGTTGCCGTTGTCGTCAACGTTAATTTAAAAGCAGGATATGTAGATATCGCTGAACAAAACTATACGAATGATCATTGGATAGATTCCAATCAATATGCCAGACGACTTATCCTGATTCATCAACAGGACAAATACCGTGTAGTTGATAAAGATTACGTTAACTTACCAGCGGTTAGTGGCAATGGGACTATCATGGGCTGGAAGCGTGCCCTTAAATAATAAACATGGCTAAATGCTACACGCATCTGTAAATATTCAGACACCCAGCCCAGCCTAGCCAAAGTTCGAATTGTAGCTGCGAAACTAGCATGCTATGGTAGTCTGCTTCGAACAACAATAGGTGCCTATTGTGAAATTAATAACAGCGAATATCAGCTTTCATCAAAAAGATATCGTTACCCATTTAATCGCATTTTTATTAGTTATCTTAATTTTTTCACTGCCACTATTTGGCGAAAGCAGAAGCGCTTTAATCCTGCTTTCAGCCACGCTCATTCTATGTGTTCCTGCCTATCGTAATGATTTAAAACAGATCTTATATCAACCCTGGGTTCTTTCCTCATGGAGTTTATTTTTTATTGCATTTATCGCGTGCTTTTGGGGCCCCAGCAGCTTGGAAGAAAAAATTTTTGCTCTTGAAAAATATAATACCCTGCTCCTGTTGCCAATATTAACGGTTGGATTTCGTAGTCCAGGGGTTAGGCGCACTGGATTATATGCTTTCTTATTTGCAATGATCATTACCTGTATAGCCTCTATTTTACAAAAATATGGTTTATTTCCTGTTTACACAGACAACTCAGGCAGAATTTTTCATGATCATATTGTCACAAGTTATATGATGGCTTTTGCCGCTTATTTGGCGGCAACACTGGGTATTGATGCGTCACGAGGATGGCTATGGAAGGCAAGCCATTTTGGATTAATGATGATATACAGCACCTATATTCTGTTTGTAAATGACGGGCGAATTGGTGATGTGCTTTATCTTTTTTTGGCGATTATATTTTTTTTACAACATTTTTCTAGGCGCCAGCTGATTATCTTTTTTCCATTGTTTGTCTTCATGTTCGGTCTCGCCTATCTTTATAGCCCTATCATGCAACAACGCAGCAAAGAAGTCATCAGTGAAATTCAAACCGATCAAGTCCTAAAGTTGCTGTAAAGATCCATTTTTATCCTCACCCCTAATTTTTTACTGATTAATTGCAATCACATTACTTTGAGTTTCAGCAGCATTTTTTTCGTTTTTCCATTCCCAAAACTCAGTCATATCGAAGTATTTTGCT
>CANNJI010000029.1 GCA_947504875.1 Legionellaceae bacterium
GAAAAAACGAGTGCTTTCTCTTTTTTATCTTGGTTGTAGAGTGGTCAAGAAAAAATGTGAAATAATAGAGTCAGGAATTTTAAACGCCATGCAGGTGCTACAAAATTCTCTTGCATGGCGATGGGAAGAAATATGAGGGGATCCCTCAGCCCTCATCCGCCCTGTCGGGCACCTTCTCCCATCAATGGGAGAAGGCGTTCTTACTGAACTATTGCGCATAGTTTACGAAATCTTTTTTTCAAATGCACCTAAAACCCTTTATTTTGCTATAGATTTTTTAATGGCGGGAATTGCTGATAAAAAAACAACTTATCCTAAAATCCACTTGACGGAGCCTCACTTTGTAATGTTGTATCTTCAACTGCCTCTGCCTTAAACCAACTCAAGAAACCTTGTTTTGGTTGCGGCGGTGCTGAAAGAATCGCATGTGCGGATTTAAACAAACGTGTCATTGAAGAGGATAATCCTTGTGCGTTTGTAAAATCAGCGCCAACAACACATAAATCATACGTATAAGAATATTTGTATGGTGATCGAGTTTTATCATTCATGAGGAGGATAGGAAGGCTCAGCGCAAAACTTGCTTTATGATGCGCTATAATGAGATCAGATTCAGTCCCTGCATAACAATCCCCACCAACAGGTACAATGATAGGCGCCGCTGACCAATGGCTGGGATCAAAAATATAAGTGCGATTAGACCATCCAATAATAAATATTTCTTTTTGATCTGACATCATAACCCACAACATCTTAGCCTCTTTTGATAAGTTATCAAATCGTTGCTCGCAAACCCAGCTGAGGGTGTCCCAAATTCGAATGGTCTTATTTTCATGAAATGAAGCCAACCATCGTCCACTATTCGACCAGGCAAGATTTAATATCGGTACTGATTCATGCTCTGCAATAAACTGAGTATGAAAAGAGTCAATTTTCCCCTTTAATAACTGAAAAATTCGAATATGCGCACCAATCGATACAGCAAAAAATTGCTTATCCAATTGAGCGGGAGACAGGGTTAACCCACGGATAGCTTCTGGACCATAATTTAAACTCTGTAAACGGCGCAAAGTTCTGTCTGCACTCAGTTGCCAAACATCAAGCAACCCGTTGGAGTAACCAGCGACCAAACCATAAGATCCTGCCAACGCGCCAGGTATAAAACAAACATCATTCATCCTAACATCTGTGGCTGATTCTATATAAAGAGAAGGTAATGTTGTTGTCGGAGCGATTATCCTCAGCTTATTATTATCCATTAATGCAGCAAGATAATATCCATCAGCTGACCACATTAATTTTTTGATTTTTGCTCCAATAAGATTATTTGATATGCTCCGCCCAGATTGCGTGGGATTGTTCAATGTTCTTAAAAAAATAACACCTGTTATCCCTCCCGAAGCCAAAACATTACCAAATACAGCCAGGCTTGAAATATGAACATTCTCACCAAAACCAGGCCCCATCTCATTGCATTGTGTTGGATCGAACATAGAAAACAATGAGCTTTGATTGCCCCCCGCAATTAAATGACGACGACTAGCAATTGAATCTAATTTTTTGACAACTGCTGTGTGATTATTAAAAACATTGTCACAGCGACTCAACACCATATTCCAAACCCTTATCACTTGATCTGCAGATGCAAACACCAGTGAATCCGCTTCCCAAAATACAGATGTTATTGAATAAGGGATCTTAAGTTCTATAAGCAATGGGCTTGGCATGATTTGTCCATTGGATGAGATAGTATGAACATAAATAAAGCCATTCTCACACCCGATTGCTAGCTTTTGTTCATCTGGCGATAAGGTCATACTCCATGCAGGACCCGTCGTTTTATGTATTTTTTTAGGACTATCAACCACAAGCTCATGCTTTGCACTCAAAGAAAAAACCCAGACGTAAAGTGAGCCATCCGCGCAGAGCAAAAATAATCGATTCGACTTTTTACTCCAAATTAAACTGATTGGTGTTGAAACGTTGGATGCTTTATCAAGAAACACCCTAATATTTTGATTAATACTCCAAATTTGTAGTGTATTGTCGCGACTAACGCTTGCAATAAACTTTGAATCAAAAAGCCAAGCCAAGGCAACAATAGAAATAGAATGACTCTTATACGATTTTATTTCTTTTGCTTGCTGCCCCTCTTTTGACATCTGCCAAATTCTAATTTTTGCACCATCACCCGCACTTGCAAGATCACCCGCATGACTCCATGCAATTGCATTTATTTTTTGATGATGTCCTGTGACTGTCGCATAAACTGTTTCATCAAGAATACTCACTATCTCAATCACGTAGCGCCCATCTTTTTTCCTATCATGCGCAATCACATGATCAACGAGAGGATGAGAAGCAAACGTTTCAATCGGGATATTTCTATTTAAAAATAAGACTGAATCTAAAAATTTTGCGTGTTTCAAATGAGCCCCGCTCAAATTAGCCCCCATCAAGACCGTCTCTAAAAAATAGGCACTACACAGGTTACTCTTGGATAAATTCATAAAAGCCAATAAAGCGCGGGTAAGATCAGCCTTAGGAATACTGATACCACACAGCGCATCCCGCGGAAGATTATTACTAAAATCATACCGTAATCGACTTAAAAGACTCATCGCATTTGACGCAGCTTTTTGATAAAAATACCCTTGATCTCCTTTGCTCGCATACACCATTTTCAACAATTGCTCATGTATTGTCTGTCTTGTGATGTGAGGAGGAATATTTAAACCATCATGAAATAATGGATGCTCAGAATGAGGCTTTTCTAACAACACAATAATTTCTTCTAAGAAATCCAAAATCTCTGGGAAATCAGTTAAACATTGGTAGTTCCAATCATCACAAAAAGTTTCGGAGGTTATTAAAAGCGTTAATAATTTTTTTGCTATCGCATAATATGCAATGGAAGGATGCATAAAGGTATAACGAAAAACATCACAACCATTTTTATCTACTTTTGTTACAGTTACAGGAACAAAATAACTAATTTTTTCAGACAATGCATTATGAAATAAAAATAAGATGGGATCATGTTCTACGGGGTGTGTCGCCAGAAAAAAGGCTTCGCTTAAAGCTTCATGCGATTGCGCTTGTGCTATTTTATCTACCCAAAATTCACCGGTTTGAAACATTGTGAACGCAAATGTTTGAATATAAAAATGCAGACTCTCTACAGTAAAATCATCTCCGGGTATTTTATTTTGAGCATGTTGATGATAGTTTCTTATCATTGCGTCATAAAATTCAACATGACACGATGGTAAATGCTCGTTTTCTGTCGGCTCCTGTTTTAACAATTCACAAATCATATGTAACATAAAAGGTGATTTTCCCAGCAAATTCACCGCACTTTCTTTCGCCTCGTACGCCCTGTATCGTTGGATAAACCGAGCATCTTCAACCTCATACATTTTACGATAAGCAAGCATTTGTCCTGAAGTAAAGGCTTGCAAAACATATTCTGCCTGTATTGGAAATAAGGTCTTCTTATTCAGTCGCAGGAACTGATGGTAATCCTCAAATTTTTCAGATAGATAACGTGTTTGAGATAAAATAAAAAATTTGGGTTGTTTATCTGCTGGCCAATGCTTTAGACTATACTCCATACACTCCTCGAGTATATGTCGCGAACTCCCAACAATACATTCTTCTAACCCATCAAGAATAAAAAATATACGAAAATTTCTGTACAATGTTGTGTGTGTACTTTCATTGGCGTACACCGATTTAAGCGCCGATAAAAGAAAATTTTCATGTCCTGAGACTAGCTTCAAATTAATATAAATGGGTAACCAATCTGTTTTATTTCTATATCGCTGTAAGATTTCATCTTCCCACAATGTCGCTAACAATGACTTACCAAACCCTGTGGGACTATGAATCATCAATACATTCTGATCATTAAAATAAAACTCATTCAATACAGACCACACTTGTTTTCGTTGAGTAGGAATATCTGAACAAACAACATCTGGCTCAATAAAACGTGCTTTAATTTGTCTAAACTCAAGCGTCGAAAAAATATCTTGCCATCGCTGTCGAATGTATAGCTCAATCCGCCTTTCATCCATCTCCATGACATTCGTCAGACGCTCTAAGAGCACGGCCTGCTGTTCCACTTGGCGTTCAAGTACGACTAATTCTTGTTTCATTTCCGAATATGCTTGTGCCGTGTCCGTCAATTGATCTTGAACACGCTGATTGATGATGGCTTGTGTATCATCAATTTCCACATGATCGAGAACGGCCCACTCCAATTCAACCCCTATTTGTAACCAGCAAGAATTAATTTTCGACTGTTGAATCACAGCACCATTCAGCTTTGCAGAAGAAAAATTTCCAGTCATAACCATATTGCGCCAGTGACTTTTTTCAGCACAAACACCTTGAAAATCAGCTTCGGTTATTGTGCATCCATCAATGACAGCTTCATCTAATAGCGCGTTACTCCATTTCGTACGACTCATATTACATCTGTACATTTTGACACGAGAAAAATCAACGCCTGAAAAATTACCACCCGTGAGATTTAAACCACTCAACACGCTATCGTGGCATACCGCGATGGCATGAATGCCTAAACGAGAGGATAAATACTCATTTAAACTGATATCGGTTGTTCCTTTATCTTTAATATAATCAATTAAATGTTGCGCTGTGATCTGATAATGAATACCAATATAAGGTAAAACAGCCTCATCCTTTCTCATGGGTATGAGCACAGATATCGCAGCCGATACCTGTGAACACGCAAGGCTATCTTTACTTTTGACAACATACCCATACGCTTCGCATGTGGTATTGTTTCTGATTAACAAATCTTCATCTTCAGATTTTGAAAATACATAACCTACATCACCTTTTGCATCGATGTCATACGCTATAACGCGAGGTCGAGCTGCCGCCCATTTTGAATAGTACGTTGGCGAAGTAAAAATATAAGGGGGAACATATTTATCTTTGATCACTATTGTTTTCGAGGGCTTTTTAATCGATAAGGTTACGCTGTCCCTTAAATAATTAACCAACGACTCAGCAGTCTTTGGTGTTATCGGGATCTTTTTTTCACGGTCACTGATATATTTTTGAGTGATACGATTAGCACACGTCATCGCAAACACAGCAACACTGCGGTCGTCCTTAAATTTTTCATCTAATCCGTGTCGATAACTTACCGCCGTATAATAAGCTGCTGAACGCATACAAATGGTAAATGTTAACTTTGCATCTGCTGCTTGTCGTGTCGTATGAAGGAGCGCAGGTTCACTATCAACAAAAGAATCTCTGACAAGTAGCACGGATTGATTAGCAACAGTTAAAACACTAAGGGCTGCTGCTGCAGCAACAAGTCCTCCACCAGCAGACGGGATGGCTGTCACAAGCCCTGCAAGAACAGTTACGGCCTGCGCTGCTTCAATTGCACTGCTTGCTGCATCGAGTACATCAGCAAGTGACGATTCACTTAACGCCGCAGGTGCGACATATTGTCTTAGCGCTTGCTGTAAAAAAATGTCAATGAAATAGCGTTGCCTTTCAGTATATCCGTCCATGAGGATGTCTCTTCCAATGTAAAGAACCTGTAAAGATTACAGGATATTACAATCATATTCCATAGGTCTGCCACACCACTACGCATAACAATAGTGCGGGATACATGACTTGATAGACAGGTAAGCGCGCTTAATCAACTATCAAGTCATTTGTTCGGGACTATAGACAAGCTCATATGAATCGGGGTATTTTATAACTGTATCGCAGTGTATTAAAGGGAACGTGATGACTATAAATTGTTCTTTGGATTTATATTTGTTACTATCTGAAAAAATACAACATTAGTGTGTGAATATGCGACATATAATTGCGAGTCTTTTTTTAGTGCTTTGTTACAGCAACGCCTATCCAATGGCTTCGAAAGTCAATGTCGAAAAAGCCGTTGATAACGCCGTTGAACGATATGGCTTAAAAATGGAGCCCCATTTAAAGACCGTATTTTCAAAAGCTGGCATTGCTTATCCTCCGCGTGACATCGCGCTTCTTGCCTTTAAAAAAGAACGTCATATTCAACTCTGGGCAAAAAATTCAAATCAAACCTGGCGACATGTGCAAACCTATCCATTGACTGCATCAAGTGGCCGCTTAGGTCCAAAATTAAAAGAAAGAGACAAACAAATTCCAGAGGGCATCTATCGACTGACCGCTTTTAATCCCTTTAGCGCAATGCATCTTTCTATCATGATCAACTATCCCAACAACTGGGATAGACTGCAAGCAAGTAAAGAAGGGCGAAATAAATTAGGTGGCAATATTTTCTTACACGGTAAATCATTATCTGTCGGTTGTCTTGCTGTCGGAGACAAAGCCATTGATGAGTTGTTTTTATTGACCCGTCGTGTTGGATTAAATCATGTACAACTCATTATTGCACCCAATGACCTGCGCAAAGGCAAGCCAGCAACCAATACTTTTGCACAGCCACGCTGGTTACCTGAGCTATATCAACAAATAGGTAAAGCACTAACAAACTTTCCCTTATCAAGAACAGTCTAGGGCGTGTTGACAGTTAAGCGAGCACACCAACTTCATCGCCATAAATAGTTTGAATTAAACAGTCTAGACAATTATAATGCACCCCCAACTGATTTAGCTGGGGAAAATATCTGATGAACGTTTTAATTATAGGCGCGGGACCTTCTGGAATTGTAGCTGCAAAAGAAGCAATAGATGCGGGCCTAAGACCGCTTGTATTAGAGAAATCATCAGGAATTGGTGGCGTATGGAACCAAGAAGCTGGCAGTACTTGGCACTCAATGTCAACAAACTTATCAAAATATTCATGCATGTTTTCAGATTTTCCATGGAGTTTTGAAACCGATACGTTCCCATCCTCAAATGACATGTTGAGCTACCTCCATGAGTATATTAGACACTTTAAACTGGAAGCGTATTTTCGCTTTAACTGTTCTGTTCAGGACGTTAGCCAATGTGAGGATGAGACTTGGGATGTAATATATACAGATGAAACCACAGGTATGCTGTATACCGAGCATGTTCCCTATGTTGTTGTCGCAAGTGGCATATTTTCAAGACCTGCTTTTCCTGAAGGCGTGAATCAAGATCATCCTTCAATCATTCATGCAAAACAATATAAGTCGAATGCCCCTTACGAAGGTAAAACAGTCGTTGTAGTTGTAGGCTCCTTTACTGGATGTGAAATTGCCGCGAACGTTGCTCAAACTGCGGCTAACGTCATTCATATTGTTTCTTCTCCTCATTGGATACTAAAAAAATACCTAGCCGACGTACCGGTAGATATCGCATTTTACGCAAGAAGCAGTCGAGATGGTTCGTTGAAGAGCGCCCAAGATATTCCCCCAGAAGCAGCAGAAAAATTTCACAACAATAGAAAAAACAGTTTCTTTAGATCGCTATGTGAGCCCCAACTCGAAAAACAATTGTTACCGAAAAGCGATGGAGAAAATCCACCCTTCGTAGCCATATCAAGCGAATACATAACTGCTTTGAACACTGGAAATATTGCATTGATCGTTGGCCTACGCGTTAACAGCACGACAGAAAATACACTACTCCTCTCTGATGGCTCAACAATCACGGCTGACAACTTGATCTTTTGTACTGGATACCATGCCGGTCTTGAATTTTTATCCAGTGAAACCAAAAAATCCATTGATTATCAACCAGAAGATTTACTACAGCCGTTACTGTTATATAAAACGACCCTACACCCACAAGTAAAGAATATGTCTTTCGTTGGGCTATACCGTGGGCCGTATTTTGCTGTAATCGAACTCCAAGCCCGATGGTCTATGGCACTCTTTTCGGGCGCTTGCAGTGCGCCCACAGCTGAACAGTTTTACGCTGGCCTAGAATTGGAAAAGAGCATTCGTACATCAATTCCTAGACCGCAATTTCCGCACGGCGACTACATTGGTTTGGCAGATAGCCTTGCTGATGAAATAGGTGCGGTTCCCCCGCTTGAAAGCTTAAAAGCATCTGATCCAACACTCTATCATTTGTTATATAATAACCCTGTGATCCCCTCACATTACAGATTGTTTGGTCTGAATGCACGTCCCGACGTTGCACGACTTATTTTAGATGAGTTACACCAGCTTATGCTGTCAGGAAATTATGCGATTAAACGTCCTTTATCTACATCGATAGCTGCATTAAGCACAATGGGATTCCTCTCGCAACAGAGGTGTGCAGAAGGAGAAATATCAGAAACCACCATTGAAAACACACCCAAATGAATTCAATAAAAAAAATATTTCTTGGTTTACAAGGAAAATGGCATCTGTCTCGGCAAATCACTGGTAGTCACATGGCTCATGCCACCGGTACTGCTATTTTTGAAGAGACAGCCCATCCAGATGAACTTCAATACTCAGAAGAGGTTGAAATTACACTGAATGAAGGCACAAAATTTAACGGGTATCAACACTATATTTATCGGTTTGAAGGTGAAAACAAATTAAATGTTTACTTTATCGATGGATTACGGTTATTCCACTCAATCGAAGGAACCGATGCTGACAATACACCTGAACACAAAGCAAGTCACTATTGCCAACCAGATACCTACGCAACATCTTATTTTTTTGGTGAAAACACCTTTCAAATAAAGCACAAGGTTGATGGCCCTCAAAAGGATTATCTTTCACACACCACATATCATCGATAAGAAGCCAACACGTTTAATGCCCCAATTTAAGCGTGCTCTGGGGCAACTTTGTAAATTCCAGGCGCATTACGAAGATAGTGATTATAATCAAGCCCAAAGCCGAAGACATAATGATCTTCGATGGGTAACCCGACAAAATCTGCATGTTGTAAGCCATTGGGTAGGCGCTTTGTATATTTATCTAGAACAACTGCACTATAAACATCGGACGCACCATCCGCCTTAAGCGTCTCTAAAATACCCGCAAGCGTTACACCACCATCCAAAATATCATCAACAACAAGCACTGTTCTCCCTTTAATATCAATACTCGGCTTAACTTTCCAATGCAATGCCCCGCCTTGGAGTTCACCCCGATAACGTGTTGCATGAATATAATCGATGGTTAACGGAAAATTTAAGCGCGTAAGTAAATGACCGGTAGGAATAAGCCCCCCATTCATAACGCATAAAACAACTGGATTTTTATCATGCAGTACGTCATGTATGGCCGAGGCCATTTGATCAAGTGCAACGTTCAAATCATCCATTGTAAAAAGCTGAGTTGATTTTTCAAATACGTCTTGAATTTTCGCTAGAGTTGTCATGTGATAGTCCAAAAAAACTGTGGGCATAGTATAACAAATTTTTTAATCTTATTTCATATTACTCACTACTTACCCGTAATATTTCTGCAAGAGATGTATCCCCGGCCAAAACGCGTTTAAACCCATCTTGTCGAATACTCGGCATCGAGGGACGCAAATAACCTTCCATCGTCGACATACTTTCATTACGATGAATCATCCCGCGTAAGGTCTCATCCATTAATATCAATTCATATATCCCTGTTCGACCACGATAGCCTGTATGATTACACTCAGCACAACCCACCGGCTGAAAAACATGCGTGCTATCTATGGTTACATCAACTTGCATGAGTTCACGCTCATCATCGCGTAAAATATGCGCGACTTTACACACATCACATAAACGTCGCACCAAACGTTGGGCAATCAACCCGACTATACTTGAGGATAATAAGAACGATTCAACACCCATATCATGTAAACGCGTTAGAGCACCAAGCGCACTGTTCGTGTGAAGCGTAGATAAAACCAAATGACCAGTTAAACTCGCTTGAATTGCAATATCCGCCGTTTCAAGATCACGTATTTCCCCAATCATCACAACATCAGGATCTTGACGTAAAATCGCTCTCAAGCCTTTTGCAAACGTCATCTGTACCTTTGAATTCACTTGAGTTTGACCTATCCCTGGTAAATCATACTCAATGGGATCTTCAATGGTTAAAATGTTTCGACTCACTTGATTTAGTTCAGTTAACATCGCATAAAGTGATGTCGTTTTACCCGAACCCGTAGGACCTGTAACTAAAATAATGCCATGAGGCTCGGTGATCATTTTACGCATCAGTTGTAAAGTGATATCGGGCATGCCAAGCAAACTCAAATCAAGTTGCGCTGATTGTTTATCTAAAATCCGTAAAACAATACGCTCACCATGACTCGAGGGCAACGTTGACACGCGAACATCTATCGAATGCCCTCCCACTTTTAAAGCAATTCGACCATCTTGTGGAATACGTTTTTCGGCTATATCCAATTTAGCCATGACTTTAACGCGAGAAATAACAAGCGGCGCAATGCCCCGCTGAATTTCGAGCACCTCTTGTAAGACACCGTCCACCCTATTTCGAACCAAGACGCGATTTTCATACGTCTCAATATGAATATCCGACGCTTTTTGTTTAATTGCTTGAGTAAATAATGCATTTAACAAACGAATAATGGGTGCTTCATCTTGATTATCAAGTAAATCTTCCCCTAGCGGAAGATTGTCTGCTATTCGCATCAGATCAAGATCATCCTCCATCCCTTCAGCAGCGTCCATGACGGATGATTGTGACTGGTAAACTTGCGCCAAATGTTGCTGAAATTCAACCGCATCGACTTGTTTTAATGGCAGTGTTGTTTGCAATAATCGCCTGACTTCGATTAATACTTGAATTGCTGTATTTTCAAGATAATAGATAGAGAACGCGCCCGTTTTAGACTCAGGAGAAACAACAACACCATGTTTTTTTGCATAATGATAGGGCAATTTCATTTTGTGGCCGTATTTTGATTTAACCCTTTGTTAAAAAATGGCTTAGGCAACTTCGCATTACGTAAAGCAGGTAGTACCGTGGTTTGGTCAAAAGCATTGTATTGATCTTGATCTCGTGCAATATCCAATTGTACTTGACGCGTTTGTGCATATTTAGAACCCGTAACTTGTATATTATTTTTTTCAGTACGAAGAATAACGGGCCTAATAAAGACCATCAATATTTTTTTCTCACGGTTTGTGCTCTTTCTCTGAAAGAGACGTCCAATGCCAGGAATATCACCTATAATAGGTACGCCCAAACTTTCGTTTCCTAAACTCTCTTGGGACAAACCACCTAAAACAACAATATCACCACTCTCAACGTGGACAGATGTAACAATTGCGCTGATATTAAACGTAGGATTTGTATTAGAATCGGCTGTAATCGTAGGGTCTAGTGTATCGTTTCCTTGATCAATTTGAAGTTGAATGCCTTGACCACGTGTGATTTGAGGTCTGACATATAAATGCAAGGCCACATTCATGCGATCAAACGTTGTAAAAGGACTACCTGATGGCGCTGTACCGCCCGCATTATTAGGATAAGAAGAGGTCGCCACAGAGACTTGCTTTCCAATGAGAATTTTCGCTTGCCGATTGTCCAGAACAACCACAGAAGGCGTTGATAAAATATTTGCTTTTCTTTGTCTGGCCAGTGCATAAATTTGTGCTTGAAACTGATTAATAGACACTTTTGAATTGATGATTGCAAATCCTGGCTTAAATGTATCAGGAGATTTTGTTGTTTGGTCGATGCTGCCCCATTCTATGCCTAAATTATTAAAATCTGTTTCATTGATTTCGGCAACCATTGCTTCAACCAATAATTGTGCGGGCTTAATATCCAACTGACTGATCACTGATTTTAACGTACGAATTAAGGTGGCTGGCGCATTAATAATCACAGAGTTTGTGTTGGGCTCTGCAATAATTTGTACCGTAGGCTTTGTTGACCCTTCATTCTGTGCTTTCCCAGCAGCGGCATTCTGAATACCCCCCATAGCCGCCATAGCAGCGCTTGGACTTTGTCCAACAGACGCTCCACCTGCAAGGCTTGATTCAGGATTGGTACTATCTAACGCAGGACGAGTCATTGTACCGATGGTTGTTCCAACCACCCCACTAAAACTGGCTTGTGCAATACCTGCTAAAATCGGAACCATATCTTCAGCGCGTAAATAACTTAAATAGATCACCTGCGTATTGCTGTTCCCCGCATCAGGACTTCGCTTATCCAGTTGCATGATGAGCAATTGAAGTTTGAGTCGCTCTGTTTTACTTCCACTTAATAAAATAGCATTACTTCTGTCATCAGCTGCAAGCGTTGTTTGTTGACTCGTTCCACCAGGTACTTGAGTTTTAATAAGATCTTTTAACGTATTCACAACATCCATTGCCAAAGCATGATGCAATGGGACAATATCAACTCCATTTGCAGAAGAACTATCAACTTGCTTTATAATGGTCGATAACTGAGCAATATTATTGGCCCTACCCGATAAAATGAGCATGTTTGAAGGACCATAAGCAGAAACAGAACTCCACTGTGGCATCAGTGGCCTTAATACAGGGACCAATTGCTCAGCTGGCACGTAATGAACAGGGATCACTTGGACCATTAAATCATCACCACGAGGATGATTTTTTAACATATTGAGCCCATCTGGAGACATCGTTCTCGCATCCATATTGGGAACTATCTTAATAACAGCCCCGTTAGGAATCGCTGCATATCCTGAGACTTGTAAAACGGAAAGAAAAACCTGATAGAGCTCTTTATCTGACATTGGCGAACTTGAGACTATAGATATTTTTCCCTGTACGCGCGGATCAATCAAAAAGTTTTTACCTGTGACACGAGAAACTTCTGAAATCACTGCACGAATTTCAGCATTTCGTAAATTCCATAACTTATATCCCTCAGGTAACCCATGAGTCTCAGCGCTTTCCGTTTGCTTTGATGGTGCTGGATCTTGAGCGTCTATAAGGGTGTTCGAAAGCAGGGTTTCAGTTGCAGATTTTTCAGGTAAAGGAACAAAACTTGGCAATGCCTCTGCCGTAGCGGATGCAGAGAATAGAAACGTGAAAGCACAAACTAAAACTATTCGCATCAAGGAACCAAAATTACCAGGATATCCCATCATAACCAACTTTATTAAAACACCATAGTACTTTAATCACAAAAATTGCATTATTTTCAATGCGCCATGGGGGGAGCAATTAACTCCCCCTTTATACCGTGCTTTCCAAAATGTCATGCTTAAATTCTGGGACTAAGCTTTTTAATAAAATAAGTAGTTCAGCCTGTTGATGCATACTACAAGCGCTATTCATCATCCTTAATGTTTGTATAAGTTCATGCCAGTCGACCGTTCTGAATCTTGCTTTATACAATTTTTCATGTGTAGTAGGAACGAGCTGTTCTGATGTATGAAAAAGCTCCTCAAACAGTTTTTCACCTTGGCGCAATCCAACATACTGAATTTTAATGTCTTTACCTGGCTCCTTGCCTGATAAACGAATCAACTGCTCCGCTAAATAACTGATTTTAATGGGCTCACCCATATCTAAAACAAAAATTTCTCCCCCTTCGCCTGTTGCTAAAGCTTGAAGAATAAGCTGACTTGCTTCCGGTATTGTCATAAAGTAACGCTGAATATCTGGGTGCGTGACTGTTAATGGCCCACCGGCTTCAATCTGTTTTTGAAATAAAGGAATCACGCTTCCAACTGATCCCAATACATTTCCGAATCGGACAGTAATAAACTGTGTCTCTGCACGCAGATTCAAGTTTTGACAATAAATTTCTGCCACACGTTTTGTAGCGCCCATCACGCTGGTCGGATTAACTGCTTTGTCTGTAGAAATCAGTACAAACGCCTCTACATTAACAGCAATGCTTGCCTCCGCAACGATCTGTGTCCCAATGATATTATTTCTGACAGCCACACGAACCTGATGCTCCAGCATGGGAACATGCTTATACGCAGCCGCATGAAAGACAATTTGAGGTTGAAATTGTTTAAATGCTTCTTTCACAGCACTTCCATCAACCACACTCAATAATACTGGCTTAATTTCAACAAGAGGAAACTGACTGACTAACTCTCGTTCAATCTCATACAAATTAAACTCATTGTTATCTATAATTAAAAGCGAAGTCGGATTTAATGCTGCAATTTGTCTGCATAACTCAGAACCAATAGACCCGCCCCCCCCGGTCACAAGAATGCGACGACCCGTGATGCGTGCGGCAATATGCTCCCAAGCCAGCGTTACTTGATCGCGCCCTAACAAATCTGTAATATTGACTTTCCGCAACGCATTCACTTCCACTCTGCCTGCAACCAAGTCTTGTAGACTAGGCAAGGTGTGAAATGGAATTTTTGATTCTTCACAAAACCTAACAATACGACGCATTTCTGCTGAATTGACTGAAGGAATGGCTATAAAAATTAAATCGGCAGCATACTGAAAAGCAAGCTCTGGTAATTGAGAAATTGTTCCTATAACACGAACGCCATGCAACTCAAGACCATATTTACTCCGATTATCATCAAGAACACCGACCGGAGTATACGTATTCACTCGTTTTAAATCTCTCAATAAACTTTCACCGGCTTGCCCTGCGCCAACGATCAAAACGCGTTTTCGCTCAAGAACAGTCGTATCGTTATAACGACTACTCCATGAATATCGCAGTAACAGTCTCCCCCCGCATAAGAGTGAAATTAAAAAAATAGCATAGAGCGGGTAGGCCATCTCTGGGATACGTTGATTAAATGACAAAAGATGGAATAAGGGAAATGCAATTAAAGCGCAAAAAGAAACAGCACGGAGAATGCGCAAAACATCATTAAGCGATGAATATCTCCATAATCCACGATAAACCCGAAAAAAATAGTACAAAGCCATTTGTACGGTAATTAAAATTGACAGCACCTCTATACCCTCGGTTGAGCCAAAAAATTGTGTAAAAGTCTCAACGTTGGTTTGTACAAAATAGGCCAATAACCAAGCAATAGGAATAGAGCATAAATCAAATCCTATCACAGGTAATTTTAAAAAAATTTTTTGAAAAAATCTTGGTGAATTATCCATAAAACCCATCCTTTACTTTATTTGACTATAGTGCCTTCCATATGACTTGATGAACCGGTAAGCGCGCTTAATCGGTCATCAAGTCATCTGTTCGGCACGATAGAAACACACATTAAATAGGATTGTCGCACGGAATAAAATGATGCGAAATTCCAAATTTTTCCTCAAGGTGCACGCCAAGTGCTTCAATCCCATACCGCTCTGTTGCATGATGACCACAAGAAAAATATGGCAAACTTAATTCATGCGCTTCGTAGTAGGTCCGTAAGGATACTTCCCCACTCAAATATGCATCAACACCCAAACGATAAGCGTCCTCTATATAATCTTGGGCAGCACCAGTACACCATGCCAAATATGACAATGGTTTAGAGGAGGGCGCAAGTACAAGTGGCGCTCGTCCAAGCTCAAGGGCCAAGCGCGCAGATAGATCTTCAGTAGAGATTGGTTTTTTTAACCGTCCGGTCATAAGAAGTCCCGGTGTTTGGCCAGCATCTTGTGTTTTCACATCTTCCACACCCAATATCTGACCGAAACACACGTTATTACCTAAAAACGAATGTAAATCGAGCGGCAGGTGGTAGGCATAGAGATTGATGTTCTTCGCTAGAGCAAAACTTAAACGACTACGCTTTATACCAGAAACGACTGGATCCTCTCCCCGCCAAAAATAACCATGATGCACCAATAAGGCATCCGCCTTCTGTGCATATGCCGATTGCAGTGCTGCCTGCGACGCAGTTACTGCAGTACAAATTCGACGAATCTCCGCGCGACCCTCAATCTGAAGGCCATTGGGCGCATAATCTTTAATCTTAGAGACACCTAAAAATTCGTGCAAATAAGATGCCAAATCTGCACGTGTGATCACTGGCTTGAACACCTTTTAATCTCTGCACCCAGCATTGATAATTTTTCCTCAATACGTTCATAGCCTCGATCCATATGATAAATCCGCTCTATGGTTGTTTCACCCTCAGCAGCAAGGCCCGCAATAATTAAACTAGCAGATGCGCGCAAATCGGTTGCCATCACTGGTGCTCCCGTGAGATGCTCAACACCTGTAATCATTGCTGTATTTCCATTAAGTTGGATCTTTGCACCCATGCGCTGTAGTTCTTGTACATGCATAAATCGATTTTCAAAAATCGTTTCAATGACAGATGACGTTCCATCAGCCACTGCATTTAATGTCATAAATTGCGCTTGCATATCGGTAGGAAAGCCCGGATAAGGCGCTGTAGAAATATCTACTGCTTCGGGACGTAATCCATGCGTATCGAGCGTCACCCAATCTTCCCCTATGGTCAATTGTGCGCCGGCCTCTTCAAATTTACAAAGCATTGACAATAAATTGTCAGGCTTAACGCGTCGAACGGTTACACGCCCTCGAGTAGCCGCGCCAGCAGTCAAATAAGTACCAGCCTCTATGCGATCAGGCATCACAGAATAACTACCACCACCCAAAGCTTCAACCCCTTCGACCTCAATGGTGTGAGTTCCCGCGCCAACGATTCGTGCACCCATTTGAATCAGAAAATTAGCCAAATCAACAATCTCGGGCTCACGCGCTGCATTTTTAATAACTGTTTTCCCTTCAGCAAGAACAGCGGCCATTAAAATATTTTCTGTACCTGTAACCGTTACTTTATCAAACACCAAAACCTTGCCTTGCAAACGACCGTGCTTACAACGCGCCTTAATATAACCATTTTTTACTGTAATATCGGCGCCCATCATTTTAAGGGCTTTTAAATGCAAATCAACCGGGCGTGAACCAATGGCACATCCGCCTGGCAATGACACATCAGCCTGACCAAATCGTGCAAGTAATGGCCCTAGCACCAAAATAGATGCCCTCATTGTTTTAACAAGCTCATAAGGCGCAACAAATTCATTCACATGATTTGCATCAACCAGAACGTTCATTTTCTCATCAATGACCAATCGCGCGCCAAGTTGACCCAATAATTCCATCATGGTGGTCACATCATTTAAATGTGGCACATTAGAGACAGTCACATGATCGGTTGCAAGTAACGTTGCGGCCATGATAGGTAATGCAGCATTTTTAGCCCCTGAAATTACAACATCGCCTTGCAATGGTTTTCCACCATTAATGACTAATTTATCCATGTTGTTTCTCCCATTCAGCATTGGTCCATGTGTTCATGCTTAGTGCATGAATTTCACCGCATGTAATATAATCGCCCACTTGAGCATACACCCATTGTTGTCGCACAACTTTAGACTGCCCTTCAAAACGCCCCGAAACAACCGTCAGCTGATGGTGTTTCCCATCAAAAGATAACTTAACATAATCAACATCATCAAACGCTTTAAACCGTTGTTCTATTATTTCTAAACTAGCCATTTAATCCTCATTGTTTTCTAATAGCAAGGCAAGAACACCACAAAATTCGGCCAACATTTGAATCTTGCTAGACATGCCTTTAATCATTAATTGTTGTCCACACAGAATTGATAATCTTTTTGCTTCAATAAGCAATGCAAGTCCCGCACTATCACAGTGCGTTGTTTCGCTTAAATCTAAATATAATGAATCTTCATGATTACTTTTTGCATGTAATCGAAGACGAATTAAACTCTCCTGAACAGTCGCAAAAGTTAACATCAATCCAGGTTTAAAGGCAGTGAGCGAACTCATGACTATGCTGCCTTACTGCGTTGGTTCATTTCCGCAATTAAATTTTTCAAACTCGACGCGCGTAAAAGATCGGCAAACTGAGTCCTAAAACTTTGCAGCAAGCTTACTCCCTCAACACTTAAGTCATATATTTTCCATTCCCCTTGTTTAGATACCAAGGCATAACTCAAAGGGATTTGCTGACCATTCGGGCGCATAATAACACTATTTACACGAGAAAAACGACCACTGGATTCCGCGCGTTGTGGCAAAAATTTGACAGTTTCCCCTGAATACTCTGCCAATGGCGTTGCATAGGTGCGAATAACAAGGGCTGTAAACACCGTTGTAAACTCTTTCTTTTCGCTCGCTGTTGCTTTATTCCAGGCATTTCGACCTAAGACCGAACGAGACATGCCTCCCACATCAACATGCGGCAATAAATAGTGTTCAACGGCCTGATAAATAACAGCATGATCATGCTTTAAGCTCGATTGATTACGTTTTAACGTATCAATAATTTGATTAGCTGTTGTTTGAAGCATAGGGACCGCTGCGGTCTCACTGAGCACAACAGGCGATACAAAAAACAACACCAACAACACTATTTTTTTAAATTGACTCATGAGTGCACCTATTTTTTTGCGTTAAATAGAAATTGACCAATGACATTTTCTAGCACAAGGGCCTCTTGTGTTTTTTGAATAACATCGCCTGTTCTCAAATAGGGATGCGAAGAGCTTTTATCGTCAAAACCTGGAACAATACTAATATAGTTTGATCCCAAAAGACCCTCAGTTAAAATACGCGCCGACACATCTTCATAAGGGATGAGTTTGTCATGACGTAATCGCATACTGACTTTTGCGTTAAGATCGCCTGGTTGTAAATCAATTCCGGTGACTTCACCAATTTTCACGCCAGCTATAGTTACAGGCGCCCTCACTTTTAACCCACCAATATCATTAAAATCAGCCGTAATTTGATATCCCTTGTCTGAAGACAATGCCGTCATACCACTAACATTCACAACCAAAAAAACCAATGCTAAAAAAGCAAAAATAATAAAAAAACCAACACTGATGTCCATCGTTCGTCGCTTATTCATTTACCAGCCTCCAATCATAAGTGCGGTTAATATAAAATCAAATGCCAAGACAGCCAACGAGGCGTAAACCACTGAACGCGTCGTCGCTTGGCTAATGCCTTCCGCTGTAGGTATACAGATAAAGCCTTGAAATACAGCAACCCACGTCACGACAAAAGCAAAAACAACACTTTTTATAAGGCCACTTAAAATATCCAATCGGAAATCAACAGAAGCTTGCATATTTGACCAAAAACTACCGGCATCAACACCCAACCAATGCACACCAACAAAATACCCGCCATACACAGCCACGGCAGAAAAAATTAAGGCAAGCAAAGGTAATGCAACAACGCCGGCCCAGAAACGCGGATAAATAATTCTCGATAAAGGATCAACCCCCATCATATCCATACTTGCCAATTGTTCTGTTGCTTTCATCAAGCCAATTTCAGCAGTTAATGCAGAGCCTGCACGTCCAGCAAACAATAGTGCGCTGATCACAGGACCCAACTCACGTGAAACACTCAATGCTAGCAATTGCCCTAACTGACTGACTGCACCAAATTTTTCAAGTGTATGATAACCCTGCAAACCAACAACCATACCAATGAAAAGACCAGAAACAACAATAATGAGACAGGATAATACGCCAACAAAATATAATTGAGCCCAAAATTCAGGCCATAATTTTGTAAAATTTGGCCTTCTAAAAAGAACGCCAACCAAGAATCGCGCCGAAAGCCCAAGGGTTTCAATCACACCTAGGCCTTGCTGCCCAAGTCGAGCAATCGCATCAAGCATCAAGCAACTCCTTACTATAAGATGCCGCAGGATAATGAAAAGGAACGACACCATCTGCTTCGCCCCGCATAAACTGTCTCACTTCAGGCTCAGAAGAGTCACCTAGCTCGTCCGGCGTACCTTGTCCTACAATTCGCCCACCTGCAATAAGATATATATAATCAGCAATCGAACACGTTTCCTCTACATCATGAGAAACAATAATTGTCGTTGTTTTTAATAATTCATTTAACCGTTTAATTAAACGAACCAATACACCCATGGAGATTGGATCTTGACCTGTAAACGGTTCATCATACATCATCAGCTCAGGATCTAGGGCTATTGCTCGCGCTAACGCTACCCGTCGAGCCATTCCACCGGAAAGAGATGCAGGCATATGATGCGCTACGCCACGCAAGCCGACAGCTTCTAATTTCATTAAAACAATATCACGCACCATCACTTCATCAAGCGAGGTATGCTCTCTTAAAGGGAAAGCAACATTATCATACACCGACAAATGCGTAAATAAAGCGCTATTTTGAAATAGAAGTCCCATGCCCCGCCGTACTTTATTCAGTGCTTTACGTGATAGTTGGTGAATGGAAGCACCATCCACACAAATTTGACCTGACTGGGGCCGTAATAAACCACCAATCAATTGCAAAAGCGTTGTTTTACCACTGCCACTCGGACCCATGATTGCAGTAATTTTCCCACGTTGAACCGTGAGATCGATGTCATCGAAAATCACGTGGTTATGATGTGAAAAATTTAATTTTTGTATCACCACCCAGTCATCATGCATCATTTAAAATCCAAAGCATTACTTACCTATGATTATATACCTTGGATTCACTTATTTGCCAATGCAAATATTAAGAGGTTATGTTAATATCAGTATTTTATAGACAAAAAGTGTATTCTTTATGAATTTTTGCACCTTAGGCCTTGCCGTTATCGAGACAGAAGCTGCCGCTATTTTTAAATTAGCCGATCGCATTGATGAACGCTTCAATCGTGCCTGTGAGCTATTACTTGCTTGCAAAGGAAGAATAGTTGTCACAGGTATGGGAAAATCAGGCCATATTGGAAAAAAAATTGCAGCAACGTTATCCAGCACAGGCTCTCCCGCTTTTTTTATGCATCCCAGTGAAGCGTTACATGGCGATTTAGGTATGCTCACCTCTGCGGATACCATTCTGGCGCTTTCTAGCTCAGGAAACACAGAGGAGCTGCTCGCACTCCTCCCCCGGATCAAACGGCTGGGCCTTCCACTGATTACATTGACCGGAAACCCTCACTCACCTTTAGCAGATAATGCAACCGTTAATATTGACTTATCCATTGAACAAGAAGCCTGCCCTCTTGGTTTGGCTCCTACGACAAGTACAACGGTTGCCCTTGTCATGGGAGACGCCCTAGCTATTTCACTGTTGCAAGCAAGAGGCTTTACTGCAGAAGATTTTGCACACTCACATCCAGGGGGAGCCTTGGGTAGAAAACTATTATTAAAAATTGATGAGCTATGCCATCATGGCGACGCACTCCCCATTATTAATGAAAGCAAATCGATACGGGATGGACTGATTGAAGTCAGCTCAAAAAAATTAGGCATGGCCTGTGTCGTCAACGACAAGGGACAGCTTACTGGAATATTCACTGATGGTGACATTCGTCGCTCATTAAGTAAGTCTTATGATATTAATCAAGTCCCTTTAAAACAGATCATGACCCAAAATCCACACTGCATTAAAAAAGGCGTATTGGCAGCCGATGCGCTTTTGCAAATGCAAACCAAAAGTATTACGTCACTTGTTGTCACCGACAATGAAAACAAACCCACTGCCGTACTACACATCCATGATTTACTACGTGCTGGGGTTATTTGAATCATCAAAGAGGAGAAACCATGAATGAACTGATAGAAAAAGCAAAGAAAATTCGTTGCGTCATTTGTGATGTAGATGGCGTACTCACGGATGGCCGACTTTATATGGACAAATTTGGAAATGAGCAAAAAGCATTTCATGTACAAGATGGTATGGGTTTAAAAATGCTCTTGTCAGCCGGTATTGAAGTTGCCATCATTACAACAGCTCAAAATGAAATTATTGACCATCGCATGCAACAACTCACCATTAAACATTATTACAAAGGTCAGGTCGAAAAAGGAACAGCTTACAAAGAACTTAAAGCTAAACTTAATTTAACAGACGAAGCCTTTGCTTATATTGGCGATGACCTCCCTGATTTAGCCATTATTCGGCAAGTGGGATTCGGTGTTGCTGTTTCAAACGCTGTGCCGCAGGTCAAAGAATTTGCAATTTTTCATACAGATCGTCCAGGTGGTAAAGGTGGCGTACGCGAAGTTTGTGATTTCATCCTTCATGCACAGAACAAATTTGAATATGGTCTACAAGGGTATTTCGCTGGATGAGTACGACCAGTAAAGCGCTGCTGCTCTTTTTTGCTCTCACACTACTTGCCTGTTTAAGTGGATATTTTGCACAATCGAAGCCCGAGGCTAAATTAGATGAGGCGCATCTTGCATTAATGCCTGATCACACAATCACCGCCCTTTTTATGCAGCAGTTCGATACTGACGGAATACTGGTTCATGCTTTAAATACACCGTATATGGTCCATATTCCAGGTGAAAACAAGCACTGGCTAAAAACACCCCATATATTGGTGATGAAGGACAACCAAGCCCCTTTTACGATTGACGCTGAAGAAATGAATTATTTTCCACAAACAAACCTCGCAGAAACACTTAGCCATGTTACAGTAACACAAGCGGGCAATACGATTCAGTCTGAAGGCATGAAAGCTTATCTTGCTGAAAATCGGCTAGAACTTTTACATCAAGCACGGGCAGTGTATGATCCGAGTCATGGTTAAATGTATCATTCAATTGTTTTTATATGGCTTCATGCTCACCTGCCACGCATTGCCTACTGACCGGACAGCCCTCATTCATTTAACCGCAGATACTATTTCTCTTGAGCAACAACAACATCACGGCACATATAAAGGCAATGTCATGTTAGATCAGGGCTCAACCCACCTTCGTGCAGATACCGTTATCACTGAAAATAACGATAGAAATCAGCTGACTAAAGCCATTGCGTTGGGCAACAAAACTGCTCAAGCGCATGTCTGGGCGCTCACCAGTGAAGATAAACCTGAGCTTCATGCCTACGCCAATCAACTCATCTATGATCCGCTGCTCCATCGTATTACATTAATCGGGAATGCAACTGTCACCCAAGGTAATCATTCTTTTTCAGCACCCCATATTGAGTATGATACGCTCACAGAGCATGTCACAACCCAACATGAAGGTATGCAGCGTACTACGCTTATTGTTGACCCCAAGGGCCTCTCATGAATGAACTCCATGCGCACCATTTAAGAAAAGCATTTAAAACACGAGTGGTGGTTGATGATATCAGCATTCACATCAAAGCCGGCGAATGTGTTGGGCTATTGGGGCCCAATGGTGCTGGAAAAACCACCTGTTTCTATATGATTGTTGGTCTGCAACGCCCAGATGAAGGCGACATCTTACTCAACGAACATCATATAACGAAAAAAACCATGGACGAACGCGCAAAACTGGGCATTGGCTATCTGCCTCAAGAGGCGTCTATCTTTCGTAAAATGACAGTCAGTGAAAATATTTTAGCCATATTGGAACTACGAAAAGATTTAAACAAAACACAACGCCTAGAGAAACTTGAGCAATTACTTCTGGAATTTAATATTACGCACATCAAAAACACACTTGGGATGAGTTTATCCGGCGGAGAACGTCGACGAGTTGAAATTGCGCGAGCGCTTGCAATTGAGCCGCAATTTATACTGTTAGATGAGCCCTTTGCGGGTGTAGATCCAATTTCTGTACTTGATATTAAACGAATCATTATGCAACTATGTGACCGAAATATTGGGGTATTAATTACTGACCATCATGTCAGAGAAACACTTGATATCTGTGGACGCGCAACCATCATGAGTCAAGGGCGATTACTCTGTGAAGGTACCCCATCAGAGATTTTAGCCAATCCGGAAGTTCGTGCTGTCTATTTGGGTGATGAATTTCGGCTTTAATCGGCTATTTTAGTAGGGCTAGATGACTTGATGAGCAGTTAAGCGCGCTTTGTCTGAGCGTAGGGAGTTTAGCGCGCTTAATCTGCCATCAAGTCATCTAGCCCGTACTATAAACAATAGGATCAACCCAACGGATTATCTTGAAAATATTGATGAATTTGAATTGCCAAGTGTTTGCTAATACCTGGCGCGTTCTCAATCTCTTCAGCTCCGGCCTTCAACAGCGCCTGCAAGCCCCCAAAATGTTGTAATAATGCATGACGACGCTTTGGTCCTATCCCTGGTATATGCATTAACGTCGAGGATAGGCTATTTTTTTCTCGTTTATTTCGATGATTTTGAATTGCAAACCGGTGGGCTTCATCTCGGATATATTGTAACAAGTGTAATACTGGCGAATCAGGTTTTAACGTATAACTCTCTTCTAAAATGAGTGTTTCAAGCCCTGCTTTTCGGCCAGGGCCTTTTGCTATTCCAAGCACGGTCACTCCTTCAATTTGAAGCGCTTCTAAGACTTCCAAGGCCACGCCGCGCTGCCCTTTTCCTCCGTCGATAACAAGAAAATCTGGTATACACTGTTCTTCTTTCGCACGCTTAAAATAACGGCTTATTGCTTGCTGCATAGCAGCATAATCATCTCCAGGCGTAATGTCCGTAATATTAAAACGTCGATAGGCTTTTTTAAATGGTCCTGCCTCATTAAACACAACACACGATGCAACAGTGTGAGTCCCCTGGGTATGACTAATATCAAAACAAACCATGGTTAGAATTGGATGTTCAACCTTGAGGAATTGTTTAAGCGCCATAAAACTCGCGGCCATTTTCCCCTTAGATGCAATTGCACTGTTCAAATTATTTCGTGCAAAATCAAGCCACCTGGCTTTAATGGTCCGTGAACGTGTTTGTATCCGACAACGGGCACCTTTTAACTCACTGAGCAATCGCTCAAGTGACTCATGATTTAATAGCACATGATCCGTTAAAATAGTGGGTGGAATACGGGAGGGTTCATTCATATAATACTGGGTTATAAATGCTGAAAAAACATCCTCCCAAAGGCTTTCAAGCAATAAACCATCCTTAGGTACTTTGGGAAAAAAAGATTGATTATCTATCACCTGCCCATGCCGTACACTGACCCATTGAACACACCCAAACCCTGGGTAGGCTTCAACCACAATAACATCCAGCTCACCTTGTAACTGCACAACACTTTGTTGCTCTTGTATCACACGCAAAGCTTTAATCTGATCACGCAAAGTACGTGCTTCTTCAAAAGCCAGCCTATCTGCAGCTTGTCGCATACGTAATGTTAACTCATCAATAATGACGCGTGACTTCCCTTGTAAAAAGAGCATTGCATCGGAAACATTTTGTTGATAATCAATGTCTGTAATCAACCCAACACAGGGTGCAGTACAACGGTTAAGCTGATATTGCAAACACGGCCTGGTACGTGATTTAAATGCAATATCCGAACAGTTTCTTAATTTAAATATTTTTTGTATAAGATTTAACGTTTCTCGAACAGCAACAACACCAGGGTATGGCCCAAAATACCCTTTGTCTTTTGGTTTATGCTTTGTTCGAATAATCGATAAACTTGGTGTTTTGTGTTTTACGTCTACAAAAAGATAAGGGTATGATTTATCATCCCTCATCAGGACATTATATCGCGGACGTAAAGATTTAATTAATGTGCTTTCGAGTAAAAAGGCTTCGGTTTCAGTGCGCGTTACGGTAACGTCAATTGATACAATCTGCCGAACCAATGCTTGCGTTTTGATTTCATTTTTAATTTGATTAAAATAACTGCTCACTCTTTTTTTAAGATTTTTAGCTTTACCAACGTAAATCACCTCGCCTGCGCTATTGCGCATGCGATACACGCCAGGTTCAGACGTTAATTCACTCAGAAAAGTAGATAAATCAAATAAAGATGAGTCCTGATTGCTCATGCAATAGACGACTCTGTATCAGCAGGCTGTTCAATGATCCGGTGTTTTAATGCAAGGTAGGTTAACTCCACATCATTTTTAATCTGAAGTTTGTCAAACATCCGATAACGATAGCCGTTGACTGTCTTTGCGCTTAAAAATAAACGCGAGGCAATATCTAAAACGCTAAGACCATTGGTGATCATAAACATGACTTGCATTTCTCGCTCAGAAAGCCTATCGAAAGGTGAGTTTTCTGTAACATCTAAGCTATTAATTGCGATTTTTTGGGCAATTTCCGTACTCAGATAACGTTCTCCATTAGCAACCTTTCGAATGGCCATGGCCATTTCTTCTATACCTGATTCTTTTGTAAGATAACCCATCGCGCCCAGTTGTAAAATACGTGCAGGAAAAGGTTCTGATGACAACGCAGTAACAACAATGATTTTAACCGTAGAATTTGTTTTTTTTAAACGCCGAGTGACTTCCCAACCATCCATGCCGGGCATTTTCATATCTAAAAGAATCACATCTGGATGATGCTGTTTTGTTAAAGCCAATGCAGCCTCACCATCCTCTGCCTCAGCTACAACCTCCATATCAGGCATATCTTCTAGTAAACGCCTAATACCCATGCGAACCAATGCATGGTCATCCACAATGAGTATTTTTATCAAACATCACTCCTTGGAAGCACTCGTCTTATGCATACGAAAGATGCGAAGATATTATCAAGGATGCCAATTTATTACAACTGCATATGGTCGATATAATTTTCTTTGGCTTATCACTTATTGTTATAGTAAAGTCTTCTTATATTCCTGTATAAAGGCCCATGCCATGAGCAATCCATATGCAGATGTAACCACACGATTTCTTCATCCCCATGAACGACTCATTTTATCTGAAGCCAATGAACTGCCCCAGTGATTGAAGCTCAAGAACAAGTGAGTATGGATTTTTTAAAAACACTTCTTTCGACCCACTCACAAAAACTTCTACACGATTTATCAACCTATGGCGCAGTTTTACTCCGCGGATTTGACGTTTCTTCCGAAGCAGATTTTGAAAATGCCTTATTGAGTATTCAAGGATTTAAAGGAATCAGTGAAGCATTCATGTCTGAGGAAGGCCGGGTCCCCGTTGGTGACTTAAACTATGTCTTACATACAAATGCCGTATATAAAACAGGCGGAACGCTGTACTTGGGTGGATTTCATAACGAGAACTATTATTCTGCAGATGTTCCAAGCTTTATTTCTTTTTGTTGTTTGACCCCTTCAGCCCAAGGTGGAGAAACTGGTTTGATTCACATGGGGAAAGTCTATCAGTGTCTCTCTGATGACATAAAACAACAGTTAGAAAAAAGAACTTTCTTCGTTTCTAAATGGCTATTGTCTGAGGTCGCAGCGCGATATAACCTCACACCCGATGCAGTAGAAGAAGTGTGTCAGCAGTTTGGTTTACCTTTGGTAGGCGAAGGAAAAAAGCGCTTCGTGCTCATGTATAAACCGAGTGTTTATATTCAACCTGTAACACAAAAAAAAGCATTGCAAATTAATTTTTTTCAGTTACGAGAACTTAATCGGGCCTTGCGCCGTTGTTTTATTAACGATTATCAAGATGCTTCATGGTTTTGGCATCGATTAGTTTGGCGACTCCCTGAGTCAGTGTTTAAAGCGCTTGAGGTTGTCTATGTCATGTTTGCTTCTTTCTTCTACTCACCCAAAGACTCACTCAACATTCTTCTATCAAAGATAAAAACATATATTGCATTTAATAAAAAAATGGCCCATTCATTGTGACCTTTCGGCAAGCCCGCGTAAAAATATATTTTTAAATTTATGCCTTTAGGGGTTGACAGGGTTTTTGCGTGTTTTTTGTAAATTAGCATGTAATTTTGCCCTGGTTAAAACGGTACGATGAGGC
>CANNJI010000030.1 GCA_947504875.1 Legionellaceae bacterium
CAAACGGCTTTCATTAGTCCCTTAATTTTAGATTAGTTTATCGAATTGTTCTTTATTTGGGCTTTTCTAAAATCTTTCAGGTGAAATGAGATTTAGGGTTTAGTATTAGCCTGCGCCATTTATTAGCGGGTTATTATCCCTGTCTACAGCTCTCAGTATGCCAGCCATGAATATAGAAAATTATTAACAATTTATGGGTGGATCTATGCATGTTCTGCAAGTAATAAAATAACCTCTATAGCCTATATATAGTATGGGTTATAGACGTTTTTAAATGCGAGAAGTCCTATTTACGCACGTATCCTGACAGCCACCGAAATATATCCGTCAGAAGTAAAAGTTTAAAAATTTACGATGAAAAGTATCATCCTAAATTGAATATTAGATTGTCCATGCTGAACTTGAAAAGAGATGGCGATATTTTAAATATACCATTGTATTTAGTTGATGAGTTGCATCGATTGTTAACAATTTCGTAACTCCCCGTCATCCCGAGTTCGGAGGTAGCACCCGGTATTTTGGGGCTCGCTTCAACAGGAGCCCTGGGTTGTTGGATGATTAGTCGTGTGCAAGGGAGCGTCTGTTGGCACGAAAATAAGTAAGTGGCGAGCATTTAAAGAGATCAGCCAGTGTTTCCATGTAGATACAAGCATAACGGTCAACCTGGTATGCAAAAAAACTTTCTTCGGCGCCGGCACGAAAAACCCTATCCCAAATGGGGTTGAAAAATTGATGCTGTTCCTTAAGGAGTTGGCTGAGCTCAGTATCGAGGGTCATTATTTTTTGATGTAATACTTCTATTTTTTCATCGAACGCTGTTGTGTGATCATCAATTTTTTTGGTTGATAAATCGATGTAATCGTGTTCCAAATCTTTTTTTATGTTCATGTGTTCAATAATATTTTTTTCAATCGGTTGCGCTCGTTTTTGACCCTCAATTTCTTGACCAATCTCTTCAACCACCAGAGCGGTTCTCCAATTACAGTCTTTTTTTAACCGAACAATATCACCATAAATGTGGTCGCCGATATATAAAATCTCATCTCCATTCAGGGCTAAATCATCCGTGAACTGCGCCGCATTGCCTCCTTGGTAAACGCCAGGTGTAATTGGACCAAATAGATTGGAGATATTCCCTGTCTCTGGGTCTACTTTTAAAAAACGTAGGTTGTCGTAGAAAAATCTGGGTTTGTTGGCCAATGTAATGACATACTCAAAACAGGTTTGCCACGTTTCCCCTTCCGGCAGAAAAGGATTGATTGCGTAATCGAGCAATGCCTTTGTATAAAAATATTCGGAGTTGGTGAGGATAAATATTTTTTTTCCATGCTGGATAAAGCGTTTTATCCCATCCACAAGTGCTTTGTCTTTGAGTACAAATGTTTCAAGATTTTCGCTGATGTGTTTTTTGAGTCGACCATCGGCATGGACTTGATCAACCGCGCGAAGCACGTCTGTTGCAATCAAATGATAACTCGGGAGCGCTTGAGGGCTTTTATCTTTTAGATCAACGAGTTGTTGGTAAAGAACGCAAAATGCAATTGAAAATGACGTGTCAATGACCATATAGTTTGGATTACTGAGGTCAACATACATGCTACGGTAAAAAACCTTTTGTTCATTATAAAGGATGGCTTTTGTTCCATGATAGCTTTGTCGAATTGCACCATACCGGTTAAGTTTAAGGATATTGCCGTTTTCGCTGTCAACAACAAGGCCACGTATAGCACCTGCCATGTTAAATTTGAAGTGCCTAATGTGTGCTGGATAGTGTTTTTTTTGAATAAGTTCTTCGATGACCATTTTGAAAACCAGCGTTTCAAAATTTTCTGTTTTATATCGAATTAAGGTGTGGTCCATGTCTACACCGATGGTTTTGATTTTCTTTAAATTTAATATCCGATTAACAAAAATATGCTGGTCCATGCTATTTCCTTTATCTTGAATTTTGTAATGCGATTAAATGCCGATTATCTATCCTGCCTAAAAATGACTAAAGCCCAATCGCCTTGAATCAGCGTTTCTTGATGTTCAAAAATACCTTTGTACGCTTGTGTCAGCTCTTCTGTTTGTGTCGCTAAAAGACCAGAAACAACCAGTAGTCCATTGGGCTTGAGCAGTGACTGAAAACGTGCTTTGAGTGCTAATAGGGGGGTTAGCAGAATATTTGCAATGACATAATCTGTTTCACAGCGGAGGGTGTCCGGAAAACTGATGGTTAAATCTGTCATCGAAATTTCATTGATTGTTGCATTGCTTTGGGTTGCAATCAAGGCTTGTTCGTCAATGTCTACTGCATAAGCATGCTGTGCTCCAAGTTTTAATGAAGCCAATGCTAAAATACCTGAACCACAGCCATAATCTAAAAGCGTTTTATTCTTTAAATTCGCTTGCTCAAGCCAGGTTAGGCAGAGTGCGGTGGTCGGATGGGTGCCTGTGCCAAAGGCTAGACCAGGATCTAAAATCAGATTAACGTGGTCAGGCTCAGGCGGTGTATGCCATGTTGGACAAATCCATAGGCGCTTACCAAACTGTTGCGGATGAAAATCATCCATGCATACACGCTCCCAATTTTGCTCAGGTACCTCATGACGTGTGATTGATATGTCAGGATAATGTGTTGTCAATAATACAACCGCATTATCAGGGGTTTCAAACAGTGCCTTTAGAATAATATCCTGCCATAAGGGGGTCTCACCGGGGGCAGGTTCTAAAATTGGATTGTCGTGCTCATCCATTAAGGTAATGGATAACGCGCCTGCTGTTTCCAGTAGTTCTGTTAACGCTTCAATGTCTTCCGCTTTACAAGCGTTGAGTTGTAATTCAATCACAAATGTTAACCTTTCAACATATTTTCAAGATAATGGATGTTTGTTCCTCCATCAACAAACCCTTTGTCGTGCAGGATGCGTCGATGTAATTCGATGTTTGTTTTAATCCCATCGACGATAATTTCATCCAAAGCCTGACGCATGCGCGCTATGGCTTCCGCGCGTGTTGTGCCGTAGCTGATAAGTTTTCCGATCATGGAGTCATAGTTTGGAGGCACGGTGTAGCTACTATAGAGATGAGAGTCAAATCGAATACCAGGACCACCTGGCTGATGTAACAAACGAACGGTGCCTGGAGATGGCATGAACGTATTGGGATCTTCAGCATTAATTCGGCATTCAATGGCATGTCCGCGTAAGATAATATCTGTTTGTTTTAAGGTAAACGGGAGCTCGCTTGCAACTTTAATTTGCTCTTTAATCAGGTCGATACCGGTTATCATTTCGGTTACGGGGTGTTCGACTTGAATCCGTGTATTCATCTCGATGAAATAAAAACAACCGTTTTCATATAAAAACTCGAATGTTCCTGCGCCGCGGTAATTAAGATTTTTGCACGCGTTGACAACACACTCACCCATTTGTTGTCTTAATTCGTCAGTGATCCCTGGCGCTGGTGCCTCTTCAACAACTTTTTGATGACGACGTTGCATTGAACAGTCGCGCTCACCAAGATGAATTGCATTGCCGTTCCCATCGCCTAATACTTGAAATTCAATATGTCGTGGATTTTCGAGAAATTTCTCCATATAGACCACGGGGTTTCCGAAAGCAGCTTTTGCTTCGCTGCGTGTGAGCGCAATCGCATTAATGAGGTTTGACTCACTATGAACAACACGCATTCCTCGTCCACCACCACCACCGGCGGCTTTGATAATCACGGGATAGCCAATTTTTTTCCCAAGGGACAAATTAAGTGCTTCATCATCAGATAGCGGGCCATCTGATCCAGGAACACAGGGTACGCCCGCTTTCTTCATGGCAGCAATGGCGGATACTTTGTCTCCCATAAGTCGGATAGTTTCAGGTCGAGGACCAATAAATTTGAACCCACTTTGTTCTACAATTTCTGCAAAATGGGCACTTTCAGATAAAAAACCATAGCCTGGATGTATGGCTACTGCATCCGTTATTTCGGCTGCTGAAATAATCGCAGGGATGTTCAAGTAGCTTTTTTGTGAAGGAGCGGGTCCAATACACACGGTTTCATCAGCAAGCCGCACATGCAAGAGGTCTTTATCTACATCTGAATGTACAGCCACAGTTTTAATATCGAGGGCTTTGCACGCGCGTAAAATGCGCAAGGCAATTTCGCCGCGATTAGCAATCACGATTTTACTGAGCATGTATACGCTCCTTATTCAATAACGAAAAGTGGTTGGTCATATTCAATGGGGTCGCCATTAGACACGAGAATGGCTGTGATGACGCCAGCCTTGTCAGATTCAATCTCGTTGAACATCTTCATGGCTTCAATGATGCACAGCGTTTCGCCGACACGAACAGACTGACCAATTGAAACGAAAGGAGGAGCCTCGGGCGATGATGACGTATAAAGTGTTCCAACCATGGGTGATCGCACGTGATGCCCTGCTAGTTGTTTTTTTTCGGCAACAGGAGGTGTAGGTGCAAGATGGATATGGGGTGCAGGTGCTTGGTGAACGGGGGGTGACACATGATTGATGTGATGTGTTTCAGATGCAGGCGCATGTTGTGTTAATCGCAATGATTTATCACCTTCTTTCACTTCAATTTCAGCGATGCCTGTTTTTTTTAATAGTTTAATCAGTTTTTCAATTTCTTGAATATCCATGAATGATAACTCTCACTTGTTGAATGTATTAATAACGGCGTTAAGTGCAAGCACGTATCCGTAAGTTCCTAGCCCAGTGATAACACCTTGGGCTATGTCTGAAAAATATGAATGATGTCGGTATGTTTCTCGTGCATAAATATTGCTAATATGTACTTCAATGAAAGGAATTTTAACACATAATAGGGCATCACGTAGCGCAATACTGGTATGTGTGTAGGCTGCAAAATTAACAATAAGAAAATCGATGTTATCTTCTTTTGCCTGATGAATGGCTTCAATTAAAACTGACTCTGATTGGCTTTGTTGCGATGAAAGGATACATCCAGCTTCATGTGCTTGACGTTTGAGTTGCTCATCAAGAGAATGAAGTGTCTCCATACCATAATATGCAGGCTCTCGTTCACCAAGACGATTTAAGTTCGGGCCATGCAAAATTAAGATGTTTTTCATCTGGCAGCAGTTAACATTAAAATGGCTTGAATTTTGCCTGAATTTATTGGTTTTGTCTATCTGTGCCTTGAGATAAGATTGATTTCACAATGAAAATCTGATTAGCTAGAGATGTTTTTGGCGAGGAACGCCATATTTTAGCAGTCCATTTTAAACATAAACAAGGAGGTTTAGCCATGTATCGAGCAGTTGGTTGGTTTATATTGTTTTTGGGTCTAACGGTCCTTTCTTTTTCATCTTATGCTGCAAATCGTTTGGTATTAAATCAACGGATGACGATGCCAGTCTTAAAACCTGATGAGTTTAAACAGATGAGTGCTCGCTATGATGCGCAGGGTGTTCATCATGTGCGAATGCAGCAATATTACCAGGGTATTCCGATTTTGGGCGGCAACATGATTGTCCATTATCTTCATCATAAAACATGGATGAATGGTGTGATTTATCAAAACTTAGCTTCTGAGTTGGGAGAACAGCCCTCAGCGTATGTTTCAAATCAAACCCAAGTGCTGGATAAAATTAAAGGCATGTATCGTCAATATCCGCTTGTTGACGAAGCCATTCATCCAGTTATTTATATTGATGATGAGCATCTTGCGCACTGGGCGTATCAGGTGGAATTATGGGTTCAACCTACAGATGCTATCCCGCGCCATCCGACTGTTATTGTTGATGCTTTGTCGTTCGACGAATTGTTGGCTTGGGATAAAGTCAAAACCGTTCGTTCTTATGTTAAAGGGCAGGGGTATGGTGGAAATTTAAATACTGGATTAATTCATTATGGAGTAGATAAGCCCGCTCTTCCATTAACCCGTGATGCAGCCACAGGGCGGTGTTATCTTGATAATTATAGGGTTACAGTATTTGATATGGCAGGAGGGTATGGGCCTCAAGGAAGTCCTGCTGCCTTTGCCTGCCCTACGGCTTCAGACGTCTATTGGACCGGCAAGGGAGGGGATGGATACGACAAGGTCAATGAGGCCTTTTCTCCATCGAACGATGCATTATATATAGGGCAAGTGATTCGTGACTTATACGTTACTTGGTATGGTGTTGAGCCGTTAGGTCGCGGATTAACCATTACCCCCCTGATCATGCGGGTTCATTATGGACAACAGTATGAAAATGCATTTTGGGATGGTTCGCAAATGACCTTTGGCGATGGTGGCCATACATTTTATCCTTTGGTTTCTTTAAGTATCGGTGCACATGAAATTAGTCATGGATTTACTGAGCACCATTCTGATTTGGCATACGTTGGGCAATCAGGTGGTATCAATGAGTCTTTTTCTGACATGGCCTCGCAAGCTGCTCAGTTTTATGTGGACGGGATGAACAATTGGTTGATTGGCGCAGAGGTTATCAAAGAAAAAGGTGTGAATCTTGCCCTACGCTATATGGATAGACCCAGTTTAGATGGATATTCAATTGAGCGTGCAAACGAGTATCGTCGGGGTATGGATGTCCATCATTCAAGCGGTGTATTTAATCGCCTGTTTTATTTGATGACCCAAAAAAAAGGGTTTAATACACGCACAGCGTTCCAAGTGATGGTAAAAGCCAATATGGATTATTGGGTTCCGCATTCAACCTTTCAGGATGCTGCTTGTGGCGTAATATGGGCTGCAATGGATTTGGATTTTCCCATTGAGCCCATTTCAGAGGCATTTAACACGATTGCAATAGAGACCAAGCAGTGTTAATTATTCCCCTTCATATTCACCAAAACAAGCCAAGCCATTTAATGTTGCGCGTCGAAGCAGTATGGCTTGTGCTTTTTCAACATTGTTTTTCTCGCCTTTCCAGGCAGCAAGACACTCTTCTTGAAGTGCACGACCATATGAAAAGCTCAAGAGCCACGGTTGCGCGCCGACCTGGTTCAGTGCATTTAAATTTTCAGTGGCTTGTGTGGGTGTTTGGCCTCCTGATAAGAAATTGATAGAAGGTACTGCCGCCGGGACTTGGTTCCGAAATACGGAGAGTGTGAATTCTGCAATTTCTTCAGGAACACTCCAAGTGATTGTTTGATTACCAGCGGTGACCATGCTTGGTTTTAATATGATATATTCAAGTTCGACCTGATGGGTAAATAAAGCATTAAAAAGCTCATGCAGGATAATTTCACTGGCATCGGCGCAAGTGTCAATTGTATGGTTCCCATCCATGAGTATTTCAGGCTCAACGATTGGAACAATGCCTACTGATTGGCAGGTTGCTGCATACCTTGCGAGCGTTTCTGCGCCTGCTTTTATGGCAGTAAGGCTTGGTGACATGTCAGAGATAGAGTAAACGTTACGCCATTTTGCAAATTTTGCGCCTTTCGCCTTAAAGTGCAGTAATCTTTCAGTTAGCCCGTCTAATCCTTGGGTTACCTTTTCACCTTCTGTATTGGGTAGGTCAATGAGTCCTTTGTCAACTTTGATCCCGGGTAAAATGCCTTGTGCCATGAATAAATCAGGAACTGATTCACCCGCTGCGTTTTTGTTGTCAAAGGTTTCTTCGTACAAAATAACACCGTTGATGTATTCGCCTAGGCCGGAAGTTGTTGCTAATAACAAACGATAATCTTGGCGATTTTCTGGTGTGTTTTCAATACCAATGGCGTTAAAGCGTTTAGCAATGGTGGCGTTACTTTCATCGGCGGCCAAAATTCCCTTACCTTCCTGCAACATGTGATCCATTGTTTGTGCTAGTTCTTCATAGTTTGTCATGTATTTTCTCCTCTAAATTTTATAATTAGCGTGAAATATATTTTTCTCGAATGATCTGTTGAACGGTGAATTCTGCATCTTTTAACAAGGTAAATGCATCATCTACCATGCTTGGATTGCCGCAAAGATAAACTAGATCGTCGTCTTTGGATAGCGAAAGCTTTGGAAATAGATGTTGTACGTACCCTTGATGTTGATTTTCTTCTAACGCAGCGGGATCTTCTTGACTCAAACAGGCATGGTAAGTAAAACCAGGATGCGTATGAGTAAATGTTTTAAATTCTTCGTGAAACAGCAGGTCGGACTTTTTCTGAACCCCTTGTAATAAAACAATGCGTAATGACGGGTTGTCATGTAAGCGTTGCTTGAGTTCTGGCAACATTGAACGATAGGGCGTAATGCCAGTGCTTGTTGCAACTAAAATATAACGACGCGGGTCGTTTTCTTTTAATGTCAGTCGACCAAAAGGTCCAGACCCCTCAAGGGTATCTCCTGGTTTGAGGTTGAAGAGTAATTGAGTTCCGGGGCCTGATGCGATAAAACCTGCAGCAAATTCAAGATAAGGCGTTGAGCCTGGTGAGTTTGCAAGACTATAACTGCGTTTGAGCGTTTTTTCGTTATGCTCAAAATGAATCGTTATAAATTGGCCTGGTACAAAAGAAAGCGGAAGACCGTCTTTTCTGAAAATAAAATGTTTCACATTGGTTGAGATCATTTGTGCGTCTTCCAAGGTGAGCTTAAAGCTGTTAGCCTGCATAAAGAGATTCTTTGTTAAATAATAAAGTTACAACTATAGGGTAAAAAAAGTGTATTGCAAGTAATTCGTAACTTAGCTGAGAAAATGAACCATAATTAAACCATGAATATTGATCTTGTCAGCATTTTTATTAATTTAAGCCAGTCGTTGCCTTCTGTTCAGGCAATGGTCTCTGGACTTGGGTATATGGTTGGTATTTGTTTATTTATCGTTGGATTCATGAGGCTCTCAGAAGCCGCCGGACAAGGAGGTAAAGAAAGCCATATGGCAGCCATTGCGTATTTTGCTGCGGGCGCATTGCTGGTTTATTTACCTTCATCTATTTCTGCGTTATCAAACACTTTTTTTGGTGAAGATAATATTTTAGCTTATGATCAGCAAACAAGTGATGCCCTTTATGTCGCATTAAAAAGTCTCATCGAGACGACGGGCATGATTTGGTTCGTTCGTGGGTGCGTGTTGCTCTTACGCATGGGTAAGCCCGGTATTAAGGATGGTTCAAGAGGTCTTCTTTACATTGGAGCGGGTATTCTTGCTATGAATATAGATAACACCTGGTATGCCATTGAATACTCATTAAACCTCTTTGTCACATCAACCATGGATTCAGGAACAACATCTTAAGTTGGTTCTTCAGCGGGATCTTCACCACAAATTTTAAGATTGTTTGTTTTAGCAAATTCCAAAATAGATTGGTATACCTGTGGGCTTGACTCTTTTAGTTTTGGATCAAGCAAAACACACTTGTAGCCCTCGTGATTTACACTGGGTTGTAACAAAGGGGAGTAGTGGATGCGGCTGTTTTTAAAACTGGCCATTGACCCACTCATGCGCTCGGCCCAATCGCTTGGACGAAATGCTTCACCCTCAGGCGTTACACCTTCGATGATAATTTTTTTATTTTCAGGATCAACCATAGTGACTATAGTATAGCATCATGCTGTTCGAGTGTATTCATCTTATGTTACGATTCATGGTGTAAATAGTTGATGAGGTGTATATTGTGAAGAAAAAGGAAAGACATTCAGGCATTTATCTTTTGCCTAATTTATTGACGACAGGTAGTTTATTTGCCGCGTTTTATTCCATTGTTGCTTCTTTAAAAGCGCAATATGATGTCGCAGTGATTGCTATATTTATAGGGATGATTGCTGATGGTCTCGATGGGCGTATTGCTCGAATGACGAATACACAGTCGGCTTTTGGGGCCGAATATGACAGTTTATCGGATATGGTTACGTTTGGTGTAGCACCGGCTGTTTTACTCTATAGTTGGACCCTTGAAGGGTTGGGTAAATTTGGCTGGCTTGTTGCGTTTAGTTATACAGCGGCTGTAGCGCTTCGATTAGCACGTTTTAACACTCAGCTTGAAACAGCAGATAAAGGCTATTTTCAAGGGCTCGCTTGCCCTGCAGCTGCAGCGGTTTTGTCATCATTTGTTTGGGTTTGTTATTCTAATGATTGGCAATATGCTTGGGATTCCATTCTTGCTGCTTGTTTGATGATGATGTCAGCCGTCTTGATGGTAAGCAATATACGTTATCATAGTTTCAAACAGCTCGATGTTAAAGGTAAAATTAGATTTTTACATGTGCTCTTGGTTGTTATTGGATTTATTGCCATTGCAGCCAGCCCATCGGTCATGCTCTGTGTTGCCTCGTTAGGCTACGCATTATCTGGTCCGGTTCAAACCTTGATTGCTTTGCATCGTATGCGAAGACAACGACGATTGTTGAAGAAGAAAAAATAAGGTCACTCCCCAGGTTGTGGATAAGTATGCTTTTGATTTAGTCAAACTGAACCTACGTCATCCTTCACTGCGTTCAGGATGACGTGCTGGGGCGCTACAAAATAAGTAGACTTATAAGAAAATAAGGTCTATTTTACTCTGGCTCATCAAACCGATTGGCGATGAGGTATTCAAGCGCCTCGGCCATTTCGTGTTCGTCAGGGCCTTCAATGTGAAAGGTTAAGGCAGTGCCTTGGTTTGCAGCAAGCATCATGATCGCCATTATACTTTTTCCGTTGATGCTGGTTTGACCTTCTTTTTTAACATCAATTCGGCTTTGATATCGATTGGCTGTAGACACAAACTTAGCTGATGCGCGTGCATGCAAGCCAAGTTTGTTGATGATAGTAATGTCTTTTTTAATCATATGAATAGCTGATTAATCATCAATTTCTTGATCATCATGTGTGCCCCGATGATCACGGTGGTCTCTGTGGTCTTGAATTTTTTCTTTGTGTTTAACCAGTTGTCGGTTCAGTTTGTCGAGTAGCTCATCAACAGAGGCATACATGTCTTCTGATTGCGCATGTGCATGGTATTCGCCTTTAGCAACAAAAAGGGTTGCTTCTGCAATTTTATTCAGTTTTTCAATACGGAAAACAACATTAATTTTGGTTATTTTTTCAAAATGTTTTTCGAGTTTTTGAAGTTTTTCTTCTGTGAAGAATTTAAGAGACTCTGTGACCTCAAGGCCATGTCCTGTGAAGTGAATTTGCATCATACGCTCCTTGTATTTGAATCAATAAATCATGTGCTTTGTTTAATAAAGTATAGACCCTTTATTAAACAAAGACGAAAAAACACATGTTATTTTACTTTTTTCTCGTTAAATTCAACATGTTTGCGTACAACGGGATCGTACATGCTTAATTTCATTTTTTCAGGATGATTGCGTGGATTTTTAGTGGTTGTTTTGTAATAACCTGTTCCCGCGGATGATTCCATTTTTACTTTAATCGTGACGGCTGCCATAATGATTCTCTCTTGTGGTTAGATCTTTTCGCCTTTTGCTCGAAGCATTTCGAGAACCTTATAAACGCCAAGCTTATCCATGATACGCTGACCTTTAGTGCTAATTTTTAAGGAAACAAATCGATTTTCCTCTTCAACCCATACACGACGTGATTGAATATTAGGAAGAAAACGTCGTCGTGTTTTGTTGTTTGCATGCGACACATTGTTACCTGTGGTGGGTCGCTTGCCGGTAATTTGGCATACTCGTGACATGTTGGTGCTCCAAAAAAAAGATATATCTTATGTTAGGGGCGGATTTATAGCAAATTATCATGAATATTGCAATATATTCAGGAATAAGTTTCTATTTTTTTGAGAAAGGTGTGTATAATTTCGCAAAAATTGACGCAGATTTAAATTGAATGAAAAAAGCCATTAACAGTTTTGTTTTACGCGCAGGTCGATTGAGCCCTCGCCAATCGCACGGTCTTGAGCAGTCTTTAAAGTCCTACGAATTGCCTTTGCAAGAAAGCCCTTGGGATTTACAGGCTATCTTTGGACGAGAAGCGCCGCTCATTGTTGAGATTGGCTTCGGTATGGGCGCGTCTTTATTTGATATGGCCCGTGCAGCACCACATCTTAATTTTATCGGTGTTGAAGTTCATCGTGCCGGTATTGGGGCGTTGGCGGTTTCACTTGAAGAGGAAGGGCTAACGAATGTGCGCATTGCGCCGTTCGATGCGCGATTAGTTTTTGAACAATGTTTAACAGATGATGCAGTCTCTGGGGTTCAGATCTTTTTTCCGGATCCGTGGCCTAAAAAGCGACACCATAAGCGTCGACTTATTCAGGCAGCCTTTGTTACTACACTCTTAAAAAAAATAAAACCGGGTGGATTTATTCATTGTGCAACAGATTGGGAAGATTATGCTGACTGGATGCTTAATGTATTATCAACGCTCCCGGCGCTAGAGAATACATCATCTGATGGAAAGTTTTGTGTTCGTCCTTCTTCACGACCCCTAACTAAATTTGAGCGTCGCGGCCTTTCTTTGGGGCATGGCGTCTGGGATTTGATATTTAATAAGCGCTAATTGATCTTTGTGCTCTTTTAGAGTACAATTGAATCACAGTGCTACTATAGATGGTGTTTCAAATCATGATGGATAGTGCAAAAAATTATTGTTATTCGGTTGTTGGTCAGCTTAAAGAAAAATTATTTCACGCTTTACACGACGGTGGAAGTGCGTCTATCAATCTTGCGATGCATTATTATAAACGACAGACACATCCCTACCTTGAACAAAATTGCTTAAATGGTAAATCGCTGGATAAAATCAGATTTATTGCCGACACTGCAAAAGAGGGTAATTTTTCTCCTTTAATAAAACTCATTCGTCATCTCATTGAAGAACGATTGGGTGATAGCGATGCGGCTATTGAGGTTAATGCTTATTTAGAACGCGTTAAAAATGCCGCTACTGGGTGTTTATTGATTCATTCTCATCAACTTCCTACCGCACCCATAGGCTTAGGCGAAGCGCTGACTCAAAAAATCGCCATTGTATGTGTCAATAATCAATTGTATCTTGTTGAAAAAGAACTGAATAATGACCAAAAAGTATCACCGCTCCTGGATGATCCGACCAATTTAATCAAACATCAAGCTTATATTCGTGCAAAAAAATTCTTTGAGGGGATGCGTCTTGGAAAGTCTAAATTAGCAGAAGTTCATGAGTTAAAAGCACTGAATGATGCATTTGATTTGAATATTATTTCTGCTTTAGAGTGCGTTATCAGGGATTATATTCCCTCGTTTCGAAAACTCAAAGTAAGTCAGTATGTTAAAGATAAGCTCAATGAATCAGATGTTGTAAGAAATGGTGAATTGATGCTTTTTTCTCAGAATCAAACTGATTCTCATCATTTGTCACAAATCAAAAAAATTATTAATGCATTGTTTTTAATTCAACGCGGATTAGAACGATGTGAAAGACTACCCGTGAATTTTGGTAACCTTGATGATGTTAATTATCAATTATCGACCATTGCAGCATTGGGTCCGCTTGTGGATGATCTCTACGATGGATACCAGTTGTTGTCACATCCAGATTTTGAAATATCAATTTTCAAAGAAATGTTCTCTTTTTTAATACCGATGGCTAACCACATAGGCGGCATGCTTCCTGTATTGTCTGATTTGGTCCCAGAACTATCTGAAAGTGATCACATTCATCTGGCTAAAAAAATAGGATATATCGCAGGATTTTCAATTAACCAGTTACATCCTCATGAGCTTCATGGACAATTTGACTATGCTTTTCTTACAGGGTTTGGTGCACATATCCCTGGATATTTAAGTGATTTATCTGCCTTAATGACTGCATCTGCGCCTGATTTGGGAAATGAAAAAGCGATTGATTTAAAGATTAAAGCCCTTGAAAAAAATGGGATGCAATTATTGAGTGGGCTTGATGCTTTGCAGAAAGGAGATTTTTTAGCGTCAATTAATATACTTAACTACATCCACATTTTACGTAACTCGTACGACTTGATACAGGCAATTTTAAAAGAATTTGAGCATTTGAGTGAGTCAAGTAAAGTAAAAATACTGAGTTTAATTCGCGCCCTTAAATATGATTGTATTGCGCCACTCTCGGGTATTTTTGATAAACTTCAAGCAGAAAATTTATTAAGTCCAACGGAAATATCTGCAAATTTCGGGGATATGATTGGACCATGGTACGAGCAGTTAATTCATGTTGCATCTAATGTTGTTGATTTTTCAAAAGAACAAGATTTGTTAACGTTAGATGAGCCACGATTTGTAGAAAAACGGTTAAAGACAGCTTATGAGCAACAATTGAATGATCAGAAAAAAATTATTTTATTTGATCTTAATATTGTGACTCTAGAAACATTCATGACTGATTTAAGAACAATTCAAGGGGTCGGTCTTTTTGATGATCATGAGAAGAAAAAACGCTTGATAGCAAACTATCGTTTATTACAACCCTATGCAGAGAAGCTTCGACCAGGTTTAAGCAATGATATTGTAAAACACCTCAATGGTGCGAAGTGTATTAGTACAGCACTATTGGGTGACATTGAAACCCTTAAAACGCATTTGCTAGGTCATTTTTCTCAGATGAAATCCACAATTAGTTTTCATACCCAGTTGGTTGAAGATTGTATTGATGCAGTTAATCAGGGTGTTGATGATAGCTGTGGTATTGTCAGAATGGAGGTTGATCCGACTACACTATCGTTTAAAACCATTTTTGAACAATTACATTCGACAAAAAAAGTTAAAAATTTAATAATTTTATTTGATGGCAAATTGTATTTTGCTGATCGAAAAAAACATGCAGTGTCTGAAATTAAGAAACCAGAATCAGGCGATGATCTTGAATTGCATCTGATCAATCAGATCTATAATTATGAAAAATTAAAAGTCCTGAATTTTTCTGCTGAACTTACCGTTGCCAAGCCAGAAACACTAGCATTAATTTCTACGGTAACAGGACGTTACTTTAGACAAGTGAGCATGACGCCATGGCCAATCTATCAAAACGTATTTCGAATCAATATTTCAGAAGACGCTCCAATAGAGCAGGAAAAGGTCTTGTTTGTTGAGTTAAAAAAACTAGCTCGCGCTAAAAAGGCATATACACTGTTTTTAAACGAAATCCGAACTTTTGATGGGTTAATTTCATTTGGCATGCTGGACTATGACAAAAAAGAAGCTTTAAGAAAACAATATGCTTTATTCCAGCCTGTGTTGGTCAGTGCGCTTCGTTTAGTCCCGGGGATTCATAAACTTGATACACAACTGATACATGCACTTTCAGGTAAAGTGCAAACGTATAAAGAGCCGTTAAATATTCAGGCGCTACGGGATGCATTCGACGAAGTCGTGCGTTGTATTGATGAGAAAGCCACTGATATTGATCGCCAACTGGGTGTGCTTAAAAATAGAACTGCTCCTGGGGTTGTTCAGAGCAACCATTTACTTGTTGAAAATAAAGCATCAGAAAAGCGAGAGTCTTATCTTGTTAAAAATACTGAGCCATTTGCTAAGATAACAGAACAGCTCACCTTAGCGCTTGATAATTTGTTTGATAATATTGAGCCAACGATTCGAACAAGATTTCTTGCGCAGAAAATGAATGGTGTTCCTTATCCAGAACTTGAAAATGAAAGACAGCTTGAAGCGCAACCCGTACAAATATTAATGTATAAGCAATTCAAAAATGCCTTGTATTATATTAAAGAAGCTAACCAGAAAATCATTAAGCTCAAAGATACGGATAAAATTACTGATGCAAATGAAACCTTAGTTTGGACTGCAGTGAACTTAGGTTTTGGAATAAAACAGCATAAGACAGAAGTGCTGATAGACGTTGCCGCAGTATCTTCTGATATTTATTCTGCTTACGCGTTGATTTCTGCGGTTTCTAAAGATGCATTGATTCCCGAGGTGAGTCATATCCAAACGCTGTTTAATAATGCGTGTAAACGTATGCAGCAGGGATTGATTCAGCCAGTATATCTTGATCAGGCATGGGGTTTAATTAAATCTCCGATTGATCCTAAAACGGTTAAATTTCAAGATTTGGATAAGTCATTTAAATATGAAAGCGCTGTCATCCTGTACAACGGGAAACTTTATTATACTGACAGAGCAGACAAAAAAGTGAAGCAATTGATAGAAACAGAGTCTAATAAAGAAGCGTGTGAACAGATCACGCTGCTTTGTCAGGATGAGTTTAAATTAGCAGATGCACATGAATTGAGTTTAATTGTGTCGGCCATTGGAAAACCATTACAAAAAGAAGATGATGCCCTGCTCCTGGGATTAAATGCATTGATGAGCGGACCCGTGCATTTTAAAGGTGAGCCGTCTGCAGAGGCATTGGCGTTAGCGAAAAAGCAAGCAAAAAAAGCGTCGGTAGATATCTGGAGAATGACGTTAGATTCTTCTCAGTCATGGTTTAAATTATTGCAAGAAATTCCAACGTGTACCGCTTTAATTAAACATCTAAAAAACAAAATTAAACTATTTGCCAAAGAAGGCAATAAAGCCACAAAAGAAAACTTAGAGCAATTGCGAAACGATTATTGTATTCCTCTCTTAATCTTAGCAGATGCTTACGAAGAGAAGTATTGCTTAAAAGAGGGGCTATTAACAAAGCCGTTAAATGATAGATTTGAAGCCTTTTATAAAGAATTTATAGGGCGATTAGGCCTGCCAGCAAGTGAGCATCTTAAAATTTTATTGAGTACGACCCCTTTAGAAAAAAGATTATTAGCAACAAAACAAAGACTACATGAGCATTCTAAACTGCTTCCTTCTTATCCATTGGCACGTTACCGATCAAAACAAAAAAAGATTGCATTGGGATTGGCGCAGGTATTAAAACAAAATAGTAAAAAAGACATTACTGTTGAATACATTGAGTCTGTAGTTTTGAAAAATCAAGAATATAGCCAGGGCGGAGATAAAGGTTTTGTTCATATTAAATCGTTATATGATACGGCACTCAGATCCCATGTTGATGAAAATAAAAAAGAATTGATTGAAAAAGTACTCAGTTCGACTGTTGATCTGGACGTTTCAATTAACGCCTTATATGAGAAGATAGCAACAGAATTTTATTTAAAAAACAAAGAAATGTATCAACAACTTGAATCGGTAACGTGTGCTTATTTTAGATTAGAACAGTATGTTCAAAATGCTCAAAAAGGATTTTTTCTCTCTCAGATTGAAAATGAAAAGACACTTGCAAATAAAAAGCAGCTACTGGCTAAATTAAAATTAGTTCTGTTTGATAAGTCTACTTTAGCACTTGAAAAGTTAAAGATGGTGCATAATATTGTTTATGAAGATACAAACTTTAAAGAAACTATTTTAGAGCAAGCCAATAATGATTGGTGGAGTTTTTCCAATTTATTTCAAGTGCTTGTCTTACTTTTCGAAGCATGTGCTTATGTCGTTTCATTGGGGTTGTATAGCTATAAATCAGAGCGAGAACAATGTTATCAAGCATTTAATCAATCTTTCTTTAAACAGCCAAATAATCAGTTTGAGACAAACGATGCTTGCACAAAGCTTTCATCCCACCTAAAATCTGCTATTTGATGGCATAGTTTGGGGTGATACATGGGATGGAATGGACCAGATAAACAAGAGAATGGCCAACAGGGCAAAAATGGACCACCAGATCTTGATGAAGCATTGAAACGTCTGCAGACAAAACTGAAAAGTTTTATGAAGGGCACCAAGCCATCATTGCAAACAAGCGAACCCAGCGGAGGTCCAATCTTAGCCTCCTTATTATTTTTTGTTGTGTTTATCCTTTGGGCTTTGTCGGGGATATTTATTGTTGACCCAGCAGAGCAAGCGGCAATATTACGTTTTGGGCGTTATATTGATACTGTTGGTGCTGGTCCACATTGGATCCCCCGTTTAATTGAATCTAAAGTTGTGCTTAATGTTGATCGCGTTTCTGATTATTCATATTCGGCACAAATGCTAACAAAAGATGAAAATCTTGTGTCTGTAGCGTTGGTTGTACAATATCGTATTGGTGATCTTCAAGAATATTTATTTAATGTAGCTGATCCTGAAGAGAGCCTCCAACAGGCAACCTCGAGCGCTTTGCGTCAGGTCGTTGGTACAACACGCTTGGATCAAATTATCACAGAAGGACGGGAAGCATGGGGTATCAGTGTTCAGGAATCCTTAATTAAAATTCTAGATGGTTACAAAACCGGGATTATCATTGTGAACGTTTCACCTCAACCAGCTCGTGCGCCTGAAAATGTTCAAGATGCATTTGATGACGCAATTAAAGCACAAGAAGATGAGAAACGATTTAAAGAACAAGCGCAAGCTTATGAAGCGAGTGTTGTACCCATTGCGGAAGGGAATGCTAAACGTGTGATTGCAGAGGCACAAGCTTTTGCTCAACAAGTTGTTTTGAAAGCCACAGGAGATGTGGCGGAATTCTTGGCACTTTTACCGGAGTATGTCCGGTCTCCAAAAGTAACCACTGAACGCATGTATTTGGATGCAATGCAGCAGGTATTGGGCCAGAGCACTAAAATTATTGTTGATGGAAAGTCTGGTAATATGCTTTATTTGCCTTTAGATAAACTTATTAATTCTTCACGCGCACTTAAGCCAAGAGAATCTGTCGCTTTTACAGGCTCAGAAATAAAAAAACCAGAAACTAACACCGATTTATACGATGGTCGTGAAATACAAAGACCAACTGAGCGGTTAGGGAGAGCGGCACAATGAAATCGATGAAACTAATGTTGGGTATTACGGGTGTGTTTATATTGATGCTGCTGATGACAAGTCTTTTCATTATTGAACAAGGACAGCATGGGATTAAACTACGTCTGGGTCGATTGGTTGAAAATAAAGCAGATAAAACAGTCGAAATCTTGGGGCCTGGTTTGCATTTAAAAATGCCATTTATTGAAACCTCACGTATTTTTGATACACGGATTCAAACGTTGGACATTAAATCATCTCGTATTGTGACCAAAGAAAAGAAAGATGTTATTGTTGATTATTATGTCAAATGGCGAATTGAAGACCTGGCTCGTTATTTCAAAGCGACGGGCGGCAATCAATTTAAAGCCGATACGCTTCTTGAACAACAACTCAACACCTCATTGAGGGCGCAATTTGGACGACGTACCATCTCTGATTTGGTCTCAGGTGGTCGCGACGATGTCATGGGGCTTTTGCGTGATCGCGCTGAAGAGCAAGCAGCTCAGCTTGGTATTCATGTCGTTGATGTTCGTATTAAGGGAATTGAGTTGCCGGCCAATACAAGCAACGCGATTTATCAGCGGATGCGTGCAGACATGCAAAAAATTGCTAACCGACATCGTGCAGATGGTGAGTCAGCGGCCGAGGCAATACAGGCGGCAGCAGATGCTCGCGTTACCGTTGCACTCGCACAAGCAAACAGCGACGGACAAGTAATTCGTGCAGCAGGACAGGCTAAAGCTGCAGAAATTTATGCAAAAGGCTTTAATCAGAACACGGAGTTTTTTGCATTTTATAAAAGTTTAAAAGCCTATACAGCGAGTTTTAATTCAAAGGAAGATGTGTTGGTTCTTGATCAAAGCAGTTCGTTTTTTGATTATTTTAAGCATGGGTTGAACAAACCTTAATTGAATGGTGCATGAGTATATTATGGTTAAAAATGTAGTGGTTGTTGGAACACAATGGGGTGATGAAGGCAAAGGTAAAATTGTTGATTTACTGACGCAAAATGCATCTGCAGTTGTTCGCTATCAAGGCGGGCACAATGCTGGGCATACCTTAAAAATCAAGGGTGAAAAAACAGTTTTAAGACTGATCCCGTCAGGTATTCTACGCCCACATGTTCATTGTTATATTGGGAACGGGGTTGTATTGTCTCCGGATGCGTTATTGTCTGAAATCCAAGAATTAGAAACCAAAGGTGTTGATGTTCGCTCACGATTACACATTAGCCAGGCGTGTCCTCTAATTTTGTCATCGCATGTTGCTCTAGATAAAGCACGTGAAGCAAAAAAGGGTAAAGCGGCAATCGGAACAACTGGCCGTGGGATTGGGCCTGCGTATGAAGATAAAATAGCACGCAGGGCGCTTAAAGTGACCGATTTATTTGACCGTGAGCGTTTTGTTGAAAAACTCACGGAACTGTTAGCCTATCATAATTTTTTATTAACGGAATATTATGATCAAGAGCCGATTGCACTAGACGATATATTACAAGCTTCAATCGGTTGGGCTCAAGCATTAGCCCCTATGGTATGTGATGTGACTTCCGCATTGCATGCCTACCGTCGTAAGGGTGAAGCCATCATGTTTGAGGGTGCGCAAGGCGTATTCTTAGATATCGATCATGGCTCTTATCCTTTTGTAACCTCATCAAACACATGCATTGGAAGTGTGGTTAATGGTGCAGGCTTTGGCCCATGCTATATTGATTATGTATTGGGTATTACTAAAGCATATACAACGCGCGTTGGCGGCGGTCCATTTCCCACGGAGCTACAGGATGATGTTGGTAAGCATTTGGCTTCTCGGGGACAAGAATTTGGTGCTGTAACTGGGCGTCCGCGTCGTTGTGGGTGGTTTGATGCAGCTTTGTTAAAACGATCCATTGAAATTAACAGTATCACGGGGTTATGTCTTACGAAGTTAGACGTTCTCGATGGCCTCCCAACCTTGCGTATTGCAGTTGGTTATAAAAATAGCAAAGGTGAATTTTTTGACTACCCACCACAGGCGGCAGAAGCGTATGCTGATTTAACCCCTGTTTATGAAGACATGCCAGGGTGGACTGAATCAACTGCAGATATTACGCAGATGACCGATTTGCCTGCAAATGCACTTGCCTATGTTCAACGGATTGAAGCGTTACTTGGAATACCTATCGATATTTTATCGACTGGTCCTGAGCGAGATTCGACAATTATTCTGCGTAATCCGTTTGATATATAATAAAAGGCGCCTCTCTCACGTCATCCCTCGCTGTGCTCGGGATGACGTACGGGTGGGGAGTTAAAAATAAGGTGTATATGATGAAAAAAATAATAGGGCTTGCCTTATTGTCTTTAACCATGATGGGCGTTTCATTCGCAGCAGCGGTTGAAGAAGTACACGATCCGATGGCTTCAGAGATTTTAAGCCATATTAATCGTTTTCGTGCATCCCATGGCTTAAGTCCTTTGGTGATGAATGATACAGTTTCAGCAGAAGCTAGGACACACAGTCGCTCCATGGCGAACCATGCCGTGTCGTTTGGTCATGATGGTTTTCAGCAGCGCTTATCTCATTTAGTACATACCATTCCTCATGCAACTGGGGGCGCTGAAAATGTTGCTTACAATTATAAAACCGCAAAAATAGTAGCAGATGGCTGGATACATAGCCCAGGACATCGTCAAAATATTTTGGGTCATTATAATTTAACCGGGATCGGCATTGTAAGAGATCGTGATGGTAAATTATATTATACCCAAATGTTCCTGCGTAAGGACAATACACGTGCCGAGCAAGCTCATGTACACGGACACTCATCTCGGAGATTCTACGTAACGCACGGTTAAGGATACTCAAACATGGAATTAGTTGTTGATAACACGCCCTTCAGTGCTTTATTTAAACCGCTTGACTTAGGGTTTACTGAACTGAAAAATCGCCTCATCATGGGCTCTATGCATACAGGGCTTGAAGAAGAAAAAGAAGGCTTGGCGCGTTTAGCAGCTTTTTACCGAGAGCGAGCTCAAGGTGGTGTTGGTTTAATTGTTACCGGTGGATTCGCACCTAATCGTGCTGGGCGTTTGGCCCCTTCAGCTGCCAAGTTGACAACACGACGAGAGCAACATCGGCATGAATGTGTAACGCATACTGTTCATGAAGCAGGAGCTAAAATTGCATTACAATTACTCCACGCGGGTCGTTATGGCTATCATCCTTTCATTGTTGCTCCTTCGCGCCTAAAAGCACCCATTAGCCCATTCACTCCTTTTAAAATGACGCAATGGGGGATCCGTAAAACGATTTCTCATTTTGCCCGCGCTGCTCGTCTTGCCCAACATGCTGGTTATGATGGGGTAGAAATTATGGGAAGTGAGGGATATTTAATTAATCAATTTATTGTAGAGGAAACAAATCATCGCACAGATGAATGGGGTGGTTCGTACGCTAATCGCATGCGTTTCCCGGTTGAAGTTGTGCGTGCTGTACGCGAAGCGGTGGGTGAAAATTTTATCATTATTTACCGTCTTTCTATGTTAGATTTAGTTCCCAAAGGGAGCAGTTGGGAAGAAGTTGTTTTATTAGCTAAGGCTATTGAAGCTGCGGGCGCGACAATCATTAATACTGGGATTGGTTGGCATGAAGCGCGGATCCCAACCATTGCAACCATGGTTCCACCCGCAGCATTTACCAATGTGACCAAACATTTAAAGTCTGAAGTGAGTCTTCCGCTCATTACTTCTAATCGAATTAATACACCTGTTCTTGCAAACGCCCTGATTGAAGAGGGCGCTGCTGATCTTATCTCTATGGCGAGGCCTTTTCTTGCTGATCCTTCGTTTGCCAATAAAGCCAAGCAAGGAGAGCCTCGTGCAATTAATGTATGTATTGCATGTAATCAAGCGTGTTTAGACCAAATTTTTGCACATAAAACAGCCTCATGTATGGTTAATCCACGAGCGGCGCATGAAACACAGTTAATTTACGAAGCGGTTGATACGCCAAAAGACATTGCTGTTGTTGGTGGAGGACCTGCAGGTCTTGCGTTTGCGGCCATTGCTGCTGAACGAGGCCATCGGGTGACCTTGTTTGAAAAAAATGACGTTTTGGGTGGTCAATTTAATTTGGCCAAACAAATACCAGGTAAATCAGAATTTCAACATACAATTGATTATTTTAATTATCAATTAGAAAAATATAACGTGACGGTCCGATTAAATACGCAAGCTACTTTTTTGATGTTACAAGAATTTGAAGAGGTTGTGTTGGCCACGGGAGTTGAGCCAAGAGTGCCAACCATAGAGGGTTTAGATCATCCTTCGGTGATGACTTATATTGATCTTTTAAGGGGTTCACGTAAGGCGGGGAAGCGCGTAGCCGTAATCGGTGCTGGCGGCATCGGTTTTGATGTTGCTAATTTTTTAGTAACGACATCAACCACATCCGCGGAGTTTTGTCGTGAGTGGGGAATTGATTTAACGGGTCATTCACGGGGCGGATTGGTGGAGCCAATACCATCTACGGATAAACGCACAGTATATTTATTGCAACGTAAACAAGAAAAATTAGGCAAGCGTTTAGCAAAAACCACGGGATGGATTCATCGTTTAACTTTAAAACATCATCACGTAAAAATGATGTCTGGGGTTGCTTATGTTCGTATTGATGATGAAGGCCTGCATCTTTTAGTGGATAATGTCCCTCAGATCTTGTCTGTGGATTCAATTATTATTTGTACTGGTCAAACATCTCTGGATGATCTCTATTTGCCTTTAAGTCAGGCTTGTCGCTCAGTGCATCGTATTGGCGGGGCTTATAAAGCTCGCGAACTAGATGCGCGCCATGCCATTGACCAGGCCTGTCGATTGGCTGCTATTTTATGAAATTATAGCGCCGGTCAAAAGACTTGATGAACAGGTAAGCGCGCTATGTCTGAGCACAGCGAGTTTAGTACGCTTATTCGGTCATCAAGTCATTTGACCGGCACTACAGTCGGTCCACAAGTCATCTGATCGGCAGGACAATCCTTGGATATTCACACGATTTCCTGAAGACTCATTACTTTTTTTTGTGATAAACAGAATAAAATGAGTGCATTTCGATATAAAATTTGCTATCATGCACGACTGTTTTTGTATTGACCCATCTATTTCCAGATGAGTTATTTTTTTAGGTATATTATGACACCAGAATTAATTCGCTTTACTGATCTTAAATTGTCCGATGCAGTCTTAAAAGCCGTGGAAGACCTTGGTTTTGAGACGCCTTCACCTATTCAGGCTCAAAGTATTCCTTTGTTGCTTGAAGGGCGAGACATTATCGGAAAGTCTGAAACAGGCAGTGGAAAAACAGCTGCTTTTGCTATTCCTGCGCTAGAACGTTTGTTACCTATGAGTGAACAACGTTTACCACAGGTTCTTATTTTAGCGCCTACACGTGAGCTTGCAATTCAAATAGAACAACAATTCAAAGCATTAAGCCGTTATCAAAAAGATACACGTCTTGTGGTGTTATGTGGTGGTCAAGATTATGCACCCCAACTTAAAAAATTAAGAGAGGGCGCTCAAATTATTGTAGGAACCCCGGGCCGTATTTTAGATCATATGAAACGTGGAACGTTACAATTGGGTTCATTGCGTACCCTCGTCCTTGATGAAGGCGACGAAATGTTACGCATGGGCTTTATTGAAGATGTTGAAACAGTGCTTGCTGCTCTGCCAGATACTGTACAAATTGCTTTGTTCTCAGCAACAATGCCGCCACGCATCCGACAAATTGCAAACACTTATTTGACTAATCCAGAGTCTGTTGAAATTCGTAATGACACAGCAACAGTTAAAACTGTAGAGCAACGTTTCTTGTTTGCCTCACAAATGCAAAAGCCTGATGCGTTGTTACGTATTTTGGCAACAGAAACACATCAAGGTGTGATTGTATTTACACGAACAAAAAGTAGCACAGAAGAAGTTGCCACGTTGTTACAGCAACAAAATTTGAGAGCGATGGCCATTCATGGCGATATGACGCAAGCACTTCGTGAACGTGTTATTTCTCAATTTAAACAAGGTGTAATTGATGTGCTTGTTGCAACGGATGTTGCTGCACGTGGATTAGATGTAGAGCGTGTCACGCACGTAATCAATTATGATATGGCACATGATTGTGAAACATATGTTCATCGTATTGGTCGTACAGGTCGTGCTGGACGTAGTGGAACAACTATTTTATTTGTCACCCCGCGCGAAACACGTATGCTCAGCATGATTGAGCGACACACACGTCAGCGGATTGAAAAAATGAATACGCCGAATGATCATACCATTCGAACGGTACGTCAAGCCCGCTTTATGACAAATATAGACGAGCGCCTTAGTCATGCCAATGTAGCCGATTATCGATTCATGATTGAAAGTTATTTGACTGAAAAAGGTGACTCAGCGTCTGCACTTGATGTTGCTGCTGCGCTTGCTTTGTTGCATCACCAAGACAAACCTTGGCAACAGGAAATATCTTTACCTAAGACTGAATCTCGCTCATCGAACGTCGGACAAGGTCGTGTCCGTGGAGCTGAGTCATCTGGTGCCCGGGGTGCTGCTCGTGATCGTGATCGTGCGCCGCGACAAGCTGGATATCGTGATTCTCGTGATTCTCGCGATTCTCGTGGACCAGCGAAACAAATTAGTTTTACTTCTGGTGCTCCGCAAGAATTATTCCGCATCGATATTGGGCGTGTTCATGGTGTTAAGCCTGGTAATATTGTTGGTGCAATTGCAAATGAAGGTGGTTTGCAAAGTCGGTTAATTACTGGTCTTAAAATTCATGATGATCATTCGACCGTACGTTTACCAAGCGACATGCCCAAAGAAGTATTTGCAGGCTTAACGCGAGCGTGGATTTGTGGTCGTCAACTGAACTTGACATCGTTGGGTATGGCTTAATTGAGGTGATGTGCAAAGATGAGATCAATATTTATCGCATTGGGACTTTGTTTTTCACTTATCGTGTCTGCTGAACCACTGAATAAGATCGTGGTTTTTGGAGACAGTCTTTCGGATAATGGAAACTTGTACGAGTATATGAAGCATCAGCTTCCTTTATCTCCTCCATATTATCAGGGTCGTTTCACCAATGGCCCTGTATGGATCGAGCATTTAACGAAGCATTATTTTCCAATTGATTCAAATGCTCATCTATTAGATTATGCATTTGGAGGCGCGGGGATTAGAGCAGAGGACGATGATGATGATGAAGAAGAGGCATTGCTTTCTTTAGATCGTGAAATTGATAGTTATTTACTGGCACACCATGATAAAGCCGATGCGTCAAGCCTTTATGTGGTGTGGATGGGTTCTAATAATTACTTGGCTATTCCCGAAGAGATTGATACCACAGTTCAGGATGTGATTAAAGGCATAAGGGTTTCATTGCTTCGTTTAGTGGATAAAGGTGCAAAGCATATTTTAGTACTTAATCTACCTGACTTAGGAAAAACACCAGCGGCAGTAGATTTCGATGCGGTAGATTTACTCACAACTGTTTCTCTACGACATAATGATATCTTGGGGGAACAGGTGGAGGATTTAAAAAAACAATATCCCTCCGTTCAATGGTTGTTAGTTGATGTAGGTGAAATTTTTTCGCGTGCAGTGAACTATCCTGAGAGTTACGGTTTTAATAACGTGAAAGACACATGCTATGAAGCTGCAACGCTTTCAGCCTCGCCACAGTCAGTCCTTAAAATGGTTGCAAGTGTAAAACAGCATACCTCGACTGATGTATGTGAGGGATATTTATTTTTTGATCCGGTTCATCCTTCAGGTCGTGCACATCGATGGCTTGCACAAGAAACTGAAGCGGTGTTAGATAAAGCAGGAGTTGAGTTTAAGTAGGCTTTAACTCAGCTCTGAAATATCGGATAAAAAGATCATGCGATTTTTCTCTGGCATCAAAACGGATGTGCCCTTTGCCGATCCCGGAAATTTTGAAGATAATTCTGAATTTAATCAGGCTGTAAAAAGAGGGGATCGGTATACGCTTTATCAATTGCTTCATCCTGGTATCACAATTGGAAATAAGGAATTGTTATTAGCGCTAAAACATGGCCAAATAGAAATAGCTAATGTGTTACAATGTTATCGTTATCATGCGACGAATGTTGCTCCCCAAATACACTTATTTAATCATATTTTAAATAGTACCTTGCTGCAGATTAATCGCATGAGATTTAATTCAGATCATCATCAAAAAGATCATATCCGAAAAATATTGAGTGCCATAACCCGTCTATTTGAGGCGGTCATGGCAAAACAGGGTGAATTCTATCGTCCAGATTATGTCTCCAAAGCGCTAAAAAACGATATTTGTATCGCTGAATTACACCGCATGGATCTATCAACAATTGACATGATGTTAGATGCTAGATTTTCAACTTGGGTTGGAAAGTCCGGTCTATTTTTTTGTTCTCCTGATAATTCGGATCAAGTGGCGTCAGAAGAACTCACGCGTTATTGGAACCTGTCTTTACCCCCCAATTTCAGGAAAGTTGTCGCCTCTGAATTAAATTAATTCTAAGTTGGGGTGTTGGAGTTTTTAATGAAACAAGTCACAAAATATACAGCTGCAATAAAAGCTACTGTATTATCTAAAGCATTAGCACCTAATGCACCAA
>CANNJI010000031.1 GCA_947504875.1 Legionellaceae bacterium
GGGATGGTTCAAAAGCAGTGAACACTCATCCAATTTTTAATAGTAATTTTTGAGAGCAGTCATCGACCAACAAGTTGATTTATGATACTTAGTTTATCGTCATAACAAAAAAAGGATCATGATGATAACTGCTCACAAAAAGCACCATGGAAAACGACTTCCATTAGCCTTAAAACGAAACATTGGTATTGAGTCACTGAAAGAGAAGGCTACGATTGTTGATATATCTAACCGATTTAATGTCAGCCGTAACTCAGTCTATAAGCAACAAGCCAGAGCGCTGACCGCAGTTAATCAAGCGTTCGAGCAAACGGATGATGAGGTTCTTTATTATATCCCGGTAACCAAAGCCTATATTCATAGGGCTGTTACGGCTTTATATCTGGTTTGTCGTGCAGGTTCCCGCGACATTATGTCTTTTATGGGTCTCATCTTTGATTATTCTGTATCCATTGGTACCGTGTCTAATATTCTTGATAAAGCCAGTGATGAAGCCATTACGATCAACAACCAGTATGATCTTGCGTCCATTCAAACAGGCTGCTCTGATGAGTTATTTCATCACAACAAACCGCTTCTAGCGACGGTTGATATCGAGTCACGATTCTGCCCATTATTGGTTCACGCAGACCACCGAGACTATGAGACATGGGGGATTCATTTGCTTGACTTGCAAGCACGAGGTTACAACCCAGAATCTGTGATACTCGATGGTGCGAAAGGCCTCATCAAGGGGTACGAAGAGGCCCTGCCAGAAACAGCCATTCAACACGACCATTTTCATTTCATTATGGACATGAAGGACTGCGGTCGATACTTAAAAAATCGTGTTGACTCAGCTACTACCGCCGCCATGAAGCTATTTCAACAATCCGTAAATGGCCGTGATGAGGCAAAAAAACAGACTCGAACAGAAGCCTTTGAAGTGGCTTTAAACGAACTCAGCGCGCTTGAAACGGTTCACACAACATTCAAAACATTGTCCAGTTGGATGCAATACGATGTTCTGCAGCTTGCAGGAAAGCCACCTATTGAACGCGCCATTCTTTACGATTTCATCCAATCAGAAATGACCAATTTAGCATTGGCACACCCTCACCGGATTGAGGATATCGTCACTTCACTCAAGACACGACGGGATGCTTTGCTCGACGTGACGAATACATTAAATGATAAATTCATGACGTTATCAGAAAAGCACCACGTCTCTATCGATATCATCTGGTCAGTCTGTTATCTCGCAAGATATGCTTTCGATAGCCTTCAATACGGTCTGAAATCTAATGAGTTGGAGTCTCTGATTGGATCAAAGTACGATGAAATTGAAGATGATGTATTGCATATTTTGGAGACTACGCACCGGTGTAGCTCGATGGTGGAGAACTTCAATAGCCGATTACGGCCCTATTTGGATAAGCGTAAATTTATAACACCTAAGCGCTTGGCGCTCATTCTATTTTATTTGAACCACAAGCCATTTGCGCGCAGTAAACATGCGTGGTTGGTTAACAAAACCCCTGCTGAGGCAATGACCGGGAAACCACATGAACCGTGGCTCGGCATGCTTGGCTTCGATCCGGTTAAAAGGCAACGCGCCTAGCTCAATCCCAAATTTTTAATGAACAATTTCTATGCCCTAATAGTATCACAAAAGGGTAGGTTTTCGCTCGTCAAGTGTTCACTAAAATCGACTTTTTTGAACCATCCCGCATTTTTTTCAATAATTGTTTCAGCATCCAAGGTTTTTTAAGCATCGTCAATGTAAGCTTCATCATACCCGTAGCAATCCAAGGCATCATTTTAATAGCACCATTGATAAGCCGCTGTCCTCGGGCCAAACTTGCAGTTGCCTCAGAAATTTCAAAAGATGCCATACCAGAAACAATCGCAGCACCATGTAATCGATGTGGTATTTTATATGCACATGCAGCCACAAAGGGTGCGCCACCAGAATGACCCACAATTGAAAATTTATTAATGCCTAAGCAATCTGCAAGCATCTCAACATCATTCACCCAAGACAAAATAGTCCGTTTGACTTGGAAAGAAGATAGCCCCATGCCTGGCCTATCAATACCAATCAGTCGATAACGATTCAATAACGCTACATTTTGCAAATGCCCTGCTTCAAGCCTACTGCCAGGAAACCCATGAAAATAAAAAACTGGTTTGCCTTCAGGATTCCCATATTCGGCATAACCCAGTTGTCTGCCGTCTTTTAAGGTAATCGATAAAGCATGATTAGGTATTATGATTTTCATATTTACATCTCACATGATGAGCATCAAGCTAATTTATTCTTAGCATATACGCGCATTGCCTCGACTAAAAATTCGAGTAATTTTGGATGAAATAGATCACAGAATTGTCGAAAATTAGCATCTTCTCGATATGACTCAGCCAATTTAAGATAACTTGTTTTATTAAACATCCACAATGGCGTGATCAACAGATATTGCTTATGCACTAAATCCTGTGCTTCTAGTGAAGCCGGTGACAATTCATTTAACATGACCTCAACCATATTCTTATAAAATGCATTACCCTCAGTCTTGAAGCTCTCCCAATCCGTCGCGTCCCACTGTTCTATTTTATCCCAGCTTTGATCCATCTCTTCTTGCGAAATGATGCCTTTTTCAACCAAGTATTTCTCATAATCTTTTTGTATTTTTGAGTCACGTAATTTAATTGGATCAAAAAATTCTTCAACATGCATGGTAACGACTCCTTTTATATGTAATATCGTTTTATCAATCGTCTTGATGAGCCCCTCTGTTCGCAGAAGACCCGCTTTCAGCATAGATTTATGTGATTGCAATGCCTCGATTTTATCGAAATCATTGCTACCTAAAATCCGCTGGATATCACTCAAAGGAAAACCAAGCTCACGAAAAAATAAAATTTGCTGCAACATCAGAAGCTGCTCTTCTTCATAATAACGGTATTGATTATCACCATAAAAAGCGGGTTTAAGAAGGCCAATCTCATCGTAAAAACGAAGCGTTCGTGCGCTGACTCCTGATAGTTGAGCTAATTTCTTGACTGTATAACGCATTCCAAGCTCCTCTAACTGACTCAGTACACAATAAAGGATTACGTAACGTTAAGGTCAATACTGTGTTTCATTTTTTTCAGAATAATTAGTTCAATGTCCAACGTCGCGTTAGATCGGGTATAAAAAATCGAAGCCAGGTCCACCGAACTTAAGCCCTCTCTCTAATGAGAGCATTCTGCTCAATTCGATATTCAATAATATCACCAGGCTGGCATTGCAAATATGCACAAATAGCGTCAAGCGTAGTAAGACGTATCGCTTTTGCTTTTCCATTCTTCAAAATTGACAAATTGGCTTCTGTAATATTAATAGCTTCGGCCAACTCCTTGAGTCGGCACTTTCGCCTAGCCATCATAACATCCAAATTAATAATTATAGACATAACAACATTCCTTAAATTGTTAATTGGGACTCTGATTTTAGTTGATGCGCTTCTTTGATAATCCACGAGACGACCAAAATAAGAACAGCTGTGATAAGAGTAGAAACATTAGTTGTACCTAAAGTAATACTCGCAAAACGTTCACCGGGTGGATTATTAAACGTCAAAGCTGCCGTCATTAATGGCTGATATATCAATTGCAGTAACTCACCTACTATCATAAAAATACTAATATGCTTAATCAACCTAATATTTTCTTCCTCAAACAAGTACCCTTGTTCATATAAGCGAAATAGCTTAGCTAGTTTGTGACAAATTAATACTGTTATAGATAAAGGGATCATTTGAATAAATAAGATAACCAATCGATGATAAATAGAAAAATAATGAGGGGCATTCGCCACAAGCGAAGTCGACACTTCAGAATATTTTGCAGAAATGTACACGGAAGGAATCATTGATGCCCAAGCACCCCAACTTATTATTTTTTCTAAATTAAATAGAATGAGATACGTAGTAACAACCGGTAGAACCCAACAAAGAGCTCGAAAAAATAGATAGAGCATATGGCTTGTAGATTTTATTTTTTGCATGACAATTTCCTTCTTTAGGTTGATTTGTCACGCATTATAACAAATTAGTATCGTTATTCAATAAATATTTATCATTAATTGATTTTATTGCCAACTAACCCTTAGTCTAAAGTCCTAACTGTATACACTTAGCTTTTACCACGCGCGACAGTTGCGACAAAGATAGATTGAAGAAATGATATCAAATCTCCCTCTCTACATGCTCCAATGCACGATCTTGTCTGGATTTAAGGTTTTGAATCTGTTTCGATGACTCTATTTTATTTGACAACGACTGCTCAAACCTCTCCTGAGCCATACCAGCGGAATGATTTAGCTCTTTCAAAACACCCTCCACCCCTTTAGAACGAGCAATATCATTAAAATCCCCAGGCTGACGCGGATAAGCAACCACCACAGTTTTACCCAATTCATTCAATCGTTGTATGGCTTTATGAATTGCTTTATCTTGAGAAAGATCTTTGCCATCATTATCCAAACACAAAACAACCTCCTTCGTTAATAATTCAGGGCTGATAGAAGTAAAGTTTTGCTTACCCAATACCGCCAACACACGCTCATGCTTCACCGCATCACGAATACTTAATGCCGTTTCAACGCCTTCCGCAATATAAGTGACAGAATCAGCATGTTTGCCTTCATTTATCATTACCGCCGCACCAGAAATCGATGAAAAGGTACGTTTTGTAACAGTACGGTCCGCCTTTTTCGCAGTGCTGTTATCAAGATAAATTGCTTGAACAGATTGAACTTGATTATCTTTATCACGAGCAATTGCTATCAAAGCGGATAGATATTGATTATTCCCCTCTTCTCGACTATAAACTCTCGGATGAAATCGGATGTCACGACCACTCGTATCTAGGATACTTCGATGCTCATTTAAATATTTTTCCGCTAAGGTTCCTCGAATATCAACAGACTCTTTACTCAGTTTTTCAGCATACGCTTTTGTGCTGTCGTCCTTTTTATTTTCTTTGATACGCTCAATTTTCGGCCTGGTTACTTCGGGTAAAGTAAAATCTTGTCCCATTAAATTAGCAGCAAAGGTAAGTGAACCCTTAAAATCTAGTTGAAAATTTCGTTGAATTAAGTGCAACAAATTGCCCTTCTCCGCTGTCTCAAAATCAAACCAAGTGCCACGGTGCTCACCGCGCATTGAAAAGGATAAACTCCCTTTTTTCCCATAACGATACTCGTCTTTTGAAGAAAGCTTAGCGTTCGGCTCTCCTAATATCGTTTCAATTACATATTCGGCATTTAAAACCAATTGATCTGAAATCGCCTTAGCATCAAGATTTTTCTCTCGACTGAGCAATTTTGGGGGTTCCTGACCAGATGTTTTTTTAGAGACACCCTTTTTTTCAACTCTGATTTCACCCATTTCTTCCAAAGCAGAATATTTATCTTTTTCATGCTGAAGGCGTTTTTGTAAGCGTGTACCACTATCGGTATAAATCATGGCGTGAGAGACGCCGCGTGTAGCCGTGATGTAAAAACTTCGAAAATGCGACACTTGAGGATTTTTGGTGTCCTCAACACCAATAACAAATTGCGCAGAAGCGCCCTGTATCGCATAGCTTGTCGAGGTATAGCTATAATCCCAATGCAGATCAGCTAATACTCCCTTGGATAATTGACACAACGCTCCCGATTTATCCATCGCTGTTAGTTGATTGTTATCAAGCTTAATCACTTGTAAAGCTTGGTTAGCATATCGGTCTGCTGTTGGATCAGATTTTTTGAAATGGATTTTTTCACCTACGGCGAGAGATGAAGTCTTTTTTACAAACAACTCGACAAAAGCATCACTGGAAAATTTATCAGGAAGCCAAGAAAATCTCTCTTTCGATTCAGATAGTACGTCAATACTACGGGTCGCCTCATCAACATGCAGTAATTTGAAATATGCCTTATCCTTCTTTAAGTAAAACTCACTTTTCTCCGCTACGCATTGTCGATACGTTTCAACTTGTTTTAATTCTTCTTGGCTAAAACGAGTTGAAATGAATCGCTCAAAGGATACTGACGTCTGCCCTAACGCCCCTTGTTCAATTAAACCTTGTCTGATTAATTGATTTGCTTCTTCTCGTGCTTTATTTTCATGAATGACAACAATGGTATTGTCTCGAACCGTGGGGACGCGTGATAAGTAATCTTCGACCGCAGCATGGATTAAGCTTTGATGTTTAATCTGATCGATTGATTCTAATTTGGATTTTTCTTTTATTGAATCCTCTGGAGATACTTCCACAAGTGAATGTTTTAATGACTCAAGCCACGGGGCCGCATGATTTCGTTTGATTTCATGATGTGGTAAATTTGCAAGCATGGTTAAAGCTTTGCTTGTATCACCTTTAATGAGATCTAATACGGCTGCTTTATAATCATCATTTTTTTGTCGAACCACATCATTCATGTAAGTCACCTGAATGGCTTCTTCTTTCAATAGTAAAGCACTAGGTTTTCCACTCTCAATCGCTTGATGTTGAGCGATATCTCCCATAATAACGCAACGTGCCTCTTGGGTCTGAATGAGGCGAGTAAACATTTCAAAATCTTTATTCCCAACCATGCTGGATTCATCTAACAAAACGAGTGTACGCTTATTAAGCGTTGGCATTTGTGTTTGATCCATTAAAAACCGCTTGAGAGTTTGGGCATTGATTCCTAAATTTCTAATTTCATGAACGGCTTGATGCGTCGGAGCTACCGCCATGATATGTACGGGATCAAGTGCTGAATTTTTCAACGTATCAATCACTGATTTCATCATCGTGGTTTTACCAGTCCCCGCATAACCTTGGATCATGACAAATTGATCGCGAGTAGTTGTGATAAGTTGGCAAGCTTTTTGTTGTCCATCAGTCAGTGATAAACGATTGAATTCTTCATGTGCAGTTTCTTTTGATAAAAAGGCCGCGAATTTATTCACACCACCTCGTACTGTGGTTAAGATTTCCTTTTCTAACGCAATGGCTGCAGGTGTCGTTAATAATTCACTTTTGGTTTCAATGAGCTCGCCTTTTTTAATCAAAGCATTCATATCAAGCATAAGGTTATCCAAACTCACGCGCCCCATGCTCTTTTGTAGTGCCATACCCAAAACATCAAATCGACTAAAAACAGCCTCTTGTTCAGACAAATGCATCGTTGCAGAATAAAGAGCTCTCTCACTTTGTGTTAATTTAGGCCTTTCTTTGATTAAATGGGACATGGCGCTGTTTAATGATTGGCTCCAAGTATCTTTATCCGTTTGATTGAGATGAGCCGCATCTATCGTTAAATCAATAGCGGTTGTTTTACTTTGTAAGCTTTTTGCCGATTGTTTAACTCGTTCCGCATCATCGGTCACGATATGCAATGATTTGTCTGTCAAAGACAATGCTGTTGTTAATACATTTTTTCTTAAGGCATAGGCAGGCATACTTAATATCAAATGAGACTGTGTGGATTTATCATGACGATAAATGCTTTTAGCATAAGCGTATGCCAATGGCATAAATCCATTTTGATTCATCTCAAGGTAATAGCTTTTATTCCCATCTTTAACCCGAATCGCTTCAGAAGAAAACGATTTGACCTCGACTACTCGTCCAGCTTTAATCCCGCTTACATTCGCTGTCGTATAAAGCCATTCTCCTTTGCTGATGGTTAATTCTTTCGGTTCATAAATTTTTGTCTTTTCTTGTAAATGTCGCATGGAAAAGGCTTTTCGATACCCCGTTGCATCACGCACGTTCAATTGTTGTTTTTGTGTATCAACCGATAAAATGGTCCAACATTTACTATCCAATCGATCTTGCTTTGCGATGATCCAACCATTTTTATAATTCTCTACTAATTTTTTTTCACTGGGCGTTAGAAAAATGGGCTGCAACGTTTTAATTGTTTTTTCTTCAGACGATAAACCGCCTTCTGATTTTAAAATATCTCTAACATGATGATTGATAACCTCGGACTCTTTATTGGATGCGGTCAGTACAAGTGTATGCTGCCGCATATCCTTATTTCTAGAAACATATTCTTGTGCGGTCATCACCAAACGTTCATCCGTTTTTTTATGAGCTGCAATTGAGATAACGGCTTCCGATTTCACTTTGTGCTGTACATCAAATGTTTTAATATTTGACTTGTCGAGTAAATTTGAAATATCGCCTTTAAACCCATTAAGCCCCAGTGATCGTTCAATTAAAATAACCTTAGCCTCTCGTTTCGCGGCGATTTCTATAAAGGTCTGTAGTTTTTTGGAAGACAGGCGTTGCACATCATCAACGATCAACACATCCCGCTCTTTTTTCATCTTAAAAAAAGGCAACCCTTTATCGTGCTCATGCTGGGTATTGAACTGTTCAATCGATTGAGCAAGCTCTGGCTTATTGATAGATTTTAACCATTGCCATACCGTTTTTGGTTTGTCTGGCGATACGTTGATGGTATTTGCTAAAGGTTTGGACGGGGTAACAACTTCCACATGCTTAAACTCCTCAGCGGTAGGAATGAATGCTTTTAAAAACGCAACCGACGTAGGATGTTCATCTCGAATTCGAATCACAGAACTTCGATGTTGCAATGCCTCTATTGCTACCTTTTGAATAGAAGAATGGGTATTGCTGATTTTATTTTCATCTAACTGCAATGACTTTTTTTGAGGTTTCATCCGACTGATGGTATGAATCAAATGACGCTCTTCTTCGATTAATGCTTTCGTTGTAAATCGTTGTTGTTCATCATCTAACGCAATGATGTTGTCTGATTTCATCGCTTTTTCAATGGCAGGCAATAAATCTTGCAACCGATACTGGCCCAACGACAGATAAAGCCCCGCTTCCAAAAGCTCATTGTATTCAAAATGTAATTTCTTTTCTGACAAATGAAGGACAGCATCTTTGATAATATCTTCGGCACCCTCTTTGAGTGCAACGATCGGCTGTGTTTGCTCGGCAAGTGTTTTTTCTCTTAATACATCCAAATAGGTTTGAGGTCGAATACCACATAGCTGACTTTCAGCGACCCACGCTTCATGCAGTTCTTTTGGATTATTAATTTCTTTTTGTTTACGCGTAGCCAATGTCGCAACATCATAGGCTCTGGGTGAATGACTAATCATCGTTGCAGCTTTATCTTCTATTTGTGTACGACGTTTCGATAGCTGACCTAATAGTGTTGGATCAAAATGTTTGATTTCAAAAAGACCATGCTTATCACCTGTAAACTCTATATCCAGGCCCTTACTTTTTAACCCCAGCGCGATTTCAGAGCGATACATTAAACCGAGAAAAATCTTATTTTGGCTAATCCACTCCATGGTTCCATGTTTCTGGTAAAAATCAGACGCAAGTGCTCGCCACTTTCCATCTGATCGTTCTGTTACATTCATCAGTAACCCATGTGTGTGTAAATGAGGGTCTTTTTCTCGAGTCGTATCGTGATTGATAGTGGCAAAACATAAATTTTTAGTTTTTTCATAGGTCATACCCGCCGGTGTTTGTTTTCTTGCTTCGGCAGCATGCTCCTCAATAAAACTTAAGACCTTAGAGACGGCCTGATTATGCAACTCAACAAATTCTTGATGTCCGCCTACTAAAGCAAGGTATGACAGTGACTTAGGCGCTGAAAAGGTCAGATCATACCCGCCTCGATGCTTTGTTTCTCCTGTGGCGGTGTTTTTGGTGATGACGTCACCATTTGGTAGCGTGCCATTGAGCATGGTCTTTAATGTTTCTTGTTCAACACGACCTTGCAAATTTAAGCGAGCGGCAGCTTTACCTTGCCAAAGCGTGCTGAGCTCATTACTAAAATAGTAATTATCCTTTGCAAAGTAGTAGCTCCCAGCCGTTTCACCACTGGGTATAGGCTTTATTTGTAAACTGAGCATGATGATTTTTTCCTTACTGACAAATTGGATCAACTTCATACTCTGGTTCTGCTGTTTTTTTACGCTTAGGTGAAATAGCTTGCGGATCAGTTGTATCGGTTGGACGTGGCTCTTGATATTTCGAGTTCATTTTTCGTTCGATAAACCCTTGCGCTTTGGAAGGCCTCTTTCGATACTTTAGTTGCAATTTTGTCACCGGATAATTACCCGGAACACGCAAATAACAAGATAAGGGATCCAGTGCCATGACTTCTGGATAAGCAACAATAGGTCTCGTTAACCTGTTTTTTCCAATGGAGATGCCATCTCGAATACTATTGGCCCCATAAGAATAGTTTTCCCGTGAATCTTCAACCTCTTCATCACCAAGTTCTTTCGACACCATTTGCGCCATGGCATAACTAGGACTTGCAAAGAAAGCCCGAGTATTCAGTAAGTCAAAGATCTCTTGTCCCCCACTTCGCCCATACACTTTTTCAAGCTGCGCAAAACTTTGCATGCCTAACAAAAAACAACCGCCAAATTTACGTACTTCCGCAATGATTTCACCGAGTAATGGTAATTTATGTAGACTCGGCAATTCATCACAAATAAACCAAATTCGGCGATTGCTATCTTCAGGCAAACTTAATAGCGCCATCGACGCCATGGCTATCCACATGGAAATCAATGGCTTTAATGATTTATGTTGTTCACCATTGGATGAGATAAATAACCAACCTTTTTGTGTTGGATTTAATATATAATCCCGAATGGAAAACACCTCTTCCGTGCCATTTTGCACGCCATCCAACGAATACAATGATTTTAAATAGGTGGTGATGACCGCTCGGATTGAAATCGCTGTTTTTTCAATTTTATTGCTAACTAACGTCGCTGCTGGCGTTCCTTTTAAATAGGGTTCTAGATCCTCAAAATCTGTTGTGAGCAATAATTTTAGTAATTTATCTAAAGAACGATCCGTGTCATGCCGCATTCTCTCTGCAGCTGAAACAAACACGGTACGTGCTGCATTCACCCAAAATGGATCAGAATCTCCATGCATAGGGATTAAGCTTTCTGCCATATTTTCAAGAATGGATTCGCTAGGCGCTTCCTGCCACAAGTCCCATGGAGCACAACGCACATCGTAAGAATTTAATAACCTATCCGTGCCTTCTTGAAAGTAGCTTTCCGTAAAGGTGCATCCTTTATCATAGACAATAACCCTGTCGCCTCTTGCTCGGAGCGTATCCATGATCTTCATGATGAGCTGGCTTTTTCCTTTACCAACCGTTCCATGCACTAAGAAATGCTCAACTTCCGTATTTTTAATCAGGGGGAACCCATCAATAATAATGTCAGAATTGGTGCGCTTATTTTTGATGTAACGTTTTAAAACGTTTGAATCAATCAGTTTACTGCCCCGAACAAATTGATTTTCTGATTGGAACTTTCCTTTTTTGATAAAATAAATCGATAGCAACACAGCGAAGGACAATGAAATGCCTAAAGACATCCATACGCATTGAACGAGTTTTTTTGAACAGAGTGATATAACCTTCGGATAATAAGGGTGCGTTGTTAATGCCAACACCGATTGCTTATAAGTTCCACCGTCATAAGGTAACGTAAAAACATGTTCCTTTCGTAGTATTTTGAATATGTTTGCCGAATAATAAGCACTCGCGTGCGCAAACCATTCCAATGGAATGAGATACCAAACCAATCCTAAGCATACAATGAGCCAAGTCACACAATGCACATTAAACAATGCTTTATTAATCTGAAAAAACATACGCAGATTGTGAAATGCAATCTGGCCACCACGGGTGAAATGTTTATGATTAGATTCTTTTGCCATAATTTTTCCTTAAAATGGACTGTTTGTACCCACCCTTTCCATTTGTGGGTCTATAGCTTTAAGATCACAAATTGTGACCTTAAAGACTTATAGGCTTCTAATATTACCTAAAAGCCCTGAGAGCCTTTCTACACTTCGCTGTACAGCCTAATCAAAAATCCACACAACTTAAGGTCACAATTTGTGACCTTAAACCACTGATTCAAAATGGCGCCTCATACCCAATATTGCATCTCACTTACTGTCCTCATCATTCTTTCGTAAAGGACGCCATGCCACGCCTCGTTTAGCATTCTCACTGCCAACATCTAGTTTTTTTGATGATTTTTCTGCAAGCTCATCTACTGTTTGATGGATGGTTTTTTCCCCTGCATCAATACTGGTGGTGTAATCTGCGGATTTCGAATTAGCCTGCTTCTCAAATTTGTTTATATCATTATTTGAAACACCCAGATGTTGAGCAGACGCTGCATGATGAACATCTTTGGCTGCGGTTTCATAGCCCGCTTGAATAGAGGTTGATTTTGACTTCAATTCTTGAAGATTGTGCGGATACGTTGCTTCAACGGGTCGATGCTGCGTTGCTTTTGCAATGATGCTTTCGCGCTCTTCCCGCAACAATCCATCACCTAATTGTTGCAACGTTTGTAAAGCATGTTGATCTTCTGGATTTGAGAACAAGCGATCCCGCTCATGTTTACCTACATGCGAAGCTACATATCCAGAGAACGCTTGATCCATATTTTTTGTAATTTGGTCACCATGTGACTTCACATAACTTTGAGCCTGACTGATGCGTTCTCCACGTGAAAATGCAGCATCGTATTGTTGACTTGCAGTTTGTGCGTCGCGTAGATCTGCTCCCATTTGCGACGATAAATGCGCTGATTCAGAGTGACTATTATCCAGGTGACGATTTTGCACGACATTCTTCACATGGCTAAACGCCTCGTTAAAATCATGCGCTTCTTTAGCACTTAAAGACGCATCAACATTTTGATGCGCTCTATCAGCGCTGGTTGACGTGCGACTTGCTTGCCCAGATACATCAAGCTTCACATCAACCAAACCGCGTGTAATAGTACGCAATCCATCAGTGAGCATTTTAGGCGCATTAATACGCCCATTAAGACTCGCGCTGGTTAATTGAGTCAATGCCTCTTCTTCACTAACTCCTGTACGTTTCGAAACATCTGAAGCAATATGGCTCATGCTCGAAAGCGCTTCTTGATATTGTCCTGTCTCGCTTTGCGAGACCCCATCACCTAGACGCACATCATGCCCATGCATCTCTGAAAGCTGTAACGCCTTGTGTGCAAAATTAGAAACAGATGTTTGAAAACTCTGATGCGCATTGACGCTCGTTTGCTTAGACGCCTCAAACGCTTCATTTAAACTACCGCTTAAACCATCAACACTATTCACCGAAACCGCATTTCGACTCATGCCAGGGCTTACATCAAAGACCGTATTGCCACTCGCCGTATGCGTTTTAACAACACCCGTAGCTAATTGTTCGGCATGCATGCCATGCATGTGAGTAAAATTATTATCGTGTTTGTTAGCTGAATAGTTATTGGCAGATGAATTATAAAAACTCGTTTGCCCAAAACTAAAACTTGCACTGGCCGCATCATTCGCAACCGACATCGCTGAGCCCTGTAAATGTCCCGTCATTGATGTTGCAAGATTATTAAAGGCCTCGCTTAAATTAGACACTAATCCTTTTGCCAGGAATGGAATCATCAACATTAAATAACCCGCAACACCCGATAAATCAGCATGCAGTTCATCTATTTTATCTATGTTAACGAGATTCAATCCGCCAAAATGCGCGGATTGCTCTTTGCCATATAAAGTCATAGCGGCATTTAAAATAGCAAAGAGCACTGGCCAAAATTGTAAAGAAATGAAAAATTGAATATAGCCTCGGAAGATATTGGTGCCATTCGGTAATGTTGCCATGGCCATAATCACAGGGAAGATGCCAAAGAGTAAAGCCGTTAATAGTGTGTGTAAGATTGGCAAAAACCACGCCGCTTTAAGTCCTGCTATTGCCCAACTCCAGCGATGTTGCACTTGTGATTTGGTCACTTGGTTATTAACAACACCCGCCGTACTGTCAGTAAACGCTTGATAGTCTTTGATACCATCGCCTATCGCATTAATCATCATGGACTGTAAAAAAATGTCGGCAGATGAGTCTGTCATCATTTGGTAATAATCAAAACTTGAGGTCAGATGTGTTTCAAAAAGCTTTTCATACGTACTGCGTGTATGCCCGAAAAGTTCTACCCCAAAAATCGTATAGGCTTTTTTTACTTCCATATCTAAGTTGGCTTTAAGACTATAAGGACCAGACGGAAGCGCTGCCGTTTTGCATGACACGCGCGTATTATTCACTTCAGTCATTCGAAGCGGAGATGCATTTTTGCTAATCAAATCCCATATATGTTGTGTCGTACTTAAGTCACTGACACTATATTTATGATTTAAGCGAATATCACCGACTACGCAATTGCGTAAATATTCATTCATTTCGGCTTTCAGTTTTGGGTCGAGGATTCTAAAATCACGCGAGGCTTGAATAAGCTTTGAGCCAAAGAGACTGCCTGTTTTGGTATAGGTTAAATCATCAGGCAAAGACAACAAGGCATCATAACTTTCAGCCAAACCAACCCCAACAGAAGTAATCAAACTTGCGGCCGTTGCAAAAACGACAGGGACATTCGAGACCACGGCATCTCGTTGAGCGGCAATATCATAAATTGCAACATCGGTTTTTGGCGTCAGCACCAATTGCAGCACTAGCACGTAGCTCATAATCCACTTGCCATAAATTAACGGATTGCGCTCTTTGATAAAGCCAATCGAGGCCATAATAATGCCAATGAGTGCCGTTAACCTTAAAAAGTTATTAAAAAAACTTTGTCCCATGAAGGCAGCTACTGCATTTAAGAGTTGCTGAAAAAGTTCTCCAAATCCTAAAACCTGTATTGTAATCATCGTTTATACATCCATGCTGGCGGCCAATTGCTTTTCAATACGTGCGACATATTGAATCAAGGTTAATTTTTCAGATAACTTGCGACCAACATTTGGTTCAATACGGGCAATTTGTTGATTTGCAAAATCAATGCGATGGCGCAATGTCTTTAAAAGCTCGTCATTTAAGGTGCTTGCATTACTGGCAAGCGTTACTGATTGCAGTAAATGGCTTAAATATTGTTGCAATAAGTCGCTCGCAATCAGTGTTGAATACGATTCCATGTCAACCGCTGCATTGCCATAATGCGTACTGTTTAAAACCATTAGAAATTTCATCACAGGCAATGAGGTCATTTCGAGAAAGCCAATTTCTGCCTGATTTAGCTTTTCATCTCGTTTAAGTTTGTCATCGATTGCGCTAATAACCCGTCGAATTCGGCCACTTAACGAACGTGCTTCGGTGATATTCATGGTGGCTTGATGAACATGAAGGCAAGCATTGCTTTCATCACATCGCCAAATAGGCGCTTCATTTGAGCCGCCATTGCCTAATAAAGCATGAATGAGACCTGCATGATTGGCCATGGAAGGCACTTCAGTGACTTTCCCATTTTTATCAATAATCATGGTGCCTGTTAGACTCATCACCAATTCAGAAAGTTCGGTGTCTGAGCTTAAAAAAGAATTATCCTTCAGCATCGACCAAACTAGGTTCTTATTAAGAATCACCTCTTTTTTTCGTTTTTCGTCTTTGGATGCATTATCGATCCCTTCTTGAAATCCATCGCCAGCACATGCCATGTGAGCTGCAACATAATCATGCCCTAGCCCTTCTCGACCCATACGCCGCTGATCATTACAAACCTTTTGTTGACTGGCCACGGTCTTTGGCCACATCCCGCCCACCAAGTTCTGCGCCATTTCACATGAATTAATACTACTTTGATTGATCTTTTGAACCGTTGTTTGTAAAAAATCGCGTACTTGTTTTAGTTCTGGAACCGTGGTGGCAAGCATCACGTCGACTGCGTATGCCCCGCCATTGGTCATGATTTGTTTGCCAAGGTTCGTGAGCTTGTCACCACTGATATAACTTAAGCTTCCGGTGAATAAATCAATGCCTGCGCATCCCGCACGGTAGTCTGGCATGTCTAGCGTGACTAACTCGTATTGCCTCACAGGCGTGCGGGTATAAAGTGAACCCCCACCAAAAAAACCTGACGCTTGGGATTCAAATGCTTGCGTCTTAGTCGTATTGGATGCGTAACCGATACCATTAAAAAAATTATCCAAATCAGAACTCACATCTGCGTGTACACTAACCACTTGCAGTAGGAGACCTAATATAAAAAATGATTTTTTCATCCATGCCCCCTTTCAAACGTGATGATTTTTGGAATCAATATCTTCATCCGCGTATCTAATTCTTGTGTTGTAAACTCGCCAATGACAGCAGGATACAAGGCTTGGGTTTTCGTATTGATGACAAACAACGCGGGATATTCTATCGTTCTATCTTGAAAAGCAGCTGCCACTATTTCTTTGCTAGCAGGAATAATCGTTTCAAACTCAGGTAATGATTTGTTATCAAATGATATCGCTTGAACCTCAACGCCTTGTTCGTTCGCCCACGCTTTTAAGTGTGGTGCTGCCTTATGACAATGCGGACAAGTGCTCGCAAAGAAAAATATCAATTGATGTGTTTTGAAAAAGGGATGTTCAGCATCGAGAGCTTGTGGAACTGATTGATGCTCAAGGGAGGCGATTTGTGAAGCTACATAATCACGACTCCCCTCAGCCCATAGGCTTACATGAAACATTAAAAAGAAAACAAACAGGATTTTTTTCATGTAGCCTCCGCGTTAAAATGATTAGCAACTGCATTCAACTGACGAATCAACCTATCTTGTGTGGTTAATCCATAAGCCACTGGTGCGAATTGTTCTTGTTTTGGATTGACTAAAACAATCGCCGGGAAATAACGCACACCTAACTGTTCGGCCTCTCCTTCATCCAATCGTGTTTGAGGCAAATCATCCGCTTTGATACCGTCAACACTGACGGGCATTAAATGAAAGTGATAGGTTTGGCAAAAATCTTTTAAGATTGGGATTTGTTGTAAATCGAGTGGATTATTCGCTCGATAAAAAAAGAGTAATCCATGATTTTTTGCTAAGGATTTCACGGTTTGTTTTTGCTTTTGCTCTATAAGGGAGTCATAAAATTTAGATCCAATCTCGGAGGTTGGATGGGTAACAGAAAAATCGAATTCGGGGTAATAAAGTAATGCTTGTTGATTTAATGCGCCATGAAGGGATGCTTCTCTTAACCAATAATCTTGTAACGCAAGAAATACACGTTCATCTTCTAGCTTGTGTGTAAAGCGCACTTTATGTAGTGCTTCCAACGTATAGTATTTAAGTACCGCATCTTTATCGGTATAACTCAATTGGCTAAATGGAGTACCTTGAGACTTTTTGGCTACCTCTGCTTTCGGTACGTTATACCACAAAAATCCCGCAGGCTTTTCAGCGTGAATCACAGAACTCATACACAACAAGGATAAAAGAAAGAGCCTATTTATCATAAGGCACTCCTTTTTCATGGAGTGAGTCTATGTGTGCTTCATTCGCATTTGAAATACCACCGGCTTCAGGCAAAGCTTTTTTGCCAACGAGCTCATCGACTAACTCATGCAAATCCAATGCCTTAAAATTAATGCGCTCTAATTCTTCAGGTGTAATACCTCGACAATTTGGTTTTTCAGCCTCACCAAACGGGATCTGCAATTGATTATATCGACCCTGAATTTGCACAATACCGGATAGCTTGGATGGAAAAACACAATACACATAACGCGTCGTCCCGAGTAAATGATGTTTATAATGACCAAGATATACCGCGCGATGCTCAACCTTGGCTCGCTGCAACACCTGCATCTCAGCAGGACAATGTATCAATCCATCTAAAAAGCCATCGTCCGTACAGCAGTCACGTATGTTTAAAATATACTTCTCACACTCTTGTGATTCACCTTTAAAAATAGACGGTTGACGTGATTGCACCTGATTGGCGGCCACTTCTGTGGCGGTTCCCGCTAAGGTCCCTAAGCGACTAATGCCTTCATTGATATCATCACTCTCATCCGTTTTAGAGTTGTCACAACTGCCATTGGCACAAGGAATTGCTTCAGGTGGACAAACCTCTCGATCTGGAAAACAAGTTCTTTCGGTGCATTGAAATACTTTAGAGGTTAATACACAGTAGTCACCGATTTTTGATAAACATTCTGCTTGTGTATTAGAGCACCCTGCATCTAAAAGCGTTTCACAATTGGACTCTATGTCACCAACACATTGGTATTTCCTCTCTTCACCCCAACATCGTCTTGTGACAGGAACACCTTCAGTTACTTTCGTTTGATTGGCATCCATACAAGTATTGGAGGTCTCATTAAAACATGCACCATCTCCTGCAGCTTGGCATTGATCTCCATCCCATGCATCGTCAGTCCAATATTCGCTAACCTTGATCGTTGCTTTAAATAATGGTTCTAAATTGCTATCGTCAATTGTTATCGTTGGATCACCACAAGTAGGGGCTTTAATGATAGGGATTTCGCGGTTCTTAAAGCTAATTGAAACCTTCAAATACTCGCACTGTGAATGCAAGCTCACCAACTGCTTATTTGTACAATAAACATCTTGTTTTGTGCATTTGGTTAAATCAATCGTGGATAATTTTTTAAACATGATACGTGACAAATCAGGATGATTTAGCGCGTGAACTCGAACATTGAGTTTTCGCGTACAAGTGACTAGCTTAAATCCTCTTTTTTCTTCGCATGTCTTTTCAATGACATGCTCTTCACAAGGAACAGGCTCTTTATGACACCCAGGCCGCACAATTTCTTCTGCGGAATCAATATATCGCGCTCCTTCTGTAATTTCAGATGCTTTATCGTTGGGTGTGATTTTAGCGCGCTGATGCTCCTCTTTTACCACAAAGCGCGCCGTGTCATCCTGCGTTAATCGCGATTGAGCTGTCTCGTGGAGTACCTGACTACCACTGGAGTCATTCGGCTTTAAAGTCGATTCAGCAGGTGTTTCCGTATAGTTAGATATAATCTGACTTGGATTAAACGCTGGTAATGCATTCATAGCTTGATTACGCAACGCAACAGCGACATCCGTCGAGGCAAAACTTACACTGGATAAAACAAACAGTATTACAAGGCAACGTCTCATGAATCACCTCGCTTAACACATTCCCCTTTTTCATGAATGCGATTTAATCCTTCTTCCAGCGGTAAATGACCATAAATAACATCAAAACAATGATTGTTTGCTACAACCAAAGCAGGTACCTGCTGAATATGGAATCGCTCAAATGCAATTGGATCTATTTGCAATTGCAACTGGGGCACCTCTTTTGAAAGCGCCATGATTTTTTGCGCCGTTTTTTCGACTGAATTTTGGTGAAGTCCATTTAAGGTTGCAGGAATATTAAGCCGTGCACTATCGCGCAAGGTTTCAATAAGAAGTGTTTCTGGCATGGAAAAGCTCACAAACACATGCGCAGACTCAGCAAACGTTGTCGAAGAAACAATGAAACTCATCAAAATCATATGAATACGCAATTGCGCTTCCTCCATACTAAAAACCCATATTGGCCCGGTGTATGCGGTTTGATTTTGTCGGTTTCCCAATCCAGTGTTGTATGACCAGAGGGGTAACAGTGCTTGCCATCAGCCACTTGATTCACCATTTCATAGCGATAGCGGGATTTAGGCAAAACCGATAATCGATGCTCTTTGCAACTATCTTTCGCACTTGAATCGGTTATCAGCGCCTCTCGATGCATTTTGTAATTCATACGCTCAGTTAATAGCAATGCTGCTTGCACTGGTGATAAAGGAGCATTCACATGCCCTGTGAGTGGATACATACTTCCTTGAGAACCTGCACACCAAAACAAACTATCGATCGCTTGATTGCGTAATGTTGAAGACAAACTATCCGCAGCACATGAACTCGCGGCCACTGGATTTCCAAACAGCACAGCTTCTGGATTTAAAACAAAGGCCATCTCTGAATCATTCCAAGTGGGATCAAGCTCTGTCATATAAGCGATATCAAAATCCCCGCCCTGCTGACAGCCACTGGATGTAATCAAATTAAGCCATGCAATTAGCGGATACTTGTACCAATGCACATGATAAAATGCTCGCATCTCACCTTCTTGAATCACCTGTTTTCCACCACGACGCACTTTAGAGCCCAAATGCAATTGCGTACCGCCTAAGTTGACCAAGCAATAAGGCGCATCGGTCACATCGACCATTGCAACAGGCTCCCAATAACCAATATTAAGACCAACACGTGCACCGATACTTGTGGGACAAACACCAATAGGGCTTGCGGCATTGTCCGTATCCGGCAAATGATGAGACACGACATTTGCATGCCCAATCGATAATGGAAATAAACACCGCCAGCACACATCTTTAATGGGATTAACAAAGTGACCATTGCAAATGGCGGCCATACTTTGACTGCACATCACCAATAAAAAAATGACGACGTTAACGCGCATACCCATCCTCCGTAATCGCCTCTTCTCGTATGAGCAATGCATTTTTATCGCGAGACACTAATGCGGGTACGGCATTGATTCCTAATTGACGCGTGATGCGACCTGCCTGATCAAAATAAATGGGTTGATTAAAGAGTGCTTCCATGCCGCTCACATCACCACCAACCAAAATAATGCGAGCATCTCCTAACTTCTTTAACTGTTGATGCGCCCATAACACTTGAGCTTTATCATCGGCATTAAAAAACAACCAATGCGGCTCATAGGTTGCAAGCGCTTTTAGTGCATTAACTTTTGTACCTTGATGAAAAAGAACATCTCCTTTTTCATTTTTAATATCTTGTTGAAGTACCACTGCAGGTACATGACGATGTATGTGATGCGCATCAGCACGCTTCAATCCAATAGGTGTTGGTCGTTTTGAGTAAGCTTCTGTCTCATTCACCCAACTTGCTTCTAATCGATGTAACTCACCTGTTTCACTCATTGTTTTTAACCGCGACTCAATTAACATCAAAAAACTCTCTTCCTCTACGGGAAATACTGAGCCCACCACACCAAGTGACGCAGCTCCTGCGTTTCCACAACATCCAAGAACACCGATCACCCACAACCATTTCACAATTTATCTCGCATGGCAGAAGCCAACCGAGCAGCAATGTCATCTGTTCTATCGCAATTGCTGACCAATACCTGGCTTTTATCAATAACCAAGACATGTTGTGTCGTGGCATAATCATTGAGTGTCTCTTTTAACGCGTGGCCAAATTGAACTGATTTTTGTTTAATAACCTCATCGGAAACATGATGTGCACTTAATTCCGCAATGAATTTCGACACAACACGTGCCTTATCGAACGTCACAACGTTTGATGGTGCCGGTTTAAAAGCATGAAAAACAGACAGAACAAAAAGCATTGCGATCAACACCCATTGAAGCCTCCCGAGGTAGCGCGCTATTCCTTTTGGCATACAACCTCCTGAATGGCATCCATCAACGACACCCCTTGTTGCATTAAGGCCTCAATGGCACCAAACTCTTCGCCACTCGATGAAAAAAGAACGCGGGTAAAGGGATCGGCAAAGTAACGATGAAAACTATAGGTATTACCGGCTTCAATCATCAGATTAGAAAAGCCAGAGCCAACCACATCACCGAATGATTCAATCATTCGCTGTTGGTAAGGAGTGAACCGATTGGGGTAGGCTCTGACGTACTCTTTAAAATTGCCTTGGCGCATAATGATTTTAATATCACTACTGGCGGCAATTGCTTGTCCTTGAATGGTCTTTTCAGTGTCTAATAAATATTGTGTAATCACCCCAAAGCCACCATTGTGCTTGCGTGCGGTTCGAAACCCTTGCTCAATAAATTGAGCGGCTATGGGATTACTGCCATCACATAAAAAACGCCAAGCTTCATCTATGATGCAACGTTTTTTAATCCGTCTATCGGTTTGATAAAATTGGCCTTGAATGATTACAATCATCACAAACATGACGATAGATAAAAGCTCAGGGTTATTTTGAAAACCACCCATTTCAAAAACGACCAACCCTTTATTTTGAATCAATGGCGTTGTGCCATTAAATAAGTGTCCATACAAACCGCGACTGCCATATTTTTTAAGAAGAATGATTAAATCACCAAGTCGCGTATCTTCTTTTGTGTCATCTACAAAACTCTTTAAAGCATCAAGCACATCATCCATTGTTGACGCACGTCCTTTTTTCTTCCAACACCAAAGTGCTGCATCTAAAAGGTATGCCTTTTGTACATCATTGATCGGCTCATGAGGGCTTGCCATAAGTGCCAACAAATCGCGAATTTGAATATTGTCCGCAACTTCGTTTAAACGACCATCTGTGTCTTGAAGCTCCGTTTTGCCTTCGAAATCAAATAGCGTAAATGGATTGAGCGTAATATTGGAGACATCAATATAAGTACCGCCAACCAATTCGCATAAGTGTTTATATGAGTGGCCTAGATCAATTACATAGGTCACCTCACCAAGCGCTAACCCACTTAATATTTGTGCCTGCTGAAACATGGATTTACCAGCACCTGAGGAACCGACGGTTAAAAAATTAAAGTTTGTAATGGGCAAACTTTTATTATCAAACGTGTCTAAATAGGCTAATTGATGGCGATGCGTTGGTAGCAACAGCCCTTGATTTGAGCCCTTATGACTTCCAACCAGTGGCATGAGGTTTGCAATGTTATGATGCGTCAGTGTTTTAATCAGACCAAAGGTTGCAAAATCCTTAAAAAATCCCTCCGTCATAAAGAATGGGAGGCTTGCTAAAAAACGCACCCATTGCGTGCTACGTGATTGTTGTAATTCAAATCCGAGCTGGCGATAACTACTAATTGTTTTTGCAACGACTGTTTGTTCGTCTTCAGGGGTCGTGAATAAGGTCACGTTATAAAAAAGCGGTAATAACGCTAAATTATCCCGACTCCCCTCCTCATGAATGTAGTTCCAATCGGCTTGTTCATCTTTCACACTTGGATTTAAGAAAAGCTGTATCGCATTTGCATTCGCGTTTAACGACTTAGCCCGCATTTTAGCCTTTTGTAGCATGCGCTCTTGTGAAACACCGCGCACCGTCATGCTGATTAAAAATGAACAGGGAATACCATGTTGAGGCTCTAACATGTTGGCGTAGATATCTGGCGTTTGCCAAAGAGCGAGAGAGTCCCCCCATTTATTGATTTCACAATTAATGATTCGTGTTTGAAAGGGCATGCCTTCTTTGTCACTACCTTCAATATCAATCCCTGCATCATGAATAGTAAACAGGCTATTTCCTTCTGGCACCAAATGACTCAGCGGTAAAACCATATCGTCTACTTCTGGTTTTGCAATTGAGTTGAGATTAGGCGCCAACAACATGCGCATCAATTTAAGAAACTCTAAACGTTGCAACCGTGCATAGCAAAAGCCCGCCACAGTGAGCTCGGACTCAATCTCTGTACGTAGATCTATTAAGAAATCTTTTTCAAATCCACGTTTAGAAAAGAATAAATACGCTTCATAATCTGATAACCTTGCTGCGATATTGCGACCGTTGGGATACCCATCAATAGCAGCTGTTGCATGATACGACTTACTTAAACTGGCCAACGCTTCGAATATGCCACCTTGTGATTCCAACGCTTCAAACCCATTATCTAAGCGGTCTTTAATGCGGTGATGACGATAGAGCATCACGGTACAATCAACATCCACTGGCAATTTGTTTTTAAGAAGATTGGATAGCGCCTTCACTAAGGTTTCATCAGCACCACTCATCGGTAATACTTTAAATCCAAACCCCATCGACTGCTTATTGATAAACATCAAATCTTCATCGGTGGTCTCATAAGGCATAAGATTTGCAATGCTTGGTACATCCAACGTTATCGATTGACGTGCAAGCTTTGCCTTCTTGTAAGTTGGTGTTGCAACACCTCGGCCTTCACCCAATCGATGCGTTAAACGCTCCAGTGCTTTCATCCCTTTATCAATGGCTTCTGCTAACATAATCATCCTTTGGTTGTTTAGCCTAAATCTGCAAATAACGTCTCGTTTTCATGTAGATGCCCTTGGCTGTCTCGCCACGGTGCCAACCATATGGTTTGCTGATTTGATTTACATGTTTTACATGCTGACTTATCCCCTGAAAGGGGGACATCCTTGTCAACTTTCTCCGTCATAGCATTAACTTCCTCAATGCTTAAGCACCTATCTCCTGCCGTTTCATTACAACTAAACTGCGTGTTGATGGGCGCACAAGCACTCAAGGCGATGATTGAACTTGCAATTAACAGCTTCCATGTATATTTCATCGCTCAACTCCTCTGCTGGCATTCACCTTATCCATAATTTGCGAGGGAACCGTGATTTCATTGAAGTCTTCATTCGAAGACGCTGACGTTGAAAAAGATTGCGCAGGTGTGGTGACGTTTTTTGCACGCAATGCTTCATCAGGCTCTAAAAAGAATCCATCTTTAAAAACAATGGTAACTAAATTGCCAGAGCCTATTTGAATCACTGGATGATATTGCTCAGCACGTTTCACATAATAATTCGATAAAACTTCGGCCGCTTTTGAAGCACCGCCATAGGCTGCGTACGGTGCGACACTCGTACTGGGAACAGTGATTGATGCGCCTAATGGATTAATACTTTGCACTGATTGAGCGTATTGAGCCGCGGATGCAATGCCTGACATTGCGCCACTAATACCTGCCCACTGCATGATTTTGTTATCCCGCATTAAAGGCACCCCTTTAATGCCGACTTTGCCACCGAAAAACGCCCAACCCGTAACCGCTTTATCAATAATCGATTGTCCTGGTTGCGCACATGATATTCGGTCCAAAATGACGTAAGCGCGTTCACTCGAAATATCGCCATAAGAACTGGCTGTTACAAAACAACCTTGAAGATGCGAACGTTGGCCATTGGGCAGCGTTCCAGCCTGCAGTAGCTTAAAGAGCATCACGCCATTATTTTTAGACTGACCATTCACCGATGCATCAGCATCAGCCCCACCTAAAACCACCGCTCTCACAAACGTACCACTAGGGACGTAATGAGCCGGACTTAAACGGTTATCCGTCTTTAACGTTTTGCTGCCATAACGAAACGAGACCGAATGAAGTTTAAGATTGGCCATTGATTTCAAGTTACCGATCTGCAAAGCCGATGAGGCATCTGTGATTGAATTATTGTTTTGATTCAGTGATACGGATTGAGATTCTTTTAATTTTTCAGCAACCAATGTCGATAACGTTTGTGCCGCTTCTTTATCATGATTGACCATTACGTTTTTAAGCTCTTGCATTTGCTGCTTTAGACTTTCAAGCTCTGCTTGTTGCGCAGTCAGCGCACTTTCAGCATTCGCCTCACTAAACGATTCATCCACAATCCCGGTTAAATTAAGTGTTGCTACTTCTTTAATGGGTTTCTTCGCTTTTGGTACAAGCAAAACACCCACGCCCATGACGAGTACAATGACGGCCACACTGGCCATCAGCGTTCGTTTTTGTTGTTTAGCAATCCATTGATTAAGACTAGCCATGATGTGACTCCAACACGCGATACACATAAGCTTTTTGTTTAGGCAACAAGGTGGGCTTTGAAAGCGAAACTGCTTTCACCCCTTGCCCCATAAATAACTGCTCCGTTAAATCAATCGGTGCCTTTCCTCCGTTATAAACTTCCGTCACTTCACCGGATAATGTTTTGCCGCTGTAGGTTAGTTTTGGAAATAAAGTCAATCCTTCATGTAGGCGAATAGCACGGCCATAATAATGTTTCATGTCAAAACCTAAGATTGCGTCTTGTTGCACGAGATGCGACATTAACGTTTCAATCACATCAGCTTCCTTGAGCTTTGGCGTATTGAGAGGTGTTGTAACTGCTTTCTTAGCAATGCTTCCTGCTTGAGGAACAAATTCAATGGTTTTACCCAGACTACTTTCAGTATTAACCGTCGCGGAAAGATGATGCCCTGCTTCCGTTGTTAGAAACAACGTGAACGGTTCTTTTTGCGCCACCATCACATACAAACTGCCATCGTCCTCATTTTTAATACCTAAGGCTTGCTCAGGAAAATGCGCATTGGTGATTTTATCTCCTCGCACCACTAAGCGATTATAATTAGAATCACTTAACACAATGCTGACATCCGCATTGTCATGGAATAGTTGCGATGTTTGTGCGTGTAACGTTGCTGACATCAATAAGCTGAGAAAAATACTAATGCGTTTCATGAAGGTCCTCCTTGGTAAACTGCATGACAGAAAGTCGTCCGAAGTGATAGCGAAAGTGAAGTGTGTACTGCAGCGGTTCGGCAGGTAGCTCCCGAAGCCCAACCGAGCGCTTCAAAATACCTCTTACCGTACACGTTAATTGATGGGAGTCAGCCTTAATATTTGTAATATCAAAGTGACTGGCGATTTTTTTATCCATGATGAGGTTGGCCTCTTTGTTCAACTGTCCTTCGAACACGGGGTATTGACGACTATCAATAAAATGCAGTAATTGCTGATGATTAAACTTCACGGTTTCAGGCGTGACATTTAATCGAGCATAAATAAAATTTTCGCTCATGAGCGTGAGATAAGTGGTATCAACCGAGCTTTCACTCTTGATATACCCTGGACTTCCAAAAAATGGGGTAACTTCAATGCGTTGATGAAAGGCCGTAAAAAAACTTAAGCTCGCCAACAGTACATTGCTAATCAACAGTGTAATAACCAGTGCCACCATCAAATTAAACCGTGCAGCTAGCTCACTTAATCGATGCTGATAAATCTTAAATTCCATCTTATTTCTACCCTCTCCAAACTCTAAGATGTGACGATGGTACCGTCACAACAAAAACCTGACTTAAAGCGCGAGGCAGGTACCAATAAAGCTGAACCAATAAAAACCGAGGCCCCTGCCCGCGTTTTAAGTGTTTTAATGCGCTCAAAAGCGTGACACTGAATAACCCAACCAATACTTTATGGTTTGATGCAACCAAGAGCATCAAACCAACCATCGCAACCATTAATTCATCCATCGTAAAACTCATGAAGCGTTTCGGCTTATCGAGGTGGCTAATCATGCGGTATGGCGTTGGGTTATTCATGATGCCCCTAGAACACAAAAACACTGATGAGATAGCCAGGAATCAGAGCTATGTGACCTTTCGGCAAGGCTGTGTGACATGATGTAGATGATTTCGTAGAGTACTGGCTTCTTAACTATTCGAGCTTTACTCAATGGAAAGCATCAGCATGAAATCTGTA
>CANNJI010000032.1 GCA_947504875.1 Legionellaceae bacterium
AAAGGACAACAGCACATGCGTTGGTCAAGAGAAGGATTAGATCCATTGTTACAATTAAGAGCAGCTATCGGATCGAATGATTGGGATAAAATTTGGAAAACAGCGGTATTGAATGCCATGACTGCTTAAAAAATATCGCTTTTTATATTGCACTTCCTTTATTATTACGCGAATTAGTGATGGTTGTTGTTTTACAAGCAGGCGCGACACGGTATTTACATAATGAATTTTTAATATCAAATCGGAATACTTTATTTACAAAGTCACCGTTTACTTTGCCTTCGAGCAAAACTGATGCTGTTGAAGATGGATCGGTTTGTTGTGTTATTGGATAATTTCGTATGGTGTAATTCTTTTATGTGTAACATCAAGCATTGCTTGTGATATTATTGAAAAATCTTTATCTGGTTTATTTGCAACGCTATGTTAGAAAGTGATCGTTTAATCAGCATGCAACCCATTGCTTCAGAGGAGGCGTTTGATCGGGCAATACGTCCGCTTCGTCTTGATGAGTATATTGGTCAAAATCATGTGCGTTCTCAAATGAGAATTTTTATAGATGCCGCACTTAAACGGAAAGAAGCATTGGACCATGTGTTAATTTTTGGTCCGCCTGGGCTTGGCAAAACAACCCTTGCAAATATCATTTCTCATGAGCTTGGGGTTAACTTAAAGCAAACATCTGGTCCTGTTTTGGAACGAGCGGGAGATGTCGCTGCTATTTTAACTAACCTTCAAGAAAATGACGTCCTATTTATTGATGAAATTCATCGTTTAAGTCCTGTAATTGAAGAAATTTTGTATCCTGCAATGGAAGATTATAAACTCGACATTATGATCGGCGAGGGGCCTGGTGCACGCTCAATTAAACTTGAGTTACCACCTTTTACGCTGGTTGGTGCAACAACGCGCGCGGGTTCTTTAACCTCACCTTTACGCGATAGGTTTGGGATTGTTCAGCGGCTTGAGTTTTATGATGTAAAAGATTTATTGAGCATTGTAACGCGTTCGGCAAGTTTATTTAAGGTCAAGATCGAGGAGTCGGGTGCTCTCGAAATAGCCAAACGCTCGCGAGGAACACCCCGTATTGCAAATCGATTGCTGCGTCGTGTTCGAGATTACGCGGATATAAAAGGTGATGGTACTATTACGGATCAAATTGCCAAATATGCTTTAGATAGTTTACAAGTCGATGATCATGGGTTTGACATCATGGATAGAAAATTATTATTGGCTGTGATTCAACGTTTTATGGGGGGGCCGGTTGGTGTTGACAGTATGGCCGCAGCGATTGGAGAGGAAAAGGCAACAATTGAAGATGTGATTGAACCTTACCTCATTCAGCAGGGCTATTTAATGCGCACACCTAGAGGACGGATAGCAACTGAATTGGCTTATCGTCATTTTGGAATATCGCCCGTTGTTAATGATTAAATTAAGAGGAAAATAATATGGAAAATCATGCAGGTGTATTGAGTTATTTTTTGCAAGCAGGTTTTGTTGTGAAATCGGTTATGCTTCTTTTATTAATAGCGTCAGTGATTTCTTGGACTTTAATTATCCAACGCGCGTGGTATTTTAGACAAAAAAAAGACGCGTACGATAGTTTTACACGCAGATTTTGGGATTCGTCTGATCTGAGTGTTTTGTATGCAGATATTGATAATAATCTTGAATCACGTCAAGGTTTGGCATCAATTTTTCATGCTGGCTTCAAAGAATTTATTCGGGTACGTAATCAAGCTGAAATTGCGCTTGAATCCATACAGCGTGTGATGCAAATTAATCATTTAAAAGAAGCCGAGGGTTTGGAGCAACATTTATCGTGGTTTGCTTCTGTCGGATCAATTGCGCCGTATGTTGGTTTATTTGGAACTGTTTGGGGGATTATGACCTCGTTTCAGGCCTTAAGCCAAGCACAACAAGCAACCATTGCCATGGTTGCACCGGGTATTTCCGAAGCATTGGTTGCGACAGCACTCGGTTTATTTACTGCGATTCCAGCTGTTATTGCTTTTAATCGATACAGTACGCGTGCAAATTCACTCCTGAGTCGTTATGATCTCTTTCAGGATGAATTCGTATCGCTTATCACCCAACAAAGTGCTTCATCTATTAAAGGGTAATTTCTATGCTCAGAAAAAAATCAGTTCGCGCGCGTCCAATGTCAGAAATCAATGTTGTGCCTTATATTGATGTGATGCTGGTTTTACTTGTTATTTTTATGATAACTGCACCTATGCTGACGCAAGGTGTAACCGTTGATTTACCAAAAGCTGTAAGTGAAACACTTAAATCAACCGATAGAGAGCCGATTATTGTTTCTGTAGATAGAGAAGGGTCTTATTTTTTAAATATTCATACCAATCCAGATGCTCCCATTGACTCACAAACCTTGATGGTACGTGTTGCTGCCGAACTTGCTTTGGCCCAACAAGCCGGTGAAAAGCTCAATGTTCTCGTTAAAGGTGATCAAGGCGTGGCTTATGGTAAAGTTGTTGGTGCAATGGGTTTATTAAAACAGGCTGGTGCTGAACAGGTTGGACTGATGACAGACTCGACCACCGTTGATGGGGATCAGGCATGATTAACTCGTTAAATTATAAAACAGCTTTTATCGCAGCGCTCATGTTACATCTATTCTTGGCTATTTTGTTAATGATGGAGACCTCTACGGAGCGTCCGGTCTTGAAAGCTGAGTCACGAAATGAAGCGCCGCGGTCTATGGATCTTGCGGTCAAGCCAGAAGAGAAAGCAATTAAAGCTGTCTCTGTTAGTTCTGAAGAGGTTATGGCAAAAGTGAAGCAATTACAAGCTGAACGAGACCATGCGCGCGCTGTAGAAACAAGTAGACAAAAACAGTTAACATTACAGGCAGAGGCCGCTCGAAAGCAGCGTATTCTGGAGCAAAAGCATCTTGAAAACTTAAAGGCAGAATCTGCAAAACTTGCCATTGCCCGTAAAAAAGAGGCCGCTGCAGAACAGGAAAAGTTAAAGCAGTTAGCCCAGCAAAAAATCGCTGAAGAAAAACGTTTGGCAGAGATGAAAGATGAACAGAAAAAACTACAAAAACAGCAGGATGCTCTAAAAGTTGCAGCAGCAGGTCGAGAAATGGAAGAGCGACTGGCGAAAGCACGGGAGATAAAATTAAAAGAGCAACAAGCAGCTATGCAGCAAGCCGCGCAGAATAATGCAGATAAAGCACGTATTGCAGGCGTTGTAGATAAATATAAGGCGCTGATTATTAACGCCATTAGTCAACAGTGGATTCTACCAGACAATGTTGACAGACGCTTATCAAGCCAGTTCAGAATTCGTTTGGCACCTAATGGGACGGTTCTTGATGTAAGTTTGTTACGTAGCAGTGGAGATTCCATTCTAGACCGTTCAGCGCAGTCGGCTATCTATAAGGCCTCACCGTTACCTGTTCCAAGCGATATGGCTACGTTTAATATATTCCGTGAAATTAGTTTGACGGTTCGACCAGAAAATGTGAGGGGGTAACCTGTAATGGTTAGATTATTTATTGTTTTTTTATGCCTGATTTCAAGCAGCGCATTTTCTCTGGATTTAGAGTTAACCCAAGGAATAAATGCGGCTTTACCCATTGGGATTAATTCATTTGGGTATTCATCAGAAGCACAGAGCATGAATGAGGTGATTAATAACGACTTAAAGCTCTCGGGCCAATTTAGGCTCATCAATCCCTTGCGTGCCAACACGAATATAGACGCATGGAAAAGCTTAGGAGCGGACAGTGTTTTGACAGGACAACTCAATGCGTCAGGAGGCGGGCGTTATACAGTACATTTTGAACTTGCCGATGCAGCTGCCAAAGGACGTTTGTTACTTGCAAAAGACTACACCGTCAGTTCAAATCAATTAAGATCACTTGCTCATCATATCAGTGATGAAGTTTATGAAAAATTAACCGGCGAACGAGGGATATTTTCAACACGTGTTGCTTATATTCTTGTTCAACGTTTGGGTGGCAATGCACGTTACTTTTTAGAGATAGCTGAAGTTGATGGAAGTAATCCTCAGCGTTTATTAGTATCAACCGATCCCATCATGTCGCCTTCATGGTCACCTGATGGTCGTCAAATCGCTTATGTTTCGTTTGAAAAGAAACGTGCTCAAATTTTTACAGTAGCTGTTGCAACCGGCCAAAGACGTTTATTAACTGATTTTCCTGGTATTAATGGCGCACCTGCATGGTCACCTGATGGGCGACAATTGGCTGTTGTTTTATCCAAAGGTGGAAACGCAAAAATTTATACCGTTGATCTGTCTTCAGGCGCAATGAAGCAATTAACCTTTGGTAATGCGATTGATACAGAGCCACGATTTTCACCGGATGGACGTTCAATATTATTTACCTCAGGTCGTGGTGGTTCACCTCAAATTTATTCACTTACGCTTGCTGATGGCAAAGTATCGCGAATCACTTATGATGGTAATTACAATGCACGAGCATCGTATACGCCCAATAAACAAAATGTAGTGATGTTACATCGAGAGGAAGGATCATTTAATATTGGCGTACAAGATCTTGTTCATGGCGGTATTTTGCCACTAACAAACTCGCCAATGGATGAATCGCCGTCGATTTCTCCAAATGGTAGGATGGTTATTTATGCAACACGATATCAAGATAAAGGCATGTTGGGACTTGTGTCTTTAGATGGTCGAGTTAGTCAGCGTTTACCACCACGTGATGGAGATATTCAAGAGCCTGCTTGGTCGCCATTTCTAGGATGAACATCCGAAGTTGGCTTGTCTTTCTATTGATGGCTTATGCTGCGCCCTCACTCAGCTGGAATGCCATGGGGCATCGTATTATTATGCAAATTGCGCTTGATAATATGACGCCGCATGCTATTCAACGCTTTAATGATTATAATCAGGTGCAAGGCAATAAAGAAGGTCAGGCCTCTCTTTTAGATGCAGCATGTTGGCTTGATGCTTGTCGTAGAGCCTACCGTGGTCGCTTTGATCACATGCATTATATTGACATTCCATTTTCAGAGCATATTTTTCCTCTTTTGAGAGCACATAAACCTGCTTTGATGAATGCTTTAATTGCTATTGAGCAATCTCGTGCTGTCTTGTTGGAGAATAATGTTTCGCCAACTGAGCGAGCGATTTCTTTACGTATTTTGCTGCATGTGGTTGGAGATGTTCATCAACCATTGCATGCAGCAACACGGATAAGTAAAAAATATCCCAATGGAGATAAAGGCGGAAATCAATTTTATTTGCAGAAAAATGGTGTCGCTAAAAATTTACATGCTTACTGGGACAGAGGGGGCGGATCGCTACTTGTTAAATCAAAAAGATCAATGACATTGGCGATTAAAAATAAAGCGCATGATCTTGAAAAACAATGGCCGTGTCATGACTTATCTGTTAAATTTGAGCCACAAGGATGGATTGAAGAATCTTATCTGATTGCAAAATCAAAGGCATATTCACCTTTAAAAAAACATCGACCCACACGATTATATCAAACGATGGTTAAGGAGTTAACGGATGAGCGCTTATCCTTGGCGGGGTGTCGTTTAGCGTTTTTATTAAATGAGATTGACAAGACGCTTTCTATTGCGTTGTAATCATCTTTTTGCGTTCATGGAGTGATATAATTATGAGCAATAATGTTGTGCAAACACATAGCTTAGCTAAGGCATACTTTATATTTTTTTTAGCGGCATCCTTCTACCTCTATGAATTTGTGTTACAAGTGGCTCCTGGTGTTATGGCTGCGCCCATGATGCAAACTTTTCATGTTACTGCTGAAGGTTTTGGTATTATCTCAGCATTTTATTTTTATGCATATGCACCTATGCAGCTTCCAGCAGGGGTATTATTTGATCGATATGGCCCTCGTAAGTTAATGACAGCAGCCTTGCTTTTCTGCGCGCTGGGTTCTTTCTTTTTTGCATCCACTGAAAGCGTAGTCACTGCGTCGATTGGCCGTTTTCTTATTGGTGTTGGCTCAGCTTTTTCATTTATTGGTGTTTTGGTTTTGGTTTCTCGGTGGTTTCCTCCTCGATATTTTGCAATTTTAGCGGGTGTTGCACAGGCGATGAGTTCTGTTGGCGCTATGTTTGGTGAGGTCCCCTTGGCTTCGCTTATTAATGCAGTGGGTTGGCGTGAAGCGAGCTTTATTCTTGCCGTCGTTGGTGTATTGCTTGCGATCTTTTTGTGGTTTTGTATTCGCGATTATCCGCATCAATCGACACAAGCAGCCCCCAAAACACGTTTTCGTGATGAGTGGCGGCGTTTATTAGAAGTGTGTAAACATGGCTATACGTGGATAACTGGAGCTTATGCCTTTTGTATATGGGCGCCAATCGCTGTGTTTTCTGCTTTGTGGGGCGTTCCATTTTTGCAAGAGAAATATCATATATCTGTATTGCTGGCCTCAGGTATGTGCAGTATGACATGGCTAGGGATTGGTATTGGCAGTCCACTTTTGGGTTGGTTTAGTGACAGATGTTCAAGTCGACGTATTGCATTGGCTTTAAGCTCTGTTTTTGGTCTTTCTGCAACGGTGATGTTGCTTTATATGCCGAATTTGTCTGCCTACTCAATGTATTTTGTTCTCTTTTTACTTGGGATAGGTGCAGGAGGTCAAACGGTGAGTTTTGCCGTGGTGAAAGAAAATAATCCTGAACATTTAGTTGGAACAGCATCCGGCTTTAATAATTTATCGGTTGTATTGGGTGGCGCAATTTTCCAACCATTGGTTGGCGTTATGCTTCATAGGAGCGCATCATCCGTTGTAGTCAATGGCGTGTCATCATATCCTATTGAGAGTTATCAAAATGCGCTGATGGTTATGCCTTTGTGTTATTTTATGAGTTTAATGGTTGTGTTATTTATAATGAAAGAATCTCACCCCGGAGCCAGTAAACCAGGAGCTTAATTTGACTGTTATTCTAGGGATAGATCCAGGTTCGCGTATTACGGGTTATGGATTGGTTAAAGATACGGGATCAACGTTAGTTTACCTTGATAGTGGCTGTATTCGAACCACTGACGGTCAATTAAGTCAGCGGTTGCTTGAAATTTTTGATGGGATCTGTGAGCTCATGGAAACATATAAGCCAAATGAGGTTGCAATAGAGAACGTATTTTTTCATCAAAATCCGAGCACGGCGCTTAAATTAGGGCATGCACGAGGTGCCGCGATGGTTGCTTGTGCTTCGCATCGTATCCTTGTGTCGGAGTATTCTCCTCGTGAAATTAAGCAGTCTGTGGTTGGATATGGCGCTGCAGAAAAAGATCAAGTCAAAGCGATGATTATGCGTGTTTTGATGCTATCTCATCCCCCTAAAACCGATGCATCAGATGCATTGGCAGCAGCGGTTTGTCATAGTTATGTTCGTAAAAATCTTATGTTAAAACGTAAAGTATTGGGGAGCAACTGATCATGATAGGATGGCTTTCTGGGAAACTTTTGGATAATGAGCAGCCGGGAAAATTGGTTATCAATGTCAATGGGGTTGGTTACGACGTTGAAACATCGTTATCTACTTTTTTTCAATTAGAATTGCTCTCAGGAGAGATAGCGTTATTCATTCATACAATTGTTCGTGAAGATGCATTTTTATTATATGGTTTCTTAGAAAAACAAGAACGCTCGTTGTTCAGAGCCTTGATTAAAGTGAATGGCGTCGGTCCTAAAGTTGCTATGGCCATTTTATCGAGTATTTCTCCTGCTGAATTTATCCAGTGTATTCGTGAAAAAAATACAACGTTATTGACGAGGCTTCCGGGGATTGGTAAAAAAACAGCGGAACGATTGGTTGTTGAAATGAAAGACAGTTTAAATCAAGTGGCAGATGGTGCTTATAAATCAAACAGCGACCATCGTTTACAGGATCAATTCGAAGCCATACAAGCATTAGAGGCACTAGGATACAAATCTCAAGAGGCAACTAAAGTCATACATAAAATTGATGATGGGCAAAAAACAGCCGAGCAATTAATCAGGCAGGCATTGCAGCTTTTGGCAACGTGTTAATACCGTAGGGATGGACACATTAAAAAGACCTTGTAATACGCTAACGTGGACGTTAACCGTATGCGTTACCGAGCTATCTCAGACAGATCGCGCTTACCTGTTCATCAAGTCGTCTGTCCTGCAAGATTATTTGGTAACGTGATATTTACGCTTTAAATAGCAATGTAATATCAATGGGGTCAAAACTATATGCTTTTTGACAAAAATCACAAGATATGGTCACAGCGCCTTGTTCTTCAATAATCGATTTAACTTCAGATTCGCCAATGGTGATAAGAATTTGTTTCATTTTGTCTTGCGTGCACCGACAACGATGAGTAACACGCCTGGCTGGAAATAATCGAAGCTCTGACTCATGATATAGCCGATGTAGTAGGGTTTCATTATCGAGTGTTAAGAGTTCATCATTACGGACTGTTTGACCCAGTTGTACAGCATATTCCCAAAACTGTTCACGCTCTATTGAGTTTTGGTCAGGCATTAACTGCAATAACATACCACCCGCTTGATATTCATTGGTTGCAAGCCAAACCATTGTAGAAATTTGCTCTGATTGAGCAAAATAACTTATTATATTTTCACTCATGGAGATTGATTTAATCGGGACAACACTTTGATACGTTTGGGTTTGATTGTCCTGGTTGATGACGAGCGTCATATGCCCATTGAGAAAGGCCTCATTGTAATTGATTGTTTCTCCCGATTCTTCTTTAAATTTTGCAAAACCACGCAAATGCAAGTCATCCGTGCATTGAATCAGTAAAAGCGGTAAACGCTCATCTCCCTGAAATTGTAAATAGATTTCCCCTTTAAATTTTATGCTCCCAGCAAGTAAAACACAGGCAGCTAATGCTTCGCCTAAAAGATGTTTGACCATGGTTGGGTAGGGGCGTTGAGATAAAATGGTTTGATAGACTTCTTCTAAATGAATGATTTCACCGCGAATATGGTTGTTTTCAAACAGAAAACGCTGCAAAGTGTCATTTTTTTTCATGTTGCCCTTTCGCATGAGGTTAGGAGAGAAAACTCTTCCACTGGTTTGGACTTTGTATTTGCATAATGATACAAGCCATGTCCTAAAACAATGGTAACAAGACTGCCTAAAATATCAATAACATAGTGCCAACCTAGAAGTATGGTTGATATAACCAGTATGATATTAATCATGGCTAATAATGAGCAGGCGATTGGCCAGTTACGGATTAGATATACGCAAAGCCAGGCCCAAATGATATGAAATGAAGGGAGCGAAATCATGCCTCCCTCATCAGTGGTTGGCTGAATATAGTGATGCAATTGATAAAACTTAAGCCCCGTTGCTTTCTGCATCTCGTTGAAAAGGTTGCTGTCTATTATGCTTGCAGGTGCCGTGCTTGGAAAAAAGTAATAGATACTAAAGCCAATGGTGCTTGTGACAAGCATCAAAAAAACATGTTCTCTGATGAGCTTATGATACCCCATCATGATTAAAAGTGGGGGTAACCAACCTATCTGATAGCTTAAAGAAATGTAAATCGTCTCAAGTATCGTATTAAGCAGGGGGTGATTTTGAGTCCATTGTAAGAGCATATGCATATCAATATTAAAAAACTTATCAAACGCAAGGAGATAGGGGTCAACGGGTTCAAATGGCGTATATTGAACAGCATTGGTTGCTAATATTATACAGGCTATGAGCGGAATATAGATTGAAAACTCTTTAGTTCGGAGGGTAAATTTGTTTGTAGGCCCGAGAAGGATATAGAAGCCTATGAAAAAAAGGAGGAGGTTAAGCTCTATGACCAGTGGTGCAGGAAAATAATAGAAGTTTCCAGGGTAATTTGATCCAAACTCATTATAGACAAGTGCTATTAAGGATAATACAACTAAAACAATAGCTGCATAAAAATTATAGACCCAATTCATTTAATCAACCGATGCAGTTTCAGCTTGTTGCTTTTTTATAGCAAGAAATACTTCTTCTCGATGAACGTTGATGGAGCGTGGCGCTTCAACACCAAATTTAATATTTCCATGTTCTGCCGTTTTAAATGCAACAACGTGAACAAGAGAACCATCGATTGTAAGTATAAGGGGTTCCTCAAAGGAAATATTAATTATGTTCATTCAAAACCTCGTTATTTTTTAATATGTTATAACGTATTGAGGCATTAAAATCAACTGGTTAACCTCTGAGTTTAATCAGAGCACCCGGTTTAAGCGCGTGATTTTTGAGCTCTGGATTTAAAGCAATGAGGCGCTTCAGTGGTAAGTGTTGCGCTTTAGCAATATCGCTTAGGGTGTCCCCAGATTCTATTTGATAGGTATTCGGTGTAGTGTTTCTCCAAATAATGAGTTGTTTACCTTTGGGTAATGAGCCATGCGCGGGCAAATTATTCCACTGTTGAATTTCTGCTGTAGTGATATGATATATCTTTTGTAACGCCTCATAAGTATCTTTATTTTGAACAATATGAATGACTTTGTATTTTTTAATTGCTGTAAAATGTTGTGTTGATTTATTCTCATGGGGTGTGCTTTTTCGAGCGTGAAGTTGAGTGGGCTTTTTGGTTGGAATGAGAACATATTGTCCTCTCGATACTTTATTTGACTTCATTTGATTTAATTCTTTAATCAGGTTGATGGTCGTATGATATTGATGCGCAATAATGCTCAAATTATCTCCTGCACTTACCTGGTGACGTTTCCAACTTACCCGGTCTTCTTCTGGTACGTTTGCTAAATTCCGACTAAAATCATCGACTTTGTTTGCAGGAATAAGCAATTTATAGGGTCTGTAGGGGGCTGTCGCCCAACGATTATAGCCTGGATTAAGTTTGATTAAGTCCTGGTAGGAAATACCGGCTAATTTTGCAGCATGGCTTAGATCAATCTGACTGCCAATGTTTACTTCTTCAAAATAAGGTGAGTGAGGTATATTGGGAAGAACAATATGGTAACGGTTTGGATTTTGAAGGACTTCAGCCAATGCCAGAAGTCGAGGAATATATGCTTTTGTTTCTTGTGGAACATGCAAAGACCAAAAATTGACTTTCTTCCCGGATTGCCCACTGTTTTTAATGATTCTGGCCATTGTTCCTTCACCCGAGTCGTAAGCTGCAAAAGCCAAAATCCAATTCCCATTAAAGAATTTATTTAAATAAGCCAAATAATTAAGTGCTGCATCGGTTGATGGGCCAATGCTCCTGCGCGCATCAAACCACCAGTCTCGTTTTAAGCCAAGATCCGTTCCTGTACCTGGCATGAGCTGCCAAAGCCCAGCAGCGCCTGCACCTGAGTATGCAAAAGGGTCAAATGAACTTTCAATCATAGGAACTAATGCGATTTCACCCGGCAGTTTTCTCTTTTTAATTTCCGTTACAATATGATAAATATAGGGTTCTGCTCGTGAAAGTTGATTGATATAACTGGGATGAGAAATGATCCATCTTAATTGCGTTTGAACTTCTGGTTGGTTTAACTCATGGTCAAGTTTAAATTCTGTACGTAAAACATCCCAGACATTTTGTTCAGTCTTTGCATAACACATCGGGTGACAGGTAAAGAAAGTCATTATCACCACTAACCCACTGAACAGAAACGATTTTACCTTCAATGCGATGACTCATTTATTTTTGTACAGGGCTTTATTATACTAAAATCATCATAATAAAGAAACCTATACGAAAAAGCAGGAATCAAAATGATTTTTAGTTGCTTACATTGTTTGTTTTTAGAATATATTTCGCGTCATCAATTTGCGACCATAGGTCTCATGTATTGTGGGCATTGCACAGCATTCTAAGCGTCTTCGCTGTGCTTGGGATGATGTATGGGGTGGGGAGTTACTTTTATATGTGTTTCTAAAAATTGTCTATACTGATAATGTTCTATTAATACAAATGGAGTAAAAAATGAATCGTAATAAGCAGTATCAACATGAACAACAAGGTTTTTTTGAACCTGTAGATGAAGAAAGTGTAGAAGAACGCGCTCAGAAAAGAAAAGTCCGTCGTAAAATTGAGGATAAAATGGAGATGAGACGCTTAATGAAGGAAATTGAAGATTTTGATGATATTGAGGACAGTTTTGATTGGGATGAATTTCAGCGATAGGCTGCATTGACGGTATTTTCTAGCAGCGTGTAGATGGTCATTGGTCCAACACCACCTGGTACAGGTGTAATGTAAGCGACGTTTTCTTGTGCCTGGCTAAAGTTGATGTCTCCGTGGACAAGGCCTTCGCTGTTTCTGTGCATCCCAACGTCAATGACAGTTTGATTTTTATTAAGCCATTCCGGGTGAATTAGATTATACACCCCTGTGGCCACAACCAAAAGATCTGCGCAACGCACAAGATCTTCTAGTTTTTTTGTCGCGCTGTGGCATACAGTAACGGTTGCCTTTTTGAGTAGGAATTCAAGTGCCATCGGTCGACCAACAATATTAGATGCACCAATGATTACGGCATGTTGGCCTTCAATGGCAAGTTCATAATGTTCTAATAATTTTATTATGCCAAAGGGTGTGCAGGGTCGAAGTAAGGGGGAGCCCTGAGCAAGTCGCCCAAGATTGTATGGATGAAAGCCGTCCACATCTTTGGTGTAATCAATGGCTTCGATGATGTTCTTGGTGTTGATGTGTTGGGGAAGGGGTAATTGAACTAAAATACCGTGAATAGATGAGTTTTGGTTTAACTGTTCGATAAGTTGCAGTAAATGTTGCTCTGTTGTGTTGTGTGGCAGGTCGTAGGCGAATGATTCAATACCAACACGAGCACAGCCTTTACGTTTATGCGCAACATAAATTTGAGATGCTTTGTTTTCACCTATGCAGATTACAGCAAGGCCAGGTTTAATGGTCGTTTGACGTTCAAGCTCAATTATTTTTTGCGCAAGCGCTTGCTCCAGTGTTTGAGCAAGATGTTTTCCATTCAATAGGGATGCAGTCATGGATAGAAGATATCAAAAAAACACACCTTAATCTATAGTTATAGCGCGCTTACCTGTTCATCAAGTCATCTATCCGGCACTATGATCTATGGCAATCTGGACAAATTAAGCTGCTTGATATACATTTCTTTCTTTGGAAAATTATCTGGAACAACATGCGTATAGCCTTGGTGGTTGAGTATGATGGTAGTCAATATCATGGCTGGCAGGCTCAAACAGGATTAAGAACAGTGGAGTCTGCTGTTGTATATGCTTTATCTAAAGTTGCAGATCATCCTGTCAGTGTTGTTTGTGCCGGTCGTACAGATACTGGTGTGCACGCCACGCATCAAGTGATTCACTTTGATGCGGATAAAACAAGAAGTATCAGGGGCTGGATGCATGGCGCTAATTCATTTTTACCTAAAGATGTTTGTGTAAAATGGGTACGTGAAATGCCCGATCACTTTCATGCACGGTTTTCTGCGCAAACAAGACAATATCGTTACGTGATTTATAATGCTCCGATTCGGCCAGGATTGTTAAGATGCAATGTAACCTGGCAATACCACCAATTGAATCATCATTCGATGGATAAAGCGGCTCAATCATTGGTTGGTGAGCATGACTTTACATCGTTTAGAGCAGTAGAATGTCAATCTAAAACACCGATAAGACGTGTACATTCTATACGCGTCTCAAGACAAGAGAATTTTGTCATCATGGATATTACCGCAAATGCGTTTCTCCATCATATGGTGCGTAACATTGCTGGTGTTTTGATGGCCATAGGAACGGGCCGTCAGCCTATTGGTTGGATTGATGAGGTTTTGTTAGCAAAGGACAGGCGTTTGGGCGCTGAAACGGCGCCACCTTATGGGCTGTACTTGGTCGGTGTGAGTTATCCCGAAGAGTTCAGTATGATTTCTCCAAATTTTGGACCTTTGTTTTTTGGGAGTGCGTATGAGTGAAACAACGCTGAATGAGCGACCGAATCATTTTATTCGTCAGTTGATTCGTGAGGATTTAGATTCAGGAAAGCACAAACAAGTGATTACTCGTTTTCCGCCTGAGCCCAATGGATATCTACATATTGGCCATGCAAAATCTATTTGTCTTAATTTTGGATTAGCCGAAGAGTTTTCAGGATCATGTTATTTGCGTTTTGATGATACGAATCCAACGAAAGAAGAAGACGAGTATGTTCGCGCCATTATTGATGATGTGAAGTGGTTAGGATTTGATTGGTGTGCCATGACGCATTCGTCTGATTACTACGATGCACTCTTCCAATATGCGATTTATCTTATTCAACAGGGGTTGGCTTATGTTGATAGTTTAAGCATGGACGACATTCGAGAATATCGAGGCACCTTAAAAACAGTGGGTAAAGATAGCCCTTACCGTGAACGCTCGATTAAAGAGAACTTGGATTTATTCAACGGAATGAAGGCAGGTGAATACCCTGATGGGGCTCATGTTTTACGCGCAAAAATCGATATGCAGTCTGGAAACATTAATATGCGTGATCCAGTTTTATATCGTATACGTCATGTTGCTCATCAGCGAACAGGAAATGATTGGTGTATTTATCCAATGTATGATTACGCTCATCCTATTTCTGATGCACTTGAAAAAATTACGCATTCGTTGTGTACCCTCGAATTTCAAGATCATCGCCCACTCTATGATTGGTTTATTGAACATATTCCGTTACCTGCAAAACCTGTGCAAACAGAGTTTGCTCGTTTAAATTTATCTCATACGATTACAAGTAAACGTAAGCTCAGGGAATTGGTTGAGTCTGGTGCGGTCAGTGGTTGGGATGATCCCAGGTTGCCAACATTACGGGGTATGCGTAAACGAGGATATCCTCCAGCGGCTATTCGACAATTTTGTGAAATGATCAGTATTTCAAGAAGTGACTCTGTGATTGATATGTCTATTTTTGAGTCTTGTGTACGTGATACGCTAAATACGACAGCGAATAGGGCCTTATCTGTTTTGTCCCCCCTTAAAGTAGTGATTGAGAATTATCCATCGGATAAGGTTGAATGGTTAAATGCAGCTTTTCATCCACAAAATCCTGATGCTGGAAGTCGTGATTTGCCCTTCTCAAAAGTGTTATACATTGAACAAAGCGATTTTATGTTAGAGCCGACGAAACAATATTTTCGTTTATCACCAGGTTCAGAAGTCCGTCTACGACATGCTTATGTGATTCGATGTGTTGATGTGATCAAAGATTCTGCTGGAGAAGTGATAGAGCTTCGATGTACTTATGATGAAAATACCCTTGGTAAAAACCCACCGGATAGAAAAGTAAAAGGGGTCATTCATTGGTTATCAGCAAATGAGGCGCATCCTATCACTATTTATCAGTACGATCGTTTATTTAATGATGAAAATCCTGCGCGTGAAGAAGATTTTATGCAGTTTTTAAATCAGGATTCTTTATCGATTCAACATGGATTTGTTGAGCCATCAATGCGAGATGCCCCGATTGGCACAACGCTTCAATTTGAGCGGCTTGGGTATTATTGTGTTCATGAAGTGAAAGATGATGTTGCCACTGCGTATCATCGTGTTGTTGATTTAAAAGACACGTGGGGAAAAAAACCATGTTAATGCTATATAACTCCTTAACACGACAAAAAGAACAGTTTAAATCTATCGTGGAAGGACATATTGGTCTTTACGTTTGTGGGATAACTGTTTATGACCACTGTCATTTAGGTCATGCACGCTCCATGGTCTCTTTTGATGTGATTGTTCGGTTTTTACGCGCGAGTGGATATAACGTTAAATTTGTACGTAATATCACTGATATTGACGATAAAATAATTAATCGTGCAATTGAACGGGCTGTATCAATTGATGCACTGACAGCCGAATTTATTGCAAGTATGCATGCAGACACAAGTGCACTCAATTGTCTTGAGCCTGATGCAGAGCCTAGAGCAACCGCGTATATTGATAAAATTATTGATCTAATCAGCTCACTTTTAGAGAAAAACAAAGCGTATGTGAGTGACGATGGTGATGTTTGCTACGATGTATCTAGTTTTCCTGCTTATGGGGCATTATCACAACAAGACCTCAATGCATTAATGTCTGGAGCACGCATAGAGGTTGTTGAGAGCAAGCGCTCACCTATGGATTTTGTGTTGTGGAAAAAGGTTAAACCGGGAGAGCCGAGTTGGTCATCTCCTTGGGGTGAGGGGCGACCAGGATGGCACATTGAGTGTTCTGCAATGGCAATGGGTGAGTTGGGCGCTCAATTTGATTTACATGGTGGCGGCCTTGATCTGCAATTTCCTCATCATGAAAATGAAATTGCCCAAAGTGAAGGCTCAACAGGACATCCTTTTGCTAATTACTGGTTGCATGTGGGTATGCTTCAGGTTAATCATGAAAAAATGTCAAAATCATTGGGTAATTTTTTTACAATTAGTGATGTGTTAAAAAAGCATCATCCAGAAGTTGTGCGTTATTTCTTATTAAGTAGCCATTATCGCAGCCCATTAAATTATTCAGACGACACCATATTGCTTGCGGGTAAAGCCTTAATGCGCTTATATCAGTCAATGCGAGGGCGTACTCAGTCCACTGAACTGAGTCAACCTTGGATAAAACGCTTTGATGATGCGATGAATGATGATTTTAATACGCCTGTTGCCTTATCTGTTTTATTTGAGTTGAGTCATGACATTAATAAAACAAATGATGCTGTGCTGGTTTCAACCTTAATTCATTTGGGTAAAATCTTAGGTATATTACAAGCAGCTCCAGAGCTATTTTTAAAATCAGGGGTATCCGCTGAGGCTGTGACGCGAATCGAAAATTTAATCAATGAACGATTGAGGGCAAGACAGATTCGTGATTTTAATCGAGCAGATGAAATTCGGTCTCTTTTATTATCCGAAGGCGTTGAAATAGAAGATGCTAAAGACGGCACAACATGGCGGATGACGGTCTGATATTTTTCAAATATAGTCTATATTGATTAGCTGTATGGTTCACAATATACTGAAAAATAACTCATCTACATGCTGGCTTCTTAATGAAAACTAAGCACAATAATTCTGATTTATTTAAACATGTAAGTGCTTTTGTAGAAGTCGCTCAGTCTACAGAAGCACAACTGTTTATTAACGGATTAGAACAAGAAGTGTTAGAGCATTTTTCTCGTTATATCTCCATACAAATGATTGAACAAAATACACTAAAAGAACTGATTTTTTCAAAAGGTTCGAATTTTACTTATGGTGAACGGGCCAGTCTATATGTAGAAATTTTCATATCAATGCAAAGTTTTTTTGAATCGAGTGTGGTAGAAAAAATCTTTGCAGGATCAATTGCAGCATTCACTGTGGAGGAGAAACAAAGCCACTGTTTTAGTATGTTAAAAACATTAAACTGGATGAGTCAGATCAAAGATGCATTGGCTGCTTTACCTGATACAAAACAATTGCTTAGGTTAAATATTGTCCATAAAAGTAGAGGTTTTTTACATCAAGTTGAAACTCTGGCTTCAGTTAAACGCTTTGAAATATTAAATTCATTGGTGCCCTATTTACCGGAAATTTTAAGTACAGAATCAGATGTCTTGTCTGATATGACGCCTTTATCTAAATTGCTCTCATTACTTAGGCCCTCAGAGGGCTTGACGCTTTTAATACATATCGCAGATGCTCGAGGGATAGTTGATTTTTCACGCACTTTAGGTTGCTTTAGACATTCTTTAACGCGGTGGGCGAGCACAGAAAAGTTAACAGAAATAAAAAAACATATCGTGAGTGAGGTTGCGCTAAACAATTTAGCGCTTGTAGAAGATGAGCTGGATGATTTTTTGATTGCTAAAATACAATTAACACACTATCTACATGCACTTAAAGAAAAGGCTCAGGGGTGTGAGAGAGCTCAACAAGAGGATTATCATCATCGTATCGATTCGACCTCGTTTTTTTTAGAAGTCCTCCATGGTAATCCTCGTTTTCATACCACACTAGAATTATATTATGAGCACAAAAATAATTGTAAAGGGACGATACTTGAAGTTTATTTAAAAAATCCCGCATTAAAAAAATTAGTAGGTTGTTTAGAACGAGATCTCATCAGAGAGGCTGCCCGGCGAGACACTTCATCGGACTCTGATGAAACATCATCAACCTTTTCAGAGCAGGGGCGATCCTTATTTTTTTCTCAAAAGAAAGTAGCAACCCCTCATTTTCGAGGGTTAAGATCGATTGATATTCTTCCCGGAGATAATAGTTTTTTTATTGGCTTTAATGTGGCGAGAAGACTTCATCATAGACCAATTGATGATATCGTGATGCGTGTCATTATTGCGCGTGAAATGTTAAAAAATCCAAGCGAATATACGATTTTTTTTAATAACGATTTGAGAAGCGTTGAAGAACACGCCAAAAAATTTAAGTCATTTGATTTACGTCGAGGAACGTACCAAAATTTATATGCTGGATTATTTCATATTAATACGCTTTCAGAAATTTTACGTGTTCCTATTATTGTTATTGCTGCTCGAGATGATAAAAGCATGAATGCGGTTCATCTTTTTAGTTCGGAATTTTTAAAACAAACAGACCCTGTTTTTCTTTATCAAGGTGGAACAGATTATACCGCATTGGAATTGACGGGTGAGTATCCACTCGATTCTATATTAGACGATCTGCAATTTGGTGCTTTAAGCGTGCCATTAGGTTTGGTTTGAAATCATATGATGGGGCTCCGTATATTTAAGGACAATACATAAGGCAGTACGTGGTCCAACTGGGTGCAATATTGTTGGCAACGCATTGTCTTGAACAGTATGTTCCTGGGACTGCTATAGCAGCAGCAGCAGCAGCGGCGGCAGCAGCATTATTGTAAGCGCCACCTCCATAGTAAGTATTATATTCGTTCACGGGTGGAGCAACCGTTCGATTATTAACGGCTGGGTTTGCGTTAACCCCTGCATCGTTACCGACATTCAATCCTCTATTTACACCGCGGTCTCTGGTATTTACACCGCGATTAACAGGCTTATTTCTGGCGGCGGCGTTCACACCGCGATTATTATAAGCCAGTGTCATTGAAAGTGTGGATTTATCAGTGGCGTTTGACGCCGCTGTAGCTGGCTCAAAAGCAGTAGAGGATAAAATAAGGCATGAGCAGATCAAATAAAACGTAACGCTCCCCGTTGTCTCGAGCAGCCCTTGAAAGTGCCCTTGCCGTGCTCTGGATGACGAACGGGGTGGGGCACAATAATTGCTTCTTGTCTTAAAATTTGTTATTTTTGGCATCATAATTCCTATTTAGAGCACTTGATGTACATTATAGTTCAAAATTGACAGTTTGGAATTGTTGGATAATATCGATGCTGCAATCTTATGTGAATTTTGACTTGACAAATTACTCGTAAAACGACAAAATCACGGCCTCTTATGGCTATGTAGCTCAGCTGGTTAGAGCGCGGCACTCATAATGCTGAGGTCGGTGGTTCGAGTCCACTCATAGCCACCATGTTTATTTCTAATGCTTGCTAAGAACGCATAAATTCGGTGATAATCTGACCTATAGTTGTATCTTAGAGTTTATCTCATGCGTCCTCTTCATCTATTGCTTGCTGTTTTTGTTACTGCTGTTTGGGGATTGAATTTTATTTTCATTCGTTTTGGCTTGAGTGATTTTTCTCCCACGATGCTTTGTGCATTAAGGTTCGTATTAGCCAGTATCCCGCTCGTTTTTTTCGTAAAACCCCCACAAATTCCTTGGTATTTAACCCTTCTCTATGGTTTTTTTACATTCGGATTACAATTTATTCTTCTTTTTTGGGGTATGAAAGAGGGGGTTTCGCCAGGGATTGCGGCCTTGCTTGCACAAACACAGATTTTTTTCACCATTATTTTTGCAGCTATTTTTTTAAAAGAACACATAACCCGTTGGCAATTGTTTGGTGCCTTAGTTGCTTTTTCAGGTGTTGTGGTTGTCTTTTTTCATATTGGTGGGGAGCTTTCATTATTTGGATTTTTTCTGGTGTTAATGTCTTCAGCGGCCTGGGGTGCAGGAAATTTAATGAGTAAAAAAATGGGACGGGTCAATGTGGTCTCATTGATTCCATGGGCGAGTTTAGTGGCTTTACCCTTATTACTGATTGTTTGTTATTTTATAGATGGACCTCAAAAAATGATACATTCATTAGAAGGGGTCTCATGGCTAGGTTTTATTTCGGTGGCATATATTGCCTATTGTTCTACGTGGATTGGGTACGGCGGATGGAATTGGCTGCTTTCACGTTATGTTGTTGCAACAGTTGTTCCCTTTACTTTGTTAGTTCCTATATTTGCGATGATGGGTTCTATCCTCTTTTTAAATGAATCGTTAGAACCATGGAAAATAGCAGCAGGGGTGCTGGTTATTATTGGGCTTGGGATTAATTTATTGGGGGCTCGATTGGTTTCATATGTTTTTCGGGAAAGATATCTGAAAAGCTAATATGTTTATTTTTTTTAAGTATGGTCTTACGTTTTTTATGTAAGCCTAAGCCCCGATAAATGAGTGTAGGAATGATTAAACTTGTAGCGCCAATGATAAACGCAATCATATAACTAACATCGTTATGAGCAACAAGAAACACGAGACAGCATAGGATAAGGACGATGGCCAATATTCCGGTGTAAGGAGAACCCGGCGTTTTATATAAAAGATCATCTGTCGTGTAGCCTGCCTTGTAGAGTTTTCGTCTAAAGTTAATTTGCGCCCAACAGAGCGAAATCCATGCTATTGCACCTGTAAAGCCTGAAACCAGTAATAATGAAATGTACAGGGATGTTTGACCAAAAAAATAACTGGCTAATAATAAACTCCAAATAGAAAGAAGGGTTACGATGCCTGCATTTTGGGGCACAGCATTTTTATTTAATCGCCCAAGTTTTTTGGGAGCCATGCCATTTCGCGCTAACGCATGGAGTGATCGTACGATGCCATAAACACCCGAATTTGAGCATGAAAGGGTTGCTGTTAATGCGACAAAACTAGCGACTGAGCCGGCCCATTTTATTCCATGATAATTGAGTGCTTCAGCAAAAACTGAGTTCGTGAGGGTTGCCTTGTCCCATGGAAAAATTAATACCAAACAAAATACAGGGATAATATAAATGAAGAGGATTCTATAGGTAACATTACGAATGGTCTTTGGGATCATTTGTGCAGGATTAATGGCCTCTCCAGCTGCAAGGCCAATGATTTCAGAGCCTTGATAATTAACAAGCATTAATACCATAGCGCTTAAGAGAGCCATTCCACCTTTTGGAAAAAGCCCACCTCTGCCGAGTAGATATTGTGTTCCAATAAATCCAGTTTTGTCGTGACCTTGAAGTAGACCGAAAAATATAAAAAGAGAGAGTATGATGAAACCAAATAAAGCGACAACTTTGATTAAAGCCAACCAAAACTCAACTTCCCCAAATGTGCCTACTTTTGCTATGTTAATGTAAGTAATTAAGAGCCCAAAGCAAACGGCCCATATATAGCCATTAATTCCTGTAAAATAAGCCATAATAATGCCGCCGGCGATGCATTCAGCAGGAATATAGACTACCCAACTGATCCAATAAGACCAACCCACACCGCAAGCAATGGATGGCGATATAAAATCAGCGGTATAATTAATAAAAGATCCGGAAATAGGAATAGCAACGGCAAGTTCACCCATGCACAGCATGGTCAGATAAATAATTAATCCGCCGAGGATGTAGGCTAAAAATACAGAAGGTCCTGCGTCATGAATAACCGCACCCGTGCCTAAAAAAAATCCTGAGCCGATAATGCCACCAAGTGCTATCAGTTGGATGTGTCTGTCTTTTAACGCACGTCTAAAGCCGCCATCTTGATGGGTTCTCGTGTGCGTCATTGTTATTATTCGCCTTTTGAAATAGCAATACGTTCATCAAAGACAAAGCAAGTTCCTTGCCATAACGATTGTTCATCTGGCATGTTATCAATGTAATTAAGGATCCCACCTTCCAAATGATAGACGTCTTTAAATCCCAAATCTAATAAATAGGCTGTTGATTTTTCGCATCGAATACCACCAGTGCAAAACATAGCAATTTTTTTGTCTTTTTTATCGGTTAAATGCTCTTCAACGTAGGCAGGAAAGTCACGAAAATTTTCAGTGTTTGGATTAATCGCATCTTTAAATGTGCCCAGTTCAACTTCATAGTTGTTACGTGTATCGATAAGGAGAACGTCAGAATCAGCCAATAGTTCGTTCCACGCATCGGGTTGCAAGCGGACCCCATTGTGTTTGAGAGGATTAACAGTCTTAATGCCAAGGGTTACAATCTCTTTACGAAATTTAACTTTTGCTTTTTCAAATGGCATGAGATCACTGAACGTTTCTTTGAAATACAAATCGGCAAAACAAGGATCTTCACGTAAGACTGCGTATAAAGCAGCAACATCTTCGGGCTTTCCTGCAAAGCTTCCATTGATGCCTTCATGCGCTAAGATGATTGTTCCGTAAATATTGTTATTTTTCATAGCATTAAGCAAGGGGACTTTTTTGGATTCAAAGTCATCTTGTGGGATAAATTTATAAAAAGATGCAATCGTGTATGTTTTCATAGATAAGATATACTATTTGTACAGTTTAAAGTGGCAAATAGTATATCCTATTTTAAATAAAAATACGATCAGAGCCTTTTATAATGATGCTCTGAATCCTCTGCATCCAAAGATTTTTGTTCTTGTAATAAATCTTTAAGTAGTGTTGAATATTTCACACCATATTCTTGAAGCTGAGGCTTTAGATCATGATGAAGCCATTTTTTATCTTTGATGTCTTGTTTAAGGATGTCATATAGGGCGCAAATGCGTTCGTCTGTTTTGTCGTGAGGAATGAGATTATATTTTTCCACAAGGGGGATCAGGGATTCTTGAGTTGTAGGATTTAAAATGGGCATAACACACTCCTTTTTTCAACATTAAGTGTACGTTAAAAGAACCCGTACATTTAAAATCAAGCAATTGTAAGGTCAGTATAGACGTTTTTTTTAAGAAGTGGGTTATTGTCAATAAATTTGCTTTTTTTTGATGAGTATTATACCCTTCGTCGATTGGAGAGGTGGCCGAGTGGCTGAAGGCGCACGCCTGGAAAGTGTGTATACGGCAACGTATCGAGGGTTCGAATCCCTCTCTCTCCGCCAGTTTACAGCGCTCGAACTTTCTGGGTGTAAATTATCAAACTCCCCTCTGAACCCCAGTACTCATGGGCTTTAGTGCCTTTTAGCCGTCCTACACATGCGCACCTAGCTCAAGCATGCGAGGCTTGTTGATATTTGGCCATACAGTTTAATTCTTTGCATTACGGCAGCCTGCTAATGACGTTATCTACAACGAATTGATAAGATTCTTCAAAACTCCAATTCAATTCTATGGGTAATAATGAGCTCATATCGGACTGGAAATCTGGGTGATTCTTCTTCAATGCCAAATTCTTTAAAAAATCTTCTCCTCGAATAGGGTGTTGTCGTTAGCACAATATTTAGAATAAATTTCAAAAACTCTGTCTAGGTCAATAGGCTCTGGTCTTTTTTGTACAAAGTCAATATCCTCACTGTACCTTGCTGGGGGTTTTAAAAATAATTTATTAAGCGCAGTGCCTCCACGAAATAAAAGCGCATCTTTTATATAAGGCTCGTTGTATAAATCAACTAAAGCTCTGCTGATCACTAAATCTTGCTCTATTTGCGGAAGTGTTCGCCATTGAACACAATTTTGCCATTGTTCAATAAAATTTTCTGGTATCATGAATCACTCTCAAATTCAGTATTTTCAATAATTTTCCATTTTCTACATCGTGGATAGCCTATCCTTGATATGTTAGATGCCAAGGTGGTATAGGATTTCGCGCTAGATGATACATATTCTTCGAGCACCTCAATAATAGCTTTTTTTATATCGTCATCCATCACATCTATTTTCTCTATGATGTAGCCTAGACGTTGCAATTGATAGCGTTCATCCAGGTTTTCAGCGAGCTCTATAAGCTTGTGCACATCAATGCTTTCTATGAGTTCGGACAAGACGGTCGCGATATTATTCATACCACCCGCATGTTTTATAAATTTCAGCAGATCGATCGCAATCAATTCAGGTGTTGCAACTTTTAAATAACCAGTACTAACAACAAAATCCTTAATAGGCGCAGCAGCTAAAGATTTTTTGTAAATTAACTTTATATGGACCAGGCCAAATTTTAATGAGTGCTTAATTCGTCTATTAGTGACAACTTGAAAAACCATAGGCTTTTGGTGTGAAGCGCCATAAAATCCTGCTGCGCTAAGTAGCGCCACATAGTACTCCGCATCAAGATATTTCATCATAATAGGAATTAATTCCTCAGCTGGAATAGAACCATATGATTTGTGTTCAGGAGGTACGATAACGTATAGTCCGTTAACTGGACTAACAAGCTTCCCATCTCTTTTTAGTCGAGACAAACCCGCTCTTGCAGCACCATAAGAGAGGTTAAGAGCCTGCATGATCTCTTGAGAAGTGAAATATCTCTTTCCACCAGATCGTAATTTTTCAAGATATTCAATAAACATAGCATGCCCTAATAGTGATATATTTCGTCACATATAGGACATTGTATATCTAAAGTCTAATAAATCCAAGACGAATTGAGCTTGTCGTGTCCTAATAGTGATGATTTTTGTCACTTTTAGGACACGCTGCTTCTTGAAGGGGTAATAACAATATTATCATGTCCTTAAAGTGTCATATTTCGTTATTTTAAGGACATAGCAAGCTTAGTTTGAGTAAGAGACCTTATTATCGAAAAAAGACAAAATCGATAATAACACCATTTCTTATCACCACTTCTGATAATAACTGGTAGCAATATCATCAAAATCGGCTAGAATCCTGGTCGGTGAAGTTGACATTCCCCACCCAGTTTGGAGGTGGTTATTTTAAAGGATGCCAACCCCCGCCAACAGGCCGCAAGCTTTAGTGCCTTAACATTTCAGAAATTTCGAAAGTTCGTTGGTATGTATGGATCATCAAGCTCCGTGCAAGAATACATTGGTTCGTAGACCAATGTATTAATTTCATTTACAAATGTAGATTCTTTAGTGCTTGGGTTGCTTTTTAGTCTGATGTGCACCATTACTGCGTCTAGTTTTAAGCCTATTTGTTTTGGTGTACTTGTTGACTCAGCTAAAAGCAATACCAAATCAAGTAAGCCATGTACTGAATAGATTTCTTGTGTTGATAAAATCAGATGGATTGCCTCATTCTTTAAACCGAATGTATTTTTAATTGCGGTAATAATCGGCGCTTTCATGCATTTTCCTCAATGGTGAGTAACCATCGTTACCCTGTAAAGTTAATTAAAAACCAAGCTTAAACTCGGTTTTGTGTTCTGTTGTCTCTTGAGACACAATTTTCTTGTACCATGCGAGAGCCATTGGCATGCTCGGCCTGTCTGTTGATATTATAGATTGCATTGCATTTAGCCAACGCACAGTTTCTTCACCCAATTGTTGGTGATAAGAGGAAAAATCATATGTCTCTATAACATATGCCTGGATAAAGGCTTTAAATACAGGAGTTTGGTGGTATACCATGATTGGGGCTGAAAACAATGCCTCATCAAGCGTAGCATTTTTTGTAAATGTATCGAGCAGATCTTGTTTGAATGCTGTATTTTTCAAGCCACGTAATGCATTTTTCAAGCGCGCGTCAACCAACGTTTTTTTGTTAAGACCCAGAATTTCTGCAAGAGTTAGGCTCATAGCGTAACTGTCATTTCTCTCATGAGTCTGTGTGCCACCTTGTACATATTCAGGTGGCATATACTCGATAGCATATTTAGATGTCATGATGTTTGAATATTGTATTCTCATGCCTACTTCTTCGGCACAGCCAAAATCTACAATATACATCCTTTTTGTTGTTGGATCATAGAGTATATTTTTAGGTTTTATATCATGATGAATGACGCCTTGTTCATGAATATGCGCCATTGCAGTTAATAAACTTATCACCATGTTTTGTCGTTCTTCAATGCTAAGCAGTTGCTCCGTTACGAGGTAGCTATCCAATGGGTTTCCATTAAAGCGTGGCATGGCTAGATAAGTGACCCCAAGGTCTTCAAAAAGGCCAGAAAATTGGTCTGGGTAGGCTTTTTGAAACATCTGGTACTCTTTGTCTAATTGAAGCGTGTTTGGTGAGCTTATTTTTTTTATAGCTAATGGTGCATGGATTTGTGTTTTTCCGTCCACAAGCGTACAGAACTTGCCAGAATATACAGTGCCCCATCCTCCTTGACCTATAGGCGCAGGCTCTAATACATAAAAGCCATGTGTGGTTTGTAGAATATTAGGCTTATCTTCAGCTTTTCGGCCCCCAAATAGTAAGGCCTCACGTCGTTCAGAGCACGGCGAGGAATGACGTGAGGGGGCGCACGTCATGAAAGATATTTCTTGTGTGTTTTTTTGTAAAAACACTTGCTGTACATATACGGCGAAGTCACTATAAACACTATGGTCTATAATATGTTGATATATATTTTTTCCATTAATCTTATCAAAAATCGATATTTTTTCTTCTGTTGCGTATGCATTTAAAATGCTTAAAAGCTCTGCTTGGGTCACCTATATCTAATAAATACGCGACATCCCATGCTGCAGGATTGATGCCCTGTGAAAGTAAGTGTTCATTATGGCGTGCCCAAATCAGTTGAGTTGCCCAACATAATGATTGAGTCCATATACTGCTGTAAAGTTTTTTAATCGGGTTAAGTTTGAAAATAGAACAGCTGTATAAAAAGGTTGTTTACTCGGTTATAAAAGGCTCTTGCAAGGGCCATCCACATTATCCAAACTATTGGTGTCTAATCAAAAT
>CANNJI010000033.1 GCA_947504875.1 Legionellaceae bacterium
ATGAAAAATCGTAAATTTACTCGAAACCGAGCCACACATTAGCACCCTCATCCCCAGCCCTTCTCCCAAAACGGGAGAAGGGAGCAGTTCAGTGCAAGATTTTAACATCTGTGCCTAAGTAAACATCATTTTTGATGGGACAGCCCTGGAATCAGGCTTCATAGTAATTGCTGAGGAGTCACTTTTCCCTGTATGATTTGTTTTACAGAATTTTTATTATGAATGTTATGTTATCTGATTATTTTAAATTATTTTTACACTATATTTTGCCAAAAAAAGCCCTGACGATATTTGCGGGGTTGCTCGCCAATAATAAAACCGTCTTTATTAAGAATTATTTAATAGAAGGATTTATTGAAAAATATGGTGTGAATATGCAAGAAGCTGCGCTCGAAACACCCTCAGACTATCCTGATTTTAATACTTTTTTTATTCGAAAATTGAAATCAGGGGTGCGGCAAATGGCCTCGGTTGATGTTGTATCTCCTGCAGATGGTGTTGTGAGTGAATTTGGTCGAATACATCGGGGCAAATTGATTCAAGCAAAAGGCATTGATTATTTAGTCAATGACTTATTATCTTGTGATAAAGCGTTGAGCGAACCTTTTCATGAAGGATTATTCGCGACAATTTATTTATCGCCTAAAGATTATCATCGTATTCATATGCCCATTGATGCACAATTAGAGCTGATGATTCATGTGCCAGGCACGTTGTTTTCAGTCCAACCTTTCACAACGCAACATATTAAAAAATTATTTTCACGCAATGAGCGGTTGGTTGTTTTTTTTAGTACGGCACTTGGCCCAATGGCGATGATCCTCGTTGGGGCGACAATTGTCGGCTCGATTGGAACTGCGTGGCAGGGAACCTTGTCACGTAGTTCTGATGTTAAAGTAACGCATTACAAACCTGATGGCCTTTATAATACCGCCTTTAAAAAAGGTGATGAAATGGGATACTTTAAGCTTGGATCAACGGTGATTGTTTTGTTTGGCAAGGATATATCCCTTGTTTGGGATGATGCTTTATATGCAGGGTCCTCTATTAAATTGGGCGAGCCATTGGCTTTACTGCGCTAATGATTATAAAAGGTGATGTATGCAGATTGTAAATATTCAAGGTCGAGAAATTTTAGATTCGCGTGGTAATCCAACAGTTGAAGCGGATGTGTATTTAAGTCATGGGATCATGGGGCGCGCAAGTGTGCCTTCAGGTGCATCTACTGGGCGTAAAGAGGCCGCTGAACTCCGCGATAACGATGAAATGCGTTATGCAGGCAAGGGCGTGCGACGTGCTGTTGCCCATGTGAATCATGAAATCAATGATGCATTGAAGGGGCTTGCTGTTCATCATCAAGAGGCCCTTGATCAGCGTTTATTGGCACTTGATGGCACTGAAAATAAGTCTCGACTTGGCGCAAATGCATTGCTTGCCGTTTCTCTAGCGTGCGCCCGAGCGCGTGCTTTAGATTTGAATCAGCCTTTATATGTTGCTTTAAATCAAGGCGAAACGATGATGCTTCCTTTGCCCATGATGAATGTTCTTAATGGTGGTGTACACGCTGACAATAATATTGATATACAAGAATTCATGATCATGCCTATTGGTGCGTCTAATTTTTCAAGTGCTTTACAAATGGGAGCCGAAGTATTTCATTGTTTGAAGTCTGTTTTAAAGTCACGTGGACTCAGTACATCGGTTGGCGATGAAGGCGGGTTCGCTCCAAACCTTAACTCAAATCAACAAGCCTTGGATCTGTTAAGTGAGGCAATTGAGCGGGCTGGTTTTATATTGGGGGAGGATATCGTTTTAGCACTTGATGTGGCTGCTTCGGAACTCTATATGGATGGTTTTTATCATTTAAGGTCAGAGTCAAAACAGTTGAGCAGTGATGCATTAATTGATTATTACGCTAATTTATTGCGTCAGTATCCGATTGTAAGTATTGAAGATGGTTTAGATGAAGGCGACTTTTTGGGTTGGCAAAAGATGACGTCTCGATTAGGGCATTTGGTTCAATTGGTTGGTGATGACTTGTTTGTAACAAATCCGATTATTTTGCAAGCGGGAATTACAGATCATTTAGCGAATGCTGTTTTGATTAAACCGAATCAAATTGGTACACTTTCTGAAACGTTACAAACCATTCATCTTGCAAAGCGAAATGGCTATCGGTGTGTTATGTCGCATCGCTCGGGAGAAACTGAGGATACGTTTATTGCTGATCTTGCTGTAGCAACGGGGTGTGGGCAAATTAAAACTGGCTCCCTGTGTCGAACAGACCGAGTGTCCAAATACAATCAATTACTCCGCATAGAAGCCGAATCGGATTTGCCGTTTGCAGGTCGTTCAGTTTTTAAATAATGAGGTTATTTATGATGAAACGTATAACACATGATTTACAGTTTCCGCTCTTTATTTTTGCGTGCTGCGCGCTATTATATTCTTTATATGCGCAGTATGTTTTGACCTTTGAGCCTTGTCCATTGTGCATTATGCAGCGTGTTTCGATGTGTTTTTTAGGCGTAGCTTTTTTTGTGGGGATATTCTGTATTAAGAAAAAAAATATGCTTATTGTTCTATTTTCCGAACTATTGTGTGCTGCATTTGGCTTGTTTTTTGCGTTACGTCAAATTTGGCTTGAGTCTTTACCGGTTGAGAATACAGGTGTTTGTATGCCAGGTCTTGATCTGCTCATTCATTATTTACCACCACGAGAAATCATGAAGCTTCTTTTTTGGGGGGAGCGTAGTTGTGGCGATGTGACGTGGCATGCTTTTGGTTTTTCAATGGCAACATGGTCTTCTATTTGCTTTTCTGTTATTATTTTAATTCTTCTGGGTTTAATTTTACGAAGCGTTTGGGATAAGAAAAGCAGATCATGACGTCATTTAAATGCGAAGTCGTCGCACGGCACGCCAATACTCGTGCTCGTGTTGTTCGTGTAAACACACCCCATGGGTCTTTTTTAACGCCTGTTTTTATGCCGGTTGGAACGCGCGCAGGCGTTAACAATATGATGCCCCATGAGTTACAAGCCGCGGGTAGTCAAATTATTTTGGGCGGAAATACTTACCATATGTTATGCGCTCCTGGCATGGATATTCTTTTAAAGGCCAAAGGCATGCATTCTTTTATGGGTTGGCATGGCCCAATGCTGACCGATAGTGGTGGTTTTCAAGTGTTTAGTCTTTCTAAAAATAAAGACAATTGCACCATTGATGAAGAGGGTGCCCATTTTAAGTTACCAGGATCGTCTCGTCTCATTCATATGACGCCAGAAATGTCTTTGGCAACACAGAAGATCATTGGCGCAGATATTATTATGGCTTTTGACCAATGCACGCCAGATGCGTGTACTCAAGCAGAGGTCAGTCAAATCATGACACGTACGCATCGTTGGTTAAAACAATCTGTTGATTATCATACGGCTCATCCTTTGTCGGCCTATGGTAAACCTCAGGCCTTGTTTGGGATTATCCAAGGTGGATTTTATGAGCCTTTGCGTCGAGAAAGTGCTGATTTTGTTGCCAGCATGCAGACGGATGGGATTGCAATTGGCGGTGAGACCGTCGGATTTGATATGCTCAAAACAGTCGAACTGATTCGTTGGATTCATTCGTTTCTGCCTGAAAACAAACCACGCTACTCAATGGGTGTTGGAATGTCGCCACAAGATTTATTCGATGTTGTGCAAGAAGGTATTGATATGTTTGACTGTGTAGCACCTACTCGAAACGCACGTCATGGCGCCTTATATTCAGGAAAAATTGTACGAAAAGGATCGTGGTTCGCTTTTGAAAGTGAGTTTGAGCAGGGACGACTTCAAATTAAAAAATCTTGCTTTGCTCATGATTTTTCACCTGTTATGCAGGACTGTACTTGTTATACGTGTAGGCATTATTCACGCTCGTATTTGCATGTTCTATTTAAGCAGAAATCTGTTAGTTTTACCGCGCTTGCAAGTATTCATAATGTTCATGTGTTACATGACGTATGTCAGCAGATGCGTGATTTAGTCCTGCAAGAGCCTGCGTCTTGATGAAATGTATTGAAACAATAGAGGATGCATGTCAATTGATAGCACAAGGCGCCGTGCTTGCTTATCCTACTGAGGCTGTTTATGGTTTAGGTTGCGATCCGTTTAATCAGACAGCAGTGTATCGCTTATTGGCATTAAAACAACGCGCTGTAACCAAAGGGCTTATCCTCTTGATTGCTGATTGGCATCAATTAGCTGCATTGATATCACCTATTCCTGAGGCAGCAATGGCAAGGGTTCGTGCTACTTGGCCTGGGCCTGTAACATGGGTTTTTCCAAAAAAACCAACACTTCCGATATGGATCACAGGAGATCACGAAACAATAGCTATTCGAATGACAGCGCACCCGATAGCAAAAGCATTATGTTTGAATCATCCACTGGTATCGACCAGTGCAAATCAATCAGGACATGAACCGATACGTGATGCATACGAAGTGGAGCAGCAATTCTCCAATGAACTTGATGGCTGGGTTAAGGGAGCATTGGGGGGCGCGTTATTGCCCAGCACCATGCTTGATGTTTTAACTGGGGCCGTTATTCGCTAATTTTTGTGCTAAATCTTATCGATTATTAAGGATATCTTAAGCTCTTTTGGTTTATAATTTCGTTTTGTGTATAAAGGATCATAATGACAGAAAAAAAATATGCGTTATCAATTTTCAGTTTAACCATGCTCACGGTGGGCTCTGTTGATAGTATTCGTAACTTACCAACAACGGCATTGTTTGGATCGCAACTTATTTCTTTTTTCATTCTAGGTGCACTTTGTTTTTTAATTCCAACAGCATTAGTTTCTGCTGAGCTTGCTTCAGGATGGCCTAAACAAGGTGGTATTTATGTTTGGGTGAAAGCAGCGTTTGGTAAACAAGTAGCCTTTCTTGCGATCTGGTTGCAATGGGTCTCTAATGTGATTTGGTATCCCGCTATTTTATCTTTTGTGGCCGGTTCTATTGGGTATTTGATCGACCCTGCGTTAGCGAGTCAACCTTCTTTTCTATTTTCTGTGATTGTAACCTTGTTTTGGGGCGCTACATTTCTTAATTTACGTGGGATGCAGTCGTCCGCACTTATGAGTAATATTTGTGCTATTTCAGGACTTCTTTTACCGATGGCTTTAATTATTGGTCTTGGGGTTGTTTGGATCATGGGCGATAATCCTGTTCAAATTAACTTTGATACGGCAAGCATTTTACCTCATTTTAATGACAGTTCTATGTGGGTTTCTCTCACGGCTATTATGCTTTCTTTTTGTGGTATTGAAATTGCAACGGTACATGCTAACGATGTTGAAAATCCACAGCACGCATTTCCTCGCGCTTTAGTCTATTCAGTTGGAATCATTTTAAGTACTTTAATGTTAGGCTCACTTGCAATAGCCGTTGTTTTGCCTTCAAATGAAATTAACTTAGTGGCCGGGATCATGCAGGCGTTTGACGCTTTTTTTGGGCATTATGGTTTGGCTTTTATGATGCCTTTGATTGCATTGATGTTGGTGATGGGCGGTTTTGGTGGGGTCAGTAATTGGATTATTGCGCCAACCAAGGGCTTATTGGTTGCAGCACAAGATGGAAATTTGCCCATATTTTTTCAGCGTGAAAATGCGCAAGGTGCGCCCGTTGTTATGTTAATTTCGCAGGCAATCAGCGTGACATGTCTTTCTGGTTTATTTTTATTTATGCCCAGTGTTAACGGATCTTATTGGTTTTTAACCGCTTTGGCTGCTCAATTATATATGTTGATGTATCTACTCATGTTTATTACGGGCATTGCCTTACGCATTAAAGCGCCTAGCCAACCGCGCGCGTTTCGTATTCCTGGGGGAATGATGGGTATGTTATTGGTTGCAGGGCTTGGAATTTTTGGTGTATTGATGACCTTAGGTGTTAGTTTTATTCCGCCCACAGGAATTGATATTGGTGGCGCTGCACGTTATGAAATGTTTTTGGTTTTTGGTTTATTTGTGTTGTGTTTACCACCTTTTATAACGGCATGGTGTGCTTCTCGTAAAACGCGTATCTGTGAAGCACTTTCGAGTTAAGGATCGTACTCAAAATAACTTCCAATGCTCAAACAGAACCCTCTTTAAGCATTGGAAGTTATTTTGAGCACGATCCTAAGTGCATTCAAGAGTCGAGGATGAGGGCTCAAGTTGCTCCTCGTTTTCTTTTATTCGATGTGTAAACATTCGACTAAAATTGAAGGGTGGGGTGATCTGATACCGTTCTAATGACTGATTTTCATTTAATATGACACGAACATCGCTGTTTGCGTCTTCAATTGTTTTTCTTAAATCACCAGGCAGATCAGATAATAGACTTTGTCGATCAGTTTTGCTCAAATAAATGTGTTGCGTTGGAATAATGTTGCAATGCATATCGATTGTATTTGGGATCAAGTGAAAGTCTTCTGCAAGTGGGGCACCCATGAGCTCTGAAATAATCAAAGGCCAGACTAAGCTCTCAACAGGTAGTTGAAAATCAGGGCTATCATGGTTGAAGGCTGTAATTTCTCCGTTTAGGTTAAAGAAAAAATTACCTGCTGCCAATACGGGTCTATGGTGGCTCATTTGCACATGCGTGGGAATAAAAAATCCAGGTTCACCATCACGTGAAAAGAGCATGCGGTGCTCGTAGCTCACAATATAACGACCCATAAATTGATGACTGTCGTCAGGAATGATTTGGAGTAATTGAATAAGGGAAGAAAACTGACGCACTGGATAAAATCGATGTTCTCGTGGAAGAACAGAGTGCCTACCTCGATTGGGCAAAGGCATATGCTCTTTATTGCTGTGTAACCAATAAGAAAAATTAGTGATTAATTTATCCTTGGTGAGTTCCATTTTCTCCATCTTTCTCCATCCTGGATGATAAAGTTTACGGATTCTAACAAGAAAACGACTCTATATACAATAATTATCAATCAATCGGATACCATCAATGATCACAGCTGCATATCGGCGTTCATTGTTGTCTTTTATATATGCGATTTCTATGGGATGGTTTGCAAGAAGTTCAATAGCTGATTCAGCTGATGCTGCTGAATGGAAAATTGATGCAAAATGGTCGGCTGTTTTCCTTCCAGCCTTGCTCAGTCGATTATTTCGTGAACTAAACGCCAGTCCACTTGTTTCACGAATCGTAGGGCATGCAACGATCTTGATGGGCATAAAAAATGCGTCAACCATCTTTCGAATAAGCTCAAGTTGTTGATAGTCCTTTTCTCCAAAATAAGCAGACGTTGGTTTTACAAGATTAAAGAGTTTCATCACAATCGTTAAAACACCATTAAAATGGCCAGGACGATGTTCGCCTTCCATCATTAGGCTAAGATTATTTTCATGAATTTGATAATGATAGCCGTCAGGATACATCATCTCATGCGTTGGACATAAACAATAACTTACCCCGGCATTGGTAAGTAAAGCTACGTCTGCTTCTAATGTACGTGGATATTGCTTGAAATCGTCAGGTGAATTGAACTGTGTTGCATTAACAAAAACACTGACGATGACGTCGTCATTTTCTTCCTGAGCCTTTTTTATAAGCGATAAATGTCCTTGATGCAAGTTGCCCATGGTTGGGACAAATCCAAGCGATCGATTTGGATCACGCGCAGTCTGCGCGTGAATCCATTGGTTGATATGATTAATGATGCGCATAGAATCTCTCTTTTAAAAAGCGTGTTCAGCAGAGGGAAAGTCTGAGTTCGTTACTTCTTGTGCATATGCATTGATAGCATCAAGCAAGAAGGACTGACCTGCTGAAAATTGCTTTACAAACCGCGGTGTGAGTTCGTTTTGTAATCCAAGCGCATCGTGCCATACCAGTACTTGTCCATCCGTATGAATGCCCGCACCAATGCCAATGGTTGGAATATCAAGACTATCGGTTATTGCTTTGGCTACATGTGATGGGACGCACTCAATAACCAGTGCAAAACATCCCGCCGCTTGAAGGGCTTGGGCTTGCTCAAGCAATATCGATGCTTGCGCATGACTTTTCCCTTGGACACGATGGCCACCGAGCTGATGAACAGATTGAGGCATCAATCCAATATGCCCCATGATAGGAATCCCAGCGTTAACCAGGTATGTAATGGTTTTGAGTGTATCGTCATCTGCTCCCTCGAGCTTGATGGCATGTGCACCAGCCTGCATTAAAGACTGTACATTCGCGATGGTTTTTTCATGAGACATCCGATGCGATAAAAAGGGAAGGTCACTGATTAAAAATTGATTGTTGAGGCCGCGTGCAACAGAAGCGGTATGGAGCAACATCATCTCCATCGTAGCCATGACCGTAGTGTTGTGTCCATGGACCACCATGGCAACACTGTCTCCAACTAAAACGCAATCGATATTTGATGCCGCAATGATTCGAGCAGAAGCATAGTCATAGCACGTTAACATGCTTATTTTTTTGCCAAGCGCTTTCTTTTGTTTAAATGAATGGATGTTCATGGGTGTACTAGGTACCTGTCTCATCGATCAAGTCCTCCAAAAAGTTAATGGGTATTCACGTCACCGCTTAAGGATAAGTCGATGCAGAACGTATCATAATAGAGCTGGAGGAAAAATCAAGCCTGTAAAGTGAAGTACTTTACAGGCCTTGAGGTATTAAGAATGTGAAAGTGTTGCCGCTGATGTTTCTTGTTGTGGTGCATTCCATTTTTTCATGACATTACTGAACCCATTAGACAGGGCGCGGAAGATGTCTGGAATTGACGTGACAAGCACCTGTAATGTATCCATGGCAGAACCTTTACCATGCCCATAGGCTGAGTGGCTAACGTTTGTTCCAATCTTGCCAAAGGTTGTTTTATCCTGTGCATTGATATAGCTGCCGAAGAATGTTGAAAAATATCCAGAACTTTTTTCCTGTTCTTCTTGATGTGATGCAACAAAACCTTTTTCTATCTGATCGTCAATAAGACATGCAACTTCCTTTTTCGTAAGTACAGGATAAAGAGCATCGAGCATATTTTTTATCGCAGGATTGCTGATAATTGCACTTTGTTCAGCTTGATCTATTTTACCTAAACTCCAATTGCAAGTACCGATTAATACTTTCATCGATTCATTGTAGTCTTGATACGCAAGTTGTCTATCTGCAAATTTTTTAATGGCATAACCTAAGCCAATATAGCTGCAAACCCAACCAATGGTGCCTAAGAAAGGAAGGATGGTTAGCGTTGAAGAGACAATACTGAATAAAAGGGATTGTGCAATTGTCGAGTCAATGGATTTCAACTTTAATGAAGACGCATTAAATTGTTGTGTGGCACGTTCGATGAAGTTAATGTGTTCCGCTGTGTGGTGGTTAAATGGCACAACTGGCGTAATGGCGAGTTGATTCCCATTTTTAGCTTCAGCATTCGCTTCGATTGTAAAATACTTTTTTGATTCAAGTTGAAATTTAGAAAGTGAGTTATCAACGGCGAGCTCGGGTAGTTTTACTTTTTCTGATTTCACGTTGAAAAAAGGTAAATAGTCAAAATATGCTTGCATGTGAACTCCTGGTCAATGTGGAAGTGGCATTATAGCATAATTATTGCGCAGAACAAGTGTTTTTATTTTAAAGTCAGTTCATTTTATGGCTTGTTTTGATTGTTCATTATGACCAAGGTGCGTCCTTTCGAGCATGGAAAGGGTTTTCTTGATTTGTAGCACCGTGCCTGCGTGTTCTGGATGTCATACGTATGATGGCGCTGTTCTTGTATTTTTTTAATAAGCAAGCTACGCTGATGATTGATTAGCATAGGAGAAAGAACAGATGAACCTTTTCAAACGTGTGAGTGAATTTTTAATTGTTGCTGTATGTGTGGCAAGTACCTCTATTAGTGCTGCGCCAATGGCTTGCTTGTCGAACAAACCGTGCGCTTGCCCAGACATGAGTCAATATAAGGGTGTCTTGCCAGAAGGCTGGCATAACCGCTTTAATGATAAAATTCAGGCCAATACCTCAAATAAATTAGCCGTTGTTATATTTGAGCAGGTTGATAAAAAAGATAAAAATAATTTTTATTGTCGATATATTAATGATGGTAATACATTTGTGCTTTCTACCATGGTGCCTGTAAAGAGCGTGGGTTATACCAATAAGCAATATTGGCGCTACGATGAAGCGGATGACTTATGGGAGTGCCATCCACATACGCAAGAAGGTGTTGCCAATACAGCCGATTGCAAATTTTATTTTAAATGAGGCACGCTGTTTATAATAGTGAGTATCAGTGGGGGTTTTTACAACCTTCTATGAATTTATCACTGTTTGACTCTATTGGGGTTAAGGCGGCGGATGAGCTTGCGCTTCAAATGTCTAGCCTCATCAAACAAAAGTGTTTTAGAAAAGAATTGCTTAAATTAACACCATTCGATTTTAATAGCATTCCTGAAGATCAGCTACCACGAGTGAAAATGATGCTAGGAATGCTTGCTCAAGCGTTTGTCTGGTGTAATGGCGAGGATGAAAAAACACATTATGTGCCGGAATCAATTGCTATCCCCTTGGTGGGTGTTTCTGCGCGACTAAAAGAGCCTCCCATACTCAATTATGCGGATTATATTCTTAGAAATACGCAATTAAAAATACCTGAAATGGTTCACCCGGCCCTTTTCAAGAGTGTCTATACCTTTACAGGGATGAAGAGTGAGTTTGGATTTATTTTGTCTCATATTCTTTATGAATTGAAAGGCCGAGAAGCGATTCAGGTGGGATTAAAAGCACTGAGTGCTGCAGTCAATCATGAAGAAGAAACAACCGGAATAGCCCTCACTGAGCTATACGTTATTATTTTGGATTTGATAGAGCAATTTAATACCGTTCATAAAACAACAAAAGAAGAAGATTTTCGTGAACACTTTCGTGTTTTTTTGAAAGGTTGGAAATCCATTATTCCTGATATGACTTATCGGGGTGTTTCAATAAACGCCGGCGAGTTGCGCGGAGAAACGGGTGCCCAAAGTAGTCTCCTGCCTTTTTTGGATGGTGTTATCGGCGTAAGCAACACACTGATGCAACATAGCTCGCTATATCATGCGTGGAGACCTTATATGCCGGAAGCAGATCGGTTATTTTTGTCTGACATTGGATTTCTCGGTGAAAAATTACGTGAGTTTGTTCGCATGAACACCATGTTAATCGACGCATACAATAAGGTTTTAATCAGTTTAATGGATTTTCGGAAAAATCATTTGATGACCATTACACAGTATATTGAAGGAAAAAACAGCAAAGTTTTTGATGGCATTGGAACAGGCGGGACATTTTATTCAACGTACCTGAATGGTCTTATCGCTCATCTTCAAACATTGTTGTTATAGTTGGTGATTTATCAACTAGTGCCCCGTCATTTCAGCAATTCTCGCCTCAAATAAGCCTTACGTTTATCGACAGAAAATTTTTCTATGGCATAGCGCAACATGGTGCGTGGCATTTGATGAGCATATTTTTCAAGAAACACAATTAAAACGGTTTCATCACGTTTTCCTGCTTCGCGTAACATCCATCCCACCGCTTTATGCATTAAATCATGAGGATCATGTAAAAGTATTTCAGCCAACTTGATAGTCCACTCATATTCGTTTTGACGAATAAAATACCATGTTGAAACAATCGCAATACGGCGTTCCCATAATCTATTGGATGAGGCCCACGTGAATAACTGTGATTTATCTCGTTGATGAAGATGCGCGCCTACAATCATGTGAGCGGATGCATCCACGAGGTTCCAATTATTAACATATTGAATATGGGATTGATATAGCTCAAAAATCAATTGTTTTAAGGCTACATCTCCCTGTTGATATCGTTCAACCATCATCAACAATGCGAGTAAACGTTCTTCATTAATAGGCGATTTTAATAAACACAATACGGACTCTAACGGTAGCCCGTTATACGATTTAACCAGTTTTCTCAATTGAGGTACCGGAACCCCAATGAATTGATCATGCTCAGCATAATCACCAGGACCCGTCTTAAAAAAGATACCTTTTCGTTCATGTTCTGGTATTGCAGCATTGCGCAATTCCGCTCGTAATGATTCTACTAATGGGGTGCTATGTGCATATAAAAAGGGGTGATCAATCGTCATCATGCGCTTATCCTTAAAAAAAAATCATTTGTTGCGCTTTTCGTGCTCCAACAGCCATTGTTTAATAGCGATACCCCCGCCATAACCACCCAATGAGCCATCGCTACTGATAATTCGATGGCATGGAATGATAATGGCTAATTGATTAGCACCATTGGCATTAGCAACAGCGCGATAGGCCGTTGGTTTATTCATAGACAGCGCTTGCTCTCGATAACTTCTTGTTACAGCGTAAGGGATTTGACATAAAGTATGCCAGACTTGTTGTTGAAACTCACTTCCAAATACACGATAGGGTGTATTAAAGTGAATGAGCTTCCCTGCAAAATAGGCAGCCAATTCGGATTCAATTGATTGCAGTGATTGCGACTTTCCGGGGGCAATGGTAAATCCACGTTTTTGTAAACGCGCTACTTCGCGCTCTAGACCCTTTCTCGTCACAAATTCCAGTAGGTAAAGCGCGTCATCATCGCCAATGGCCACCATAGGACCCAACACGGTATTAATCCACTTAGATTTTAAGAGGGGTGTCTGGTGACGAATACGCGCAGGCACATCACCTAAAATCTTGCCCGCTTGTATCTCAGCACTTACTGAAAGCCCCATTTTAATCGCTTGCATCGTTAATCCTATGCTTCTCGCGCCATGATTGTTAGCAAAGCGCCGAGGGATATCTGGCTCAAAAACATAAAAGCCCTTATATAAAAGGGCTTAGAGACTATAGATTAACAATTCAATGTATGGCAGGAATTAAAACGGAATGTCATCATCCAGTTCATCAAACGCATCTTGTGCTACGGCTTGTGGTGCTGCTTGAGGTCTAGATTTTTGTTGTGCAGCAGCAGCTGGGGCGCTTCGTTCCGCCGCTGGTGCATCAGGATAGCCTCCTGCAGATGAACCGCCTTTGCTATCTAACATTTGAATGTCGGCTGCGATAATTTCTGTGGTATAGCGATCTTGACCTTGTGGATCTTGCCATTTACGCGTACGCAAACTGCCCTCTATATAGAGTTTTGAGCCTTTGCGAACGTATTCGCCAGCAATTTCACCTAATCGGTTAAAGCAAACAACTCGATGCCACTCTGTGCGCTCTTGTTTTTCACCGGTTTGTTTATCTTTCCACGATTCAGTTGTAGCAATTGATAATGTGGTTGCTGCATTGCCATTTGGCATGTATCGAACATCTGGATCGGTGCCCACATGTCCAATTAAAATAACCTTGTTAATCCCACGTGCCATGAAAGTCTCCTTTGCGATAATTGGATAATGATTATAATAGATACCTTATGAATTAGCTATTACGTACAAATAAAATCAGTAATGCTACAAAAACAATGAGTAATAATCCCAGTATACCAAGTGTTGAAAAGCTCTTGGTGAGTTTGTCTTTACTGAATTGTTCAGGGCGATTTTTGATGGTTTTATAAAGCCACCATAAAATAAGGCCCGCGCCGACAATGGCTAAAATTTGGTAGAGGGTCTCCATGTTTTATCTCCTTTAGGTTTTATATTTTTCGAAAGAAAATGCATCTGAAAATAATTGAGTTGATTTTACTCCGTGTGAGATGAGCTCATCTCGAATGTTATAGACCATCTCAAAGGGACCAGCCAGAACGATTTGTATCTGTTCAAGATTTTTTTTATGTCGAGTAATGATTTGTTTATAGCCTGTATTATTTTTACGTGGTGAAATATGGGATATATAATAAAAGCTTGATAGCGTGGTTTGCCATGTATTGATGCGCTCCTGGAAATATAAATCTTCTTTTGAGCGAACGTTCCAATATAATTCAATGGGGCGCGGATCATGCTGTGCATGGAGTTGCTGAATCATCGCATGAACAGGTGCAAAGCCAGTACCTCCGGCAATAAAAATCAGTGGCTTTATCGGCTCAAGGGCTTTCAATGTGCAATCGCCAAAAGGCAGTTCAATGATAACGTCATTTGTCTTGGTTAATGCAGGATGATTGCGTATATGTAAGTCATAGGTTGTTAAACCTAGAGGCGCCGTAGCAATTGAATAGCTTAAACGCTCCCCCTCTAAGATGATATCTAAGTATTGACCTGATTCATAAGCGATAAATTCATCTGGGCGAAGTGTTATACATGTTATACGCTCATTTAAAGGTTGGTGATTAATAATCTGTGCATGCGTTCGTTTAGGGTTCATAAGGACCAAGACCTAGCTCAAACCAGTAAGTTTTGACACAATCAGTCACTTCACGAGACATAGACATGGGCTTTCCCCACGCCCGTAACGTTTCTCCGGGCCATTTGTTTGTTGCATCTAAGCCCATTTTGGAGCCAAGCCCTGACACGGGAGATGCAAAATCCAGGTAGTCGATCGGTGTGTTGTCCATCAAAACAGTGTCTCGGGTTGGGTCCATCCGCGTTGTAATGGCCCAGATAACATCTGTCCAATTACGCGCATCGATATCGTCATCACAGACAATCACAAATTTTGTGTACATGAATTGTCTTAAATAAGACCATACAGCCATCATGATACGTTTTGCATGTCCTGGATATTGCTTTTTAATGGTCACTACGGCGAGTCGGTATGAGCATCCCTCAGGAGGTAAGTAAAAATCGACAATCTCTGGAAATTGCTTTTGTAATAAAGGAATAAACACTTCATTGAGTGCAAGACCTAAAATGGCTGGCTCATCAGGTGGCCGGCCGGTATAGGTGCTATGGTAGATTGGATCGGGGCGGTGCGTTATGCGTTCCACAGTAAAAACTGGAAAAGACTCTACTTCATTATAATAACCGGTATGATCCCCAAAGGGGCCTTCAGGTGCAACAACACCTGGCTCAAGATAGCCTTCAAGTATAATTTCTGCGGTTGCGGGAACATGGAGTTCAGAGCCAATGCATTGTGTTAAAACAGTGCGACTGCCTCGTAATAATCCAGCAAAAGCATATTCAGATAAAGTATCTGGAACTGGCGTAACCGCAGCAAGCAGCGTTGCCGGATCGGCGCCTAAAACAACAGCAATAGGAAATCGTTTATTGGGATATTCTTTTTGCCATGCTTGATAGTCTAACGCACCACCGCGGTGGGATAACCAGCGCATGATCAGTTGATTCTTATTCAGTACTTGTAGACGGTAAACGCCCAAATTTTCTCTTGTTTGATAAGGGCCTTTTGTTGTGACAAGTCCCCAGGTGATCAGTGGGGCTGCATCTCCAGGCCAACAGGTTTGAATAGGAAATGTGGTAAAGTCAACTGCGTCATGTTCCAAAACATGCGTTTGGCAGGGCGCTTTGCGAATAATCTTAGGCGCCATGTTGAGCGCTTGTTTGAGTAAAGGCAATTTACTAAAGGCATCTTTCATGCCAGTAGGAGGCTCGGGCTCTTTTAATGCGGCCAAGAGTGTGCCAACTTCACGTAAGGCTGCAATGGTTTCTTTTCCCATACCTAAGGCTACACGTTCTGTTGTTCCAAATAGATTCGTAAGAACCGGAATATGATATCCCTTGGGATGTGTAAACAGTAAAGCGGGGCCGCCTGCTTCTAAGACCTTATGACTTACAGCCGTCATTTCAAGACAGGGTGATACTGGGTAATCAATCTTTTTAAGCAAGCCGCGGTTTTCAAGCTGCGCGATAAAATCGCGCAGATCAGTGTATTTCATAGCTTGTTATTCTTGACGCTTCATGGCATCGAAAAATTCAGCATTGGTTTTATGGTTTTTCATGCGCTCAATTAAAAACTCAATCGCATCTGATTCGTCCATCGACTGTAAAATTTTTCGTAAAATCCATGTGCGTTGTAGTTCTTCTGGCGTAAGCAATAAATCTTCTCGTCGTGTACCAGAACGATTAATATTAATTGCAGGAAATACTCGTCGCTCAGCAATATTACGACTGAGATGAATTTCCATGTTTCCTGTGCCTTTGAACTCTTCGTAGATGACCTCATCCATTTTAGAGCCGGTATCTACAATTGCCGTTGCAATGATGGTCAAGCTGCCGCCTTCTTCGATATTACGGGCTGCACCATATAAACGTTTAGGACGTTGAAGGGCGTTGGCATCCACGCCACCTGTGAGCACTTTGCCAGATGAAGGAATAACTGTGTTATAAGCACGAGCCAGTCGAGTAATGGAATCGAGCAAAATGACAACGTCACGCTTGTGTTCAACAAGGCGTTTCGCTTTTTCGATAACCATTTCAGCCACTTGAACATGACGGCTTGCGGGCTCGTCAAAGGTGCTTGCAACCACTTCGCCTTTAACTGAACGTTGCATCTCAGTTACTTCTTCCGGACGTTCGTCAATGAGTAAAACAATGAGATAGCATTCTGGATAATTTTTTTCGATTGAATGTGCGATATTTTGCAACATCAATGTTTTACCCGCTTTTGGAGGAGCAACAATGAGTCCGCGTTGACCGCGACCAAAGGGTGCGCACAGATCAATAACACGAGCAGTTAAATCTTCGGTACTGCCATTGCCTTGTTCCATAACCAAGCGTTGTGAAGCAAACAGCGGTGTAAGGTTTTCGAATAAAATTTTACGTTTTGCATTCTCTGGTGTATCAAAATTAATTTCGTCAACTTTTAAGAGTGCAAAATAGCGCTCATTGTCTTTCGGGGGGCGAATTTTACCCGAAATAGTATCTCCTGTGCGTAACCCGAAACGTCTAATTTGGCTCGGAGAAACGTAAATATCATCAGGTCCAGCTAAATAGGACCCATCTGCAGATCGTAAAAATCCAAAGCCATCTGTTAATATTTCAACTGTGCCACTGCCATAAATATCTTCTCCTTTGAGCGCGTGGGCTTTAAGAATGGAAAAAATAATGTCTTGCTTTCGCATACGAGCAGTGTTTTCAATATTTATTTCTTGAGCAATATTAACAAGTTGGGCGATAGGTAATCGCTTTAGTTCACTAAGATTCATAGTTCTCGCTTGATGTGTGGGTTATCTGTTGTTGAATATCCGGTTTATTTTACGGGGAGAACCGCAGAATTTGCGGCAGAACTTAAGTTTACCATGAATTTCAAATGAGTGGTAGAGGGATTGAGTAAACAATGCTATATATTAATGAAGATGATAAAGATAAGGTCGAATTATGTGTCGCTTGGTCGCGTATCTAGGACAGACAGTATTATTGGAGGATGTCCTTGTTAAACCAATCAATTCTATTGTTATGCAAAGTTTGCATGCACGTGAATCAAGTATTCCAACCAATGGGGATGGCTTTGGTCTAGGCTGGTACGCACCATCAATTGGTCCTGTACCTGCACTATTTACGTCAATATCACCTGCGTGGAGCGACCGAAATTTATTAAATTTAACTGCAAAAATACAATCGCCTGCATTTTTTGCTCATGTGCGTGCAGCAAGTGCTGGGGGCGTTACAATTTATAATTGCCATCCCTTCGTTCATGGCTCATGGATGCTTATGCATAATGGAGGGATTGGTGACTTCATGCTGGTTAAGCGACATTTACGTCGATTACTGGATGATGATATTTACAATTGGATTCAAGGTGATACTGACTCTGAACATTTATTTGCTCTTTTTTTGCAGCGGGCCAAAGGTCGCGATTTATCTAAAATTGATACGGTTGTTGATGTTTTAAAAGAAACGTTTGAAGAAGTACTGTGCTTGGTTAAACAACAAAACTCGGTAGATCCTTCTTATTTTAATGTGTGTTTAACGGATGGGAAACGACTCATTGCCAGTCGTTATTGTAGTGACCCGCAGATTATACCAGAAACAATGCACTATTCTTTAGGATTTGATTTTTTATCAGCTAATCAACAATCGCACATTTCACAACAAAGCAACAATCATCAGAGTATTCTAGTGAGTTCTGAGAAATTGACCGATATTGACGCTCAGTGGCATAGCGTACCAGAAAATCATTTTTTAATGGTGGATGTTGGTGGCAAAGTCTCTCTTCGGGCTTTTTGATGGGGTGTGTGTAAGCCTGCCTTGAGTAGGAAACCTAATGCACATCATAGATTGTCATGTAAGCGTCAACACGGGCTCAGATATGCAGGGAGTTGTCGCCTTACTTTTATGTGATGCTTTATCTTAATATTCACGTTACGCAGCGTCATACCCCCAATGAAATCCCGGGACGACAGCATTACGATACTGCGTAACGTGAGTTAATATTAAGAGCGTTTTGAATTGCCGCGCTCGATTGTGCTGCTAATCTCGTCTGCTTTTGGATCTACGACAGTTATTTCACCTTGTCTCATAGAGGCCAATATATCTTTCATATTTTGTTGAAGGACATTCTTTTGGCTCTGTCCCCTTTCTAGTTGGTCTGGAAGTCAATGCCAGTAAGGGTTATCATTGTCGGCATTATCAATCACCGTCGCGTGTATCATGGCCGAATTGCACATCCCGTTAGACATTAAAAGTCTTGAAATATTATCGCAACATATTAATAGTAAAGGGGAAATCATCCTTACGGTTCAGAGCAAGAAGACCGAAACACCCTGTCATAAGTGCGGAAAACCCGCGACTTCACCCTATGGCTATGGCCCTGAATTGACGATTCGTCATTTACCAATTTTAGACACCCCTGTGTATCTTGTGATCAAACCAGTTCGGTACAAATGCAGTGATTGTGATGACTTGATAACGACATCCGAATCCTATGACTGGCTTAAAAGAGGTGCGCATGTAACGAACGGGTTGTCAGATTATTTAATGCGGCAACTCATCCACAGCACGATCGAGGATGTGTCAATAAAAGAGCGAATTGGTTACAAGCAATTGGAAAACACTGTCAATAAAGCAATTGATATCCAAGTGAACTGGCAAAATTACACCAGCTTAAGCCTGCTTGGTATCGATGAGATAGCTCTTAAAAAAGGACACAAGGACTACGTTACCGTCATTAGCACGAAGCCAGAAAAGACCGCTCAGGTAACCGTGATAGCGGTTCTTCCGGGTCGATTAAAGAAGGATGTGGCAGCATTTTTAAAAACCATACCAGAAAATCTGAGAAAAACCATCCAGTCGGTATGCACCGATATGTATGATGGTTTTGTATTTGCAGTAACGGAAGTCTTAGGTGATGCGGTTCTTGTTGTGGACAGGTATCACGTGGCTAAGCTATACAGGCAGCCATTAGACAAGCTTAGAGTGCGCGAAATGAAGCGTTTGAAGTCGACTCTATCTGAGGAAGAGTATGCTCAATTAGAGGGGGTTATGTGGACTCTTCGTAAAAAACATGAGTGCTTATCGGATGCTGAAAAAGAGACACTTGTTCTATTGTACCACTACTCGCCAAAGCTCAAGGAAGCGCATTCTCATGCCTTACGATTAACGCAAATACTAAATACCCATTGCAGCAAAAAATCAGGTCTGGCTAAAATCAATCGATGGATTAAACGTGTGAAGAAAAGCGATTCGACATGCTTCAATGGTTTTCTAATTACTCTGGAAAAATATAAGACATATGTTGGTAATTATTTTAAAAACAGAAGCAACAGTGGCTTTGTTGAAGGACTGAACAATTTGATTAAAGTAGCGAAGAGGCGTTGCTATGGGATCTTTAAAACAGAGACGCTTTTTCAGCGATTATACCTGGACTTACAAGGGTTCGAAATTTATGCATAAACGGACCAACTAGAAAGGGGACAGAGCCAAAATACTTCGATATGACTGAGTTTTGGGAATGGAAAAACGAAAAAAATGCTGCTGAAACTCAAAGTAATGTGATTGCAATTAATCAGTAAAAAATTAGGGGTGAGGATAAAAATGGATCTTTACAGCAACTTTAGGACTTGATCTGATATTCATCAAATTCTTGGGTTACTAGCCCTTTAATTGCTTCGATTTTGGCATATGATAGTGCTAAAAAATGTATACTTCTTGAGCCCTTTTCTTGTAACTTTTGATCAGCATCATAGGCTATCATGATGTCCTGGCTGCAGTGAACGTAGTCTTCGAATGTATTGTTTTGAATTTCTGCCTTGAATAAGGCATCACGTTGTCTGCTGGCCGAAAAAAAGTCTAAATGAGGTGCTTTAGAAGCGGGAGCATAGCGTTGTACTGCGTTAGCGAACTCAATGCTTTGAAGTAATGCTGATGCGTCTCGATGAACGCCATAGTGCTGTAGATGAGCCTCTAAAGAAGAGGGGCCGCTCTTATTATACCAATCAAGCAACTCAGTATTTGGTCGCGCTTGCTGAACGAGGTCATGTATTTTTTGTAGATAAAATAGTCGCTGAATAGGCGTCTCATCGTTACGCAACGCATTATAATCCTCAATTATTTTAATGAGTTTGAGGTTCTCTTCAGATGTCGGTGGTTTAGCCAATGGTGCCATGATCTTCCTCAACAAGAAAAGTGTATTTAATATTATCATTATAGTCTATTTGTGGTCCGACTGATTTTTTTAAAAGATTTTTGTTTTACAAACAACATATGTGTCATTATTGGTCTATAATTGTACATGTGGCGATGATTGATCTTGACTGAACCATTCTTCTATCAATTAGACGGTCAGTTTGATGGGTTGTGTGTAAGCCTGCCTTGAGTAGGAAACCTAATGCACATCATAGATTGTCATGTAAGCTTCAACACGGGCTCAGATATACAGGGAGTTGTCGCCTTATTTTCATGTGATGTTTTATTTTGGTATCGTCGTTTGAAATTGCGTTGCTTGGTACTTTTACTAGCTATCTTCAAATGGATTGGTTTGATGAGTTAAGTTTTTTTTGCTATTTTTTGAATCAAAACTATAATAAAAGTAGACTTACTGAAAAGGATTGAGTCATGAATACCAAAGAACTTGGTCTATTGTGTGTGCTTGTATCGGGTTGTTTATCGGGTTGTGCTATAACGGATAAGCCAAGTTATTCTGGAATGCAACGCGCAACAGTACCTCATCAGTCAATGGTAAATTACGGGGGAGATAGTCCATACTATTGGGCTTCAGAGCCAGACAGTTACTACCCTACATCCGGCTATTACTCTCCTGGTTATCAGTACCATTATACAGCAGCGACACGCTTTGGGGGGCAATAATAAGGCATATTTCCCCCAGAGCGCTTCTGGTTTTTGGCTTACTCTTTTGCCCGTGATACATATTCACCTTTACGTGTATCAACTTTAATCAGCTCACCTGATTGGACAAATAACGGCACACGAACAACAGCACCTGTTTCTAAAATGGCTGGTTTCCCGCCACCGCCAGAGGTATCGCCTTTCAGGCCGGGGTCGGTTTCCTTAATGGTAAGAATAACAAACGTCGGCGGAAGAATATCAAGCGGTTCGTTGTTCCAAAGGGTGACAACACATAAATCTTGCTCTTTAAGCCATTTGATAGCGTTTTCCATCACGGCTTCATTGGCAGCATATTGTTCGAAGGTGTCAGGCACCATAAAATGCCAATGATCGCCATCACTGTACAAATATTGCATTTCAACATCAACAACATCAGCTGAGGTCATTGAGTCATTTGATTTATAGGTCCGTTCAACAACGCGACCTGTTTTTAAATTTCTAATTTTAACACGTGTAAATGCTTGTCCTTTTCCAGGCTTTACAAATTCACATTCAACAATGCTGCATGGTGAGTCATCGACCATGACCTTCATACCATTTTTAAGTTCATTTGTGCTATATGTTGCCATTGAATCACTCCGAGGTTGAGATTTTTCTGCTATTTCGCTAGAGTTCAAGCAGTTTAACAAGTCTATGGTTTAAATGCGAGAACCAAACCTTCGTTGGCAAGCAGTCCTTGCAACGGGATTTACGTCGGTTGCTGATCTACTGAGCTTTTTACACTTACCGGTAAGTTTAGGAAGTGATGCGGCTGGGCAGCAATTTAAAACACGCGTACCGCGAGGCTTTGCATCGCGCATGGAAAAAGGGAATGCGCGAGATCCTTTATTATTGCAAGTTCTGGCTGTTGAAGAAGAATTAATTTTATCGGAAGGTTTTCTTCAAGACCCACTGTTTGAGGCTCAAAAGAATCCATATCCAGGATTGCTTCATAAATATGCTGGGCGTGTTTTATTAACCATTACAGGCGCGTGCGCCATCAATTGCAGGTATTGTTTTCGACGACATTTTCCATATCAAGACAACAATCCCGGACGAAAAGGATGGGGGGATACTTTGGCATATATTGCTGCTGATCCCAGTATACATGAGGTGATTTTTAGCGGCGGAGATCCTTTGTTGGCAGATGATACAACGCTTGCTTTATTAATTGATGCATTAGAAGATATTCCACATGTACACACTTTACGAATTCATACACGGATCCCCATTGTATTGCCAGAGCGTATTGATAGCGGATTACTTCATGTATTGAGTCATCGTCGACTGAGTTGTGTTGTTGTTTTGCATGCGAATCACCCCAATGAATTGAATGAGGAGGTAAAACAGGCTTGTGATGACTTAAAGAAAATAGGCGTGTATTTATTGAATCAGTCCGTGTTATTAAAAGATGTCAATGATGATGCTCATGTGTTGGTATCTTTAAGTAAAAAACTTTTTGAGTTGGGTATATTGCCTTATTATTTACATGTATTGGATAAGGTACAAGGCGCACAGCATTTTGAGCGATCAGACGAGGATGCGTTACAGTTGTTTAAGAAAATGCAAATTTCTCTTCCAGGTTATTTAGTCCCTCGATTAATGCGTGAAATGCCTGGGGCATTGAGTAAAAGTTTGGTGGGTTTTTAAGATAAAGAAGGATATACTGTGTTTTAATCATAATGGAGCGTTAAGATATGGCCATCACATTGTTTTTACTGTATTTTATTTTTACTCTGATAGTACTGAGTTATCGCATGAAAACGGTAGTTTGGGAGGTCGGAAGCGTTGTTTATCTTGTGCTCGCGACGTTGGTCGGGTTGCATTGGTTTGTCGGTCTTATTTTATTGCTTATGATTCTAAGCACAATTGCGATGTTGCGTATGAAACCACTGCGCGCCTTTGTTGCGGGTCAATTGTTCGCTCGTGCTAAACGAGCTATTCCACGCCTTTCTAAAACAGAAGAAGAAGCGCTCAATGCAGGGGATACTTGGATTGAGCAAGGTATTTTTACTGGTGAGCCTGATTGGGCTGCTTTGTCTGCTATTAAAACTGAGCTGACTGCTGAAGAACAACAGTTTATTGATCAGGAAACAGAACATCTTTGTGCGATGTTGAATGAATGGACCATCACACAAACGTCTAATTTACCAGAAAATGTATGGACATATTTGAAAGAAAAAGGTTTCTTTGGTTTGGTTATCCATAAAAAATATGGGGGGAAAGGATTTTCAGCTCGAGCGCACTCTGACATTGTGATGAAAATATCCAGCCGCTCATCTGTGGCTGCTGTCACTGTTATGGTACCCAACTCACTCGGGCCAGGAGAGTTGTTGCAACATTACGGAACAGAAGAGCAAAAAAATTACTTCTTACCACGTCTGGCACAGGGTATCGATATTCCTTGTTTTGCTTTGACAGAACCAGAAGCAGGAAGTGATGCAACCTCAATACAATCTGATGCTTTGGTTATTAAAAAAGAAGTCAACGGTGAATCCGTACTTGGTTTACAATTAACATTGAATAAACGATGGATCACCCTTGCGCCAGTTGCAACGTTGATAGGTCTTGCTGTTAATTTGCGCGACCCTGATGGTTTATTAAAAGGGAAGGGGCAAGAAGGTATTACTTGCTTGCTTATTCCACGAGACACACCGAATCTTGAGATTGGTAATCGTCATTTACCCGCAGAACAACCCTTTATGAATGGTACAATTCGTGGAGAAGGTATATTTGTGCCGATTACTACCATTATTGGTGGTATTAAAGAAGCAGGTCGCGGCTGGCAGATGCTGGTTGAGTGCTTATCGATTGGTCGGTCAATTTCATTGCCTGCGCTAGCAACGGCTTCCTCTGCTGTTGCTTACGTTGCAACGGGCGCATTTTCGCGTATTCGACGTCAATTTCGTGCCGAACTCGTTCAGTTTGAAGGGGTTGAAGAAAAGTTAGCTAGAATTGCCGGTTTGAATTTTCTTATCATGTCAAATCGTCTATTAACCCTCGCGGCAGTTGATGCGCATAAAAAACCATCGGTTGTGTCAGGGATTGCCAAGTATTTTAATACCGAGTTCTCACGTATTGTAATTAATGATGCAATGGATGTTCATGGTGGACGAGCCGTGGTGGTTGGTCCTCGTAATTATTTAGCCAATTATTATCAGGGACTTCCTATTTCGATTACAGTGGAAGGGGCAAATATCATGACCCGAAATTTGTTGATTTTTGGCCAAGGGTCCATGGCTTGTCATCCTTATATTCGAGATGAATTTTATGCGATAGCCGGTGGAGATGAAGTAGCCTTTCAATCCATCATATGGAAACACATTGCTTATTTCTTAAGAAACACGGCTAAGACAATACTTTCTACATGGACTGCAGGTTGGTTTATTAAAGTACCAAAGCATCCCATGAAGAGGGATTGTCAGCATTTATCGCGCTTGAGCTTTGCTTTTGCCTTTCTTTCAGATTTATCTTTAATCGTTTTAGGCGGGGATTTAAAACGCAAAGAACGCTTGTCCGCACGTCTTGCAGATGGAATGTCGTATCTTTATTTAGGGATGGCTGCCTTACGAATGGTCGAAGCATCTGATGGGAATGCTGATGAGAAACTGCATGCACAGTGGGGGCTTCAGTATTGTTTTTATCATGCAGAACAAGCCCTGTTTGATTTGTGCAAGAACTTCCCTTCTAAACTGTTAGGTTTCGTGATGCGTCTCATCGCTTTTCCATTCGGCAAACGAATGGCTTATCCTAAGGATAAATTAGATCATCAGTTAGCGGGCTTAATGACAAAAAATAATCATTATCGTGATCAATTGCTAAAATCATTATATTTAAGTCAAGATCCCAATGAGCCACTGGATCGTGTTGAACAGGTCTTTCAGTCCCTTTTAACACATGCTGAATTGTATAAAAAAGTACATGGCATGAAAAAAATGAATGCAAGCAATATGAAGGAAGAGCTTAATGCGGCTGTTGTACGGGGCGATATAACATCAGATGACATGGCAACCTTACTGTCAGTAGAACAAGCACGTTGGGATGCAATTCAAGTAGATGAGTTCACCTTTGACTCGGTCAATAAGAAAACGTTTTCTTCGGTGATTGGGCGTTATAAAAATCCATTAGCATCATAAGGCGAGGTTAGGTATGGCGGAGCTATCAGGGGAAAATGTTGTTGGGCTTATGTATTTTACTGAGACTTCACCTGAAGCTTCAAAGTATATGGTTGTAAAAGTTAAGGAAAATTTTAAACGCAATGGTCTACTGGAAAAAAATAAGGACCTTGTCCTTGAAATGGAGGGTTTTTGTAAGAATGTCGAACTGCATGACACAATAACCGTTGATGTGTGGGCAGGAGAGTCTGTGCCTGATAAAAAAGAAAATATTTATCTGCAGAAAGCGAAAGATCTCGCTAAAAGCATGCCTGAAAACGCTGATTCCATCAGCGTTGCGGTTGAGTTTGTGATTGGTGAAGATTCAAGATTTAATCGAAATTATAGTCAGGGGGGGCAACCCCTTGAGTCGTCTGTACGTGAAGAAATGGACAGTTATATTCATGCTTGGCTTTTGAATAACGATCTTGCGCGATCAGACGGTATTATTTATGCTTTAAATGACGATGCGACAGAATATAATAAGGTTATTAGCCCGCGAGAGTTAGAGCAAATGATTAAAGACCCAACCTCAGGTTACGCAAAGTATGTTGAAGACAACAGTAAAAAGAAAATTCTGGTTGCTTCACTTGATGTTGTCTCGGCTGCAAGTCCGGCGAAGGGTGCTGATAGTTCGAATTAGATTGTGTTGACTGCGCATTAATGTTAATAAATTGACCAATTGACTTGTGTTTGTTATATTGACTAATCTTTAGTTAACACATGAGTTGATGATTACACTTTTTCTTATGATTACGCATCATGGTGTTATGCAGCTTAAAATTCAGCTTAAAAACATGCCTGTTGGTGCGCTATATGTTGCACTGCGTTTGGATAAAGATGTTTATACACTTTGTCAGCATACAGTCGTGTCTGCTGAGATGCCAAGCACATGGTCTAGTGAGGATGAACTATCCGCGTCAGTTCAGCACGTCAGCAGAGCCCATGATATAACAGCAGTTGTGCTTTGTTGTGATGCAAATTTAGGTAACCCTGCCTCTTATGACATGTCCGAGCGGGTGCTTAGTTTAATGCACTTAGTGCAGCCATTTCAGTGCTTATTCTACTCTCAGGAAGTTAACTGTATTAAAAATGCACATGCGTATTTATCTGCTCTTAAAGAAGAACAACCTGGATATAAAAGTATCGTGTGCACGCATGATGTCTTTAGAAAGAAGCAGAAGCACTATTTTAGTCGTCTCCATGCAGGAGAATTCGACACTCAATCTGTATGGGACCATGCTGAAAAAGAAGAATGTTCCCTCACAATGACCGATAGCTTGCTTAGTATGCCAATAGCTCACATTCCGCAGCGATGATCGCAAAATATTTAATTAGCTAATGACTGATTGTTTTTAAAACAAAAGTTCATAATTTATCCGATCTTTATCAGCTACACGGAACGGATCCCCTCTCCCCTCAACGAAAAATCGCTAAAATCCTGATG
>CANNJI010000034.1 GCA_947504875.1 Legionellaceae bacterium
CAGACCGTGTTCCGCCCTTGGGGTAGTTACACGGTCTTAGAAGAACATGCCAATTTTAAGATCAAGCGCATCGTTGTGAATCCGGGCGCTAAGCTCTCGCTGCAGATGCACCATCATCGCTCGGAGCACTGGGTGGTGGTGTCTGGGGTGGCTACAGTCATCAATGATGGTAAAGAGTACCTTTTACAAGAGAACCAGTCGACCTATATCCAGCAAGCGCATCAACATCGCTTGGCCAATAACGGCACTCAGCCGCTCAGTATTATTGAGGTGCAGTGTGGATCATATGTGGGCGAGGATGATATTGTCAGATTTGATGATACGTATGGGCGTCAATAATGACATCAATTAAACAAACAAAGATCTATGTGGCGGTGGATATCCGCAAGAGCTCTCCCACCTTTGGCCAGCATGTTGTAGTCGAACTATCCTCAGAAAATAAACGTCAGATTTGGGTTCCGGAGGGATTTGCGCATGGATTCTTGGTGACCTCTGAGAGTGCGGAGTTTCTTTACAAGACAACGGACTACTGGGCGCCGGCATTTGAGCGCAGTATTTTATGGAACGACCCGGAGATTGGAATAGCCTGGCCCGCAGGCATGACGCCAGCACTGTCGGCTAAGGACCAGGTTGGAAGTCTTCTCAGGGATGCCGAGACCTTCTGATGAAACAGACATCGGTCAGCATTAATTCTCACGCGGCCCAGCCGACATCGCTTCTGTCCTTAGCAAAAAGTGTCTGGCGTCACCGTCAGCTGATTGCCCAGATGACTAAGCGCGAGGTGATGGGGCGCTATAAGGGTTCATTGGTGGGGCTTGGATGGTCCTTCTTTAATCCCATTTTTATGCTGGCTGTCTATACGATTGTGTTTTCGATGATCTTTAAGGCCCGCTGGGGGGTGGATGGTGATGAGAGTAAGACAGAGTTCGCTCTAATTCTCTTTGTGGGAATGATCGCCCTCAATCTTTTTAGCGAGGTTTTGAACCGTGCGCCGGGTTTAATTTTATCTAACGTCAATTACGTAAAGAAGGTGGTCTTTCCCATCGAGATTCTGCCCATCATCTCTATGGGGGCGGCGCTCTTCCACGCACTAATTAGTATCAGTGTGCTCTTATTTGCTGTCGTAGTCTTTAATGGCAATCTTCACTGGACCGTAATCTATGTGCCGGTTATCTTTATCCCGCTCATCATACTCTCACTGGGACTCTCCTGGATGCTGGCCTCGCTTGGTGTATTCATTCGGGATGTTGGACAAACAATCATACTGATAACAACATTGTTGATGTTCTTGTCCCCGGTCTTCTATCCGATCAGTGCGGTTCCTCTTCGCCTTCAAAAGGTGATTATGGCGAATCCCTTAACCTTCGTTATCGAGCAATTGCGGGCCGTCATTATATGGGGCCAGCAGCCTAGCTGGATGGGGTTGGGTTTGTACCTCCTGATCTCAATAATACTCATGTGGATTGGTTATAGCTGGTTCCAGAAGACTAGGAAGGGTTTTGCAGATGTCCTTTAATAACATCGCTATCCGCGTAAGTGAATTAAGCAAATATTATCAAATATACGAAAGTCCACATGATAGGCTTAAGCAATTTTTTATGCCCAAGCTAAGAAGATTGTTCCGTCAAGAAGCAATAAATTATTATCGAGAATTTGTCGCTTTAAAAGATGTTTCATTTGATATTAAAAAGGGTGAAACCTTCGGTATTGTTGGTCGAAATGGCGCAGGAAAGTCCACTTTGTTACAAATTATTTGTGGCACATTAACTCCTTCAGCCGGAGTGGTGAATATTAATGGCCGAGTTGCAGCCCTTCTTGAATTGGGATCAGGCTTTAATTCTGAATTTACGGGTCGCGAAAACGTTTATATGAATGCCTCAGTTTTGGGACTGACTAAAGAAGAAATTGATGGGCGCTTTGAGGATATAGTAAAGTTTGCAGATATAGGAGAGTTTCTTGATCAGCCAGTGAAAACATATTCATCAGGGATGTATGTTCGGTTGGCATTCTCCGTGGTCGTTCATGTGGATGCCGACATCTTAATTGTTGATGAAGCATTGTCTGTAGGTGATATGTATTTCCAGTCTAAATGTATGATGAAGATGAAGGAGCTTATGTCATCTGGCGTTACAGTTTTATTCGTAAGTCATGACGTAGGTGCTGTGAAGGCTCTTTGTTCCAGAGCTATCTACCTTGAAAATGGAGAAATTACGGCCGTAGGATCGACTGATCAGGTCATTGAATCCTATTATGGGGCAGGTGTTAAAGCTCAACAGTATATTGAATCTCAACCTAATAAAGTATCAGTCCTTGATACTAATGATTGCAGCAAAGATACTATTGCAAGTCAAATGAACTTTAGCATGCGTGCGGAATTTAATCGATTGCAGAACGGTATGGCTGAATTTTTAAATATTCAGCTTCTTAGTGAGTCGGGCCAAAGTGCAGAAGTTTTTGATTCTGGTAAAGACGTGATTTTAAGGATTGATTTCAGAGCAAACGAAGACATTAAGCTTATAGGGCTCGCATACCATATTCGAGATAAAAATGGCTTTGAATTGATCTACTCTGATACAAGTATCGAATCTTGTAATACGAGCAACCTTCAAATGTATGATGTCGTATCTTATGATTGGAAGTTCAAACTAAATTTACGAGAGGGAGATTACTCAATTGCAGTGATGCTTTCAATACCTCAAGACTTATCTATTGATAGGGTTGAAGTTTGTGATTTCATACCTTTGGCTGTTAATTTCAAGGTCTTAAGAGGTAACAAATTACCATTGTATGGAGCTGTATACTGGCCCAATATAATATCTCATAAAATATTAAATATAGGGGATAAATGAAGTTACATTTAGGCTGTGGAACTAACTATATAAAAGGATGGGTAAATATAGATCTGGATTCGCTGATAGCTGATGTTCATGCTGATTTTAGAGATCCCTTACCATATCCAGATAAGAGTGTAGATTTTATTTTTACAGAGCATTTTATTGAGCACATTTCACTTGATGAGGGTATTTTATTTTTAAAAGAGTGCTACAGAGTGCTTAAAAAAGGAGCGACCCTGCGTCTTAGCACCCCAGATCTTCGTTGGCTAATAGCTCAATACGTAGCCGGAAAACTTAACGAATTTGAAGACGTTGGTTGGGTGCCTGAAACTCCTTGTAGGCTACTTAATGAAGGTATGCGTCTTTGGGGACATCAGTTTGTTTATGATGATGTCGAGTTAATTGATGCATTAAATACAAGTGGGTTTTCTGAAATCTCAAGGGTTAACTATCGAGTAAGTAAACATCTTGATCTAATGGGATTGGAATGTCGTCCATGGCATCAAGAATTAATATTTGAGGCTTCGCGATGATTTATTCAATATATTTTTTAGGTAATTATGAGCATTGATAAGCCCACTTATGTAACACAGCCCTCGCTTCCTCCACTGGAGGAATTTATTCCATATCTAGAAAAAATATGGGATAGCAAAGTTCTAACTAATGGGGGTATTTATCATAAACAGCTTGAAGATGCTCTTTGTGAGTACCTTGGTGTTAAATATATTTCACTGTTTTCGAACGGAACCCTTGGGTTAATAACCTCATTGCAGTGCCTAGAAATTACTGGTCAAGTTATTACTACCCCCTATTCATTCGTTGCTACATCGCATTCATTGTTGTGGAATAAAATCGAACCAGTATTTGTTGATATTGATCCTGTTACATTAAATATTGATGCATCAAAAATTGAGGCTGCAATTACAGATAAAACTTCAGCCATTATGGCTGTTCATGTATATGGGCAACCTTGTAACGTGGAAGCAATACAAAAAATTGCAGATCAATATAAGCTTAAAGTCATCTATGATGCGGCCCATGCTTTTGGTGTGGAATGTCATTGTGGAAGTATTCTCAATCATGGTGACTTGTCAGTTCTAAGTTTCCATGCAACAAAAGTTTTTAATACATTTGAGGGTGGCGCAATTATATCTCATGATTTAAAAACAAAATTACGGATTGATCAATTAAAGAATTTTGGCTTCATTGATGAAGTCACTGTTGTCGGTCACGGTATTAATGGAAAAATGAGCGAAATTAATGCGGCTTTTGGTTTGATTCAACTTAAATATATAGACAAAGAACTTTTGAAACGTCAAAAAAATAGTGATAGGTATGCAGAACAGCTATTGGGAATTAAGGGTATTAGATGTCTTATCGATAAATCAACTCATAAAGCGAATTTTGGTTATTTCCCTATACTTATAGACTCAAGTTATAGGCTAACTCGAGATGAACTATATATAAAAATGCGAAATAGAAACATATATGCCAGGAGATACTTTTATCCACTTATTTCTGATTTCCCTAGTTATCAAAGCTTACCTTCAGCTAGAGATCTGAATTTAGTGAATGCAAAGTTTGCATCTGAAAGAATTCTTTGCTTACCAATATATGCTGATTTAAAAGAAAATGAAATTGATGCTATTGCTGATCTAATTAGAAAAGAAGCATTAGAATGAATAAAGTTGCTGTGATGCAACCTTATTTTTTTCCATACATTGGCTACTGGCAATTAATAAATAATGTTGATCGATTTATAATTTATGATGACGTTAATTTTATTAAAGGGGGTTGGGTAAATAGAAATCGAATTTTGGTTAATGGAAGCCCAATCTTTTTGACAATTCCATTGGTGGATGCGTCGCCGAATAAAAAAATTCGTGATATTGAAATTTTTAGTGATAATCATTGGAAGGAAAAATTACTAAAAACAATTCAATTATCCTATAAAAAAAGTCCATTTTTTTCTGAAATTTTCCCACTTATACAGGAGATTATTTTTTTCGATGAAAAGAATTTGTCAAATTTCCTGGTTAATCAAATAAAAATGATTTTAGATTTTCTGGAAATTGATACTCATATAACCATAACAAGCACCATATATCATAATTCTCACTTGTCTGGAAATTTACGTGTTCTAGATATATGTAAACAAGAAAATGCTGATTGTTACGTAAATTTAATTGGTGGTAGAAGTATTTATGATGAGCGAGAGTTTAAAGAATTAGGAATGGATTTGTTTTTTATCGAATCTGAGCGATTTAAATATGATCAGAAATCTTCTGAATTCATAGCCTCCCTTTCAATCATTGATCTTCTGATGTCTATTGGGCCTAATGGAGTAAAGAGTCGTTTAGCAAATTTTGATTTGATTAAAGGCTAAATTAATGGTGAAAATTATAATAGTTGCTTCTACAAACGGCGGCGTCATTTCAAGATTATTGGAAAGTAATTTTTTTCGATCTAGAGTACTTGAAGTAGTCTCTGATCGTGATTGTGGAGCTATAGAAGTAGCAAAAAGATTCCAAATAAAAACTAAGGTATATCCAACTAATTCAGCTCTCGAATTCTCAAATTTCTTAGCTAGATATTATGAGTATAATGAAAATTATTTTTTTGTATCTTTTTACACTAAGTTATTTAAAGGTATTTTCCTTGAACTTACAATTAATAGATTGATGAATCTGCACCCTACAATACTTCCATCTTTTCCAGGGTTGAATGGTTTTGATGACTCAATAAAATATGGATCGAAATTCATTGGTTCAACTATTCATTTTGTAAATAAAGGAATGGATACAGGAAGCCCCATTATTCAATCAAGTAGGCCATTGGACTCAAAGGTTGATATTACAATTGCAAGGCATTTTGTTTTTATTCAACAATGCAAAATGCTTTTGCAAGTAATAAAATGGATTGATGAGGGAAGGTTGAAGATTTCTGCTAAAGGCCATGCTGAAATCGATTCAGCAACATATTCCGACTACGAGTTTTCCCCAGCGCTTGATTTTGAAGAGGCAAAAAATTTTACTGCTTGATATGTAAATTAGACAAATTAACATATGCCAAAAATTACAATAATTCTCACGTCCTTAAATCATTCAAAATTTATTGAAGAAGCTATTGAAAGCATATTAGATCAAACTTTTAATGATTTTGAACTGGTTATTTTGGACGATTGTTCGTCTGATGGAAGTTTGGAGTTAATAAGAAATTATAAAGATTCTAGAATTAAGTTAATTATAAGTGAAGGTCCTGGTAATGTTGTTTTACAAATCAATAAAGCTATTAATAATTCATCATCCACTTATATAGCTATATCTCATTCAGATGATGTTTGGATGCCGGATAAGTTAGAGAAGCAAATGTTAGCTCTTGAAAATGATCCTAATCTCGGGGCTGTCTTTTCAAATGCTCAAGTTATTCTAAGTGATGGGACACCTCTTGAAGATCAAGGACATTTTTATTATGAAAAATTCAAGCAAAGAAATCGCTCTAGAGCAGAATGGCTGCGAAGTTTTTTTGATAATGGAAATTGCCTTTGTCATCCGAGTATTCTAATTAAAAAAAATTGCTATTTGACTTGTGGTGTCTACTCTAATCTGCTTGCACAACTGCCTGATTTTGAAATGTGGGTAAGACTATGTTCACGCTATGAAATATATATTATTCAGGAACCATTGGTAAAATTTCGTGTTTTGGACAACGATGAAAACTCAAGTGGTAATAGAGTTGATACAAGAAATAGAAACTCAATAGAGTATATCTACTTATTAAATAGCTATTTAAAAGTTCTAGATCGACATTCTATATTCAATATATTTCCTGATTTTCAGAATTACAATTTAGAAGAGAAAACTGATGTTGATTATGTTTTTTCAAGAATCTTACTTGAATTGAAGGATTCAAACCCCTCGAGACTTTTTGCATTAAATCTTTTGCACGAGATTGTGAGTTGTCCTGAAAGATCATTAAACTTAAAAAATTATTATGACTTCACTTTTAAAGATTACATAAAATTAACAGGTAAATATGACATTTTTAATAATGAACTTATTAAAATATTGACTGACATAGATGAGGAAGATTTAACTATTTTACTCTTGAGCAAAGATAAAGAGTTGAAATTGCTAAGGCAATTAAATGATGATTTAAAGATAGAAAACAAAAAACTGCAAAAATCACACCAGCTTCTTATTAAATTAGTAATTTCACCAATTATTTTCCTGAAACAAATAACAAAAAAAATTATAAGAATCCTGACAAGACTTTTTTTACTTTTAAAAAAAAACTTTAATCATAATAAAACTCATAAGCTGAATACTTTAAAAATACTTTATAAATTATTCAAGTCGTTCTTGCAGGAAGGTCTTGCCGGAGTAAAGAAGACTTTTTATTTAGAGGAGCATTTGCTTGATATTTCAGTTTTATCATCTAGTTCACAGCTGAAATTAGGTGGTAAAGAAATATTAAAAATTCACGATAAAACACTGGGACTGAAGAGCCTTGCTGAGAAAGAATTGATGATTTTTGATCACAATGGGGGGGGCGGAACGGCTGTTTATACTAATGATCTAATCGAAAAACATCTTAATGAGGGTTATGCTATAACAAGAGTCTATAATTATTATGGATTTATTATTGCCCGAAGAATTTTTAAGGATAAGGAGTATTTCTTTGATTTTAAAGATTTTGATGAATTTTTTTTACTTGTACCTAAGATCAATATATCTAAAATTATCATTAATAGTCTCTATGGTTTTACTAATATTCCAGAAGTTTCATCAAAAATAATCGAGTTTTCTAAAAGCTCAAATTCTCAATTTGAAATAAAAATTCACGATTACCATATCCTTTGTCCATCCCCTCACTTAATGAATTCTAATGATAAGTATTGTGGCGTGCCTAAGGATGAAAAAAAGTGCATGTTATGTCTTCAATCTAATAATTCGTGGTATCACGATTGGATTCCAGTAAATGATAGACCAAAAAAAATAGATCAATGGAGAAAGCCTTTTACAGATCTATTAAAAAATGCAAATGAGGTGACTATTTTTGATAAGAGTGCATTCCAGATATTATCTAATGGATTTGATTTAGATGAAGCAAAAGTAAAGCTGAAACCTCACTCTTCAAATTATTGTTCTTCTCTAAGAAAGCCTTTGCTAAGTCTAGATAATATTCATATTGGATTTATAGGTCTATTTTGCAAGCCTAAGGGTTCGGGTGTTATAAGAGATATAATTGCATATGCAAACAATACAACACATCTTCCTATTACTCTTATAGGTAAGAATTTTGAAGAGCTCCCCTCAGTTATGGGCTATTCCGGTGAGTATTCTGTTGAAAATCTTCCGGATTTAATTGAACTCTCCGGGGTTAATGTGATTTTCTTTGCCTCAATTATTCCTGAAACCTTTAGTTATACTCTTTCAGAGTGCATCCAAATGCAATTGCCGATTTTGAGTTTTGATATCGGTGCCCAGTCAAATCGATTACAAGATTATAAATTTGGTAAGGTTATTCCACTAGACTCAACACCAAGTTATATTGTTAATTCTCTTATGACACTTTTTGAACTATACAAGGCACAAAGTCTAGTATGCTCGTCTACACCTCAGTAACTAAAAGTTACATACCAAAAGCGCGTGTTTTAGCAAAATCTGTTAAGAAATTTCACCCGAACTGGCATTTCGTGTTGTTGCTATCTGATACTTTGCCTTTGAATTTTGATATTCAAAATGAGCCTTTTGACGAAATTCTTACTATCAATAAATTAAACTTACCAAATCTTAGATCTTGGATGTTTTCTCACGCTGTCGTTGAGTTATGCACCGCAGTTAAAGGGCCAGCAGCAGAGATATTTGCAAGCCGCACAGAAGTCGAAAAAATCATGTATTTAGATCCTGATATTAGAGTTTATAGCTCCCTTGCTGATCTTGAAGCAAGATTGGATGAAAAGGATATTTTACTAACACCACACTTATTACAATTTGAAAACAACATGGAGGCTGTATTAGATAATGAAATATCTGCCCTAAAACACGGCATCTATAATTTGGGATTTTTTGCTGCTAAATCATCTGGCCAAGGTCTTGAATTTATAAAGTGGTGGTCAAATCGACTATATTTATTTTGTCGAGATGATATACCTAATGGCCTTTTTACTGATCAGAGATGGTGTGATCTTGCACCTGCATTTTTTAGTAACTTGGAAATTATAAGAGATCCAGGTTGCAATGTAGCAACATGGAATATTGCGCATCGTCCAATATCAAAAACTGCGAGTGGTGAATATTATATTCGGGACACTCCACTAAAATTCTACCACTTCACTAGCTTTGATAATGGAAATGGGTTGTTAATGCTTGAGAAATATTCGGACGCTAAATCAATTGCTCATGAAATTTGGAGCCAATATAGAAGAGATTTGGAATTGGAAGGTCAGGGATTGCCTGATTTTTCTGGTTGGAAGTACGATCGTTTTGATGATGGAACTAAAATTTCAGATCAATCTAGAATTCTTTATAGGGATCGCTTAGATATTCAAGCGAGATTTACAGACCCTTATAGCTCAATAGAACCTTCTTACTCTTCTTGGTTTAAAAAAAGGAATGGTTGGTTAGGTAGGCCATATAGGTTTAAGGAAATACTAATTGAAATTCCTATTTTTATTCAAAGAGTATATCGGAAAGTTTTAAGGGATGGATTGGTGGCTTTTGTGAAGTCTGCATTCGCAAGGTTTTTCTAATGTCAAATAATAAAACTTTTGATAAATTTAATTGTTATTTTAGAAATGAAAAAATAGTTTTTTTATTGTCGGTATCTTTAACTCTTATCTTTAGTGCATGGGTATTCAGAGATATTTTATCAGCAAGATTACTTTATGTATTTCTTGATGTCGGTAGTGATTCTTTTTATGCCGTTTTGCCACAGATTCTTTATTTTTCTGATTTAATCCATAATTGCAAAATCCCTTTTTGGTCCCATGGGATAGGTATTGGGCAAAGCACATTTGCGCTTGGAAATGTCTTGTTTGATCCCTTTAATTGGCCATTATTTTTGATACAAAATAAACAGCATCTTTTGATTACTTTGGGTTATTTGGTTTGGCTAAAGTCTTCTTTAGCTGCAGGCATTTTCTTTTTGTTATGTAAAAAATTAAAACTATCAAATTTTAGTGCCTTGCTTGGAGCTATTATCTATGGATCAAATGGGTACTTAATTTTATGGGGTCAGCACTATGGCTTTGGCTTAGCTACGATTTATTACCCCATAATTATTTTAGGGATTGAGTACTGGCTACAGGATAAAAAGCCTTTGATATTTGTAGTTATAGTTTTTCTTACCGCTATGTGGAGTTTTTATTTTCTGTACATGATGACAATTTTTCTGGTGCCTTACTTTATAGCTCGTTTATTTTTAGGTCCTGAATTTCATTTAAAATGTAAATTAAATAATCTTAAGCAATTCTCTTATCTTTATATTCTTTCTGTAGGTTTGTCATGCGTTGTTCTTCTACCCACAGTAGCTTTAATGTTTGATAGTCCTCGATTATCAAACCCAATTTTTAATATCAATTTACTAGCCGAACCTAAATATTATCTTTCATTGTTAAGTAGATTTTTTAGTAATCATCTTACAGTTGGTAGTTTTCATTTCTACGATTGGTGGAACATGTATGAATTGCCAAATGTATATTCAAGCTTATTAACTATAGTTCTATTGCCTCTGTCTTTTATTTTTAAAGGAAACGACAATCAGAGGGCATATAAGTTATTAATCATCTTAGGTTTAGTAGCTTTAATTTTCCCTTTCTTTGGATTGTTTGCCAATGGATTCGCATATATTTCCTATCGATGGACTTTTGCTATTCTGCCGATAATAATTATTTTCTCACTTTTCTCTTTAGATAATATTAGTTGGAATAACAAAACAAATAAATCAATTTTCAAAATTTTGGCTCTGAATTTTGCAGGAATTATATTTTTATTGGCCTTACTAGTTTTTCTTGCATCACAAGTATTTAATTTCAGTTTGAATAATGGTCATGATTATGTTTTTAAAGATATTTGGGTCATAGTTTTTTTTGTTTTTGGTTATTCTTTATCGATATATTTGTTTATTGGAAAATTCAGGCTTTTCGGCGCTATTGCATTGATACTTTTATTGTTGATGGAAATTACTAATCATTCAGCAGTCGATATTAGAGATAGAACTTTGTTAAAAAGAGATTTTGTAGTTGCTAATAGCGGATTTTTTGATAAAACAAATGAACTATTGCAAATCGTAAAAAATAAAGATCCAAGTTTCTTTAGGGTTATTAAATCCACTCGAGAGAGTTCTTTTAATGACCCATTAGCTCAAAGTTTCTTTGGAACAACATCATATATTTCTATAAATAGTAGGGGTTACTTGGATTTTTTAGAACTGCTTGAGGTACATTCACCCAATAAAAACTATACAAGAATCCCGTCTGATAGGCGATATTTGAATTCTTTTTTGGCGGTTAAATATCAATTTTTTCATAATCCGAATGATATATTGTCTTTATTTACGCCTGTTTTGAATGCTCAAGAATTAATTATTGCAGACAATCAAATTAGCTATCCTTTGGGTTTGCTCTTAAACAATTTTATTTATGAAGATGATTTTAAAAAACTACCCACTCTAAATAAGGATCTTGAACTATTAAAATCGGTAGTTGTTGATAATGTAAGCAATGTAAGTCGCCAGCTAATTAGGTCAAATAATTCGAGCAATATTAGAATTTCTGAAGGTGACGTTCTCGAGAGTTCGTCGTTATCCTTTATGAATATGGACGTTCATAAGAATAGATTTCCAAATTATTTCGAATTTGATACTAAATTTAATGACCCATATATGGTTTTTAGATTCCATGAGAAGAAGTCTGGGTTGGTAAATCTATCTTTTAATTTGGAGTCATCAAAAGATATAACTGGACAAGTTTATTGGCGATTTGGGGATGATGAATTTAAATTGGATCGATCAAGATATTTTGATTCGCGAAAAGGGTTTAATAGTTGTAAAATTGATATTGGTTATGTCGAAAATATTGATAGGTTAAGGGTCGAATTCTCTAATAAATCCGGTTCATTTAAGGTGAGCAACTTTAAAGTTACTGTTGCTTCCGTTGATGAAAATATTAAAAATATTTTGGCTGCTAATAAATCTTCTACAAAAACTAATAATAGCCAATTGCTGGAATGGAGTGATTCAAGATTTAAATGGATTACTAATTCTTCTGTGGCAGCTGTTTTAGTTGTTCAGATACCCTTTGATTCTGGATGGTCTGTTAAGGTTGATAATGTTAAATCCGTTATTATTAGAGTGGATGGGGGATTGATTGGAGTCCTATTAAAACCTGGAACTCACAATGTAGATCTTACTTATACTCCGCCATTCTTTTATTATGGATTACTTATCTCATTAGTTTCTTTTTTGTTAATAGCTCTATTTTTCATATATTTAAGGAAGTGTAAATGATGCAGCAACCACAAATAACTATGAGAAGCATTCCTGAAAAATGTTTGGGGATTTTATTTTTCACAGTGGATTATGATGAAATTAAAAATCATTCTTATTTCTTAGAAGTTAGTATTGGTGATTTAAATAAATCAGTTTTTTCACTTAACAAGATAAGTACTACTTTTGGTATTCATTTACATCTACTAGAAAAAGGAAGTCATAATATTAAATTTTCGGTAATGACTAATAAAGAGAAAGAAATTAGCCATTCCGATTTTGTAATTGAATTGGGAAATGAGAATGATTTGCATAAGGAAGTTAGAAGATCACTCATATCTAATAAGACACCTTTGATATTTGAAGGTTTATGCGATTCATCTTATTACCCATATGAAGATACAGAAATAGCACCATGGTTCGATAGACCAGATGCACCTGAGTATATAAAAAGATTGTTAGAGTCTAAAGAAATAACCTTTGAAGAGGCAGAATCTTTGAGTGGCTTTGTTAAAGATGGGCTTTTAATTCTAGAAAATTTGATAGATGAAGATCTTTTAAAAGCTGTAAATTCAGATATTGATGATTGTATTTTGAAGGGTTACCAAAATTATGAATATGGTTCTAGTCAACGAATAGAGCATTTACATTTGCATTACGAATCTGTGAGGAAATTGTGGTTGGATAACAGGCACAGACGTTTTGTGGATTTAATTTTTGGTGTTGCTTCTAGACCTTGTCAAACTCTAACGTATGTTTTCGGAAGTCAACAAGAGGAACATCAAGATTTAATTCATCTTACACCTTTTCCTGCTGGTTATATGTGTGGAACATGGATTGCATTGCAGGATATTCAAGATAACAGTGGTGAATTAGTTGTTTATCCGGGAAGTCATAGGACTAACCGTATATATTTGCGTAATACCGGAATTGATAAGGTTGGTTCTGATTGGAAGCCCTTTGCCGAGAAAGTTGTTCCTTTGTGGCGCGATATTTGTAAAGATTACCCCCCCCTAAAATATAAACCCAAGAAGGGTACTGTTCTTATTTGGCACGAAAATCTAATTCATGCGGGATCTTTGCGTTTGGACAATAGTTTGGAGAGGAGGTCGTTTGTTATCCATTCTTTCGCTGAGGGATCTTTAGCTTATTACGACACTTCTGGTCTTCCTGCTATTGTGGCTTCAAGAAGTGAGCTCACTAATGAGGAAAGTACGTCAATTATGATTCGTTCTCCATATAGTTTTCTTGCTTGGGGTTTGAAAAAAATAACAGATGTGATTAGGAGTAAGTAATGAATAACTTTTCTAAAAACAAGATTTTGAATTTTATTTCATTAACTTTCCCTTCCGTATTAATCAGTTTGTTTGTTTGTTTTGTTTTCTATCCAGGATTTATGTCATATGACACTTTACATGCTCTTCGAGGAGCAAGAAATGGAGTTGTTGACTCTGCATGGCCTCCAATGGTTAGTTATATTTGGCGATCGGTTGATTTAGTATCAACGAATCCTTCAGCAATGCACTTTTTTCAGGTCTTTATTTTAGTATCTTCAATTTTTTACATTATCTACCATAATTCAAATAAGATAAGTTTGACAGTTTTTGGTTTGTTTTTATATCTTAGTTTTCCGGCTATCTTGGGGACATTAGCGGTTATCTGGAAAGACGTTTTAATGGCTGCTTTTTTTCTAGCCTCACACGCAATTATAATTTTTATGCGGTCTTTAAAAAGTAATGTATGGTTTTTAATGTACTTTATTATTGTTATTTTTATGATTTTTTTAGGGATATCTTCAAGACATAACGCAATTTTTGGAGCATTTCCTCTTCTATTTTACTTGGTATATGTTTCAGTTAATAAGTTAAATGTAAATAAAGGTAAGGTCTTTTATATTGCTGCTCTAACCTTTGTTTTGAGCGGAGGTTTATATGGATTTAAAAGTCAGCTAGATCACTATTCTCTTCCAGGTTTTCATAATATTCAGTCAGCCACAACTGGATTTATTGAGTCTGTTCGGGTTCTTGACATTGCTGGGGCAAGCATATGCGTTGGCGAGAATTTGTATGCTGACATTAACAAGGATTTAACTGTTAATGATATTAAAACTATATATGATCCCAAGCATGTTAATTTGTCGGCTGGACTTTTTGAAAAAGTTGGGGTGGATCATAGAATAAACAAAATTTGGATAGACACTTTATTAAATCACCCAGTGTGTTTTTTTTATAACAAATATTATATGACATACTATTTGATTGGGCTCAATAGTGGTAAACAGTTTTTAATAACTGCACCTGCAATTGATGAAAATGAATACGGATACAAATTAGAAAAATCTACAGTTAGAGATAGCTTCGTAAATTACATTACAAATATATCCCAATTTTTTGTATTAAAACCATGGTTTATTTGGCTTGTTGCACTATGTATATTTGTTGTATTGGGTTTTAAAAGAAAATTAACTTTAGATCTAACAGTCCTATATACATCTTCATTTATGTATTTTTTAGGATTATTTCTTTTTGGTAATGCATCAGATGCAAGATTAGCTTTTTTTACTACAACTGGATTTATTGTTTTTATTTTAATTTGTGTTGTAAATTGGTCTAGGGATAAATATAAATGAAGGCTGTAATTTTAGCAGGCGGTCTCGGAACAAGAATTTCAGAGGAGACCCACCTCAAACCAAAGCCGATGATTGAAATTGGCGGTCGCCCTATACTCTGGCACATCATGAAGATGTATTCTCACCATGGCGTGAATGATTTTGTAATCTGCTGTGGCTACAAGGGCTACGTCATCAAAGAATACTTCGCCAACTACTTTCTCCACATGTCGGACGTTACATTCGACATGTCAAATAATTCAATGCAGGTTCATCAGGGCAACGCAGAGCCATGGCGTGTGACACTCGTTGACACGGGTGACGAGACAATGACGGGCGGCCGTTTGAAGCGTGTTTCGCCTTACATCCATGATGAGGAAGCCTTCTGCATGACCTACGGCGATGGAGTGAGTGATGTCAATATAACTGCGCTACTTGCGTTTCATAAGAAACATGGCGGCAAGGCAACCGTCACAGCTACGGTCCCACCAGGCCGCTTTGGCGCGCTTGATATTCAGGGTGATAAGGTGGTTGGCTTTAAAGAAAAGCCTAAGGGTGACGGTGTAATGATCAATGGCGGCTTCTTTGTACTTTCGCCTGAGGTGTTAAGTCTGATCAAGGGTGATAAGACAACCTGGGAACAGCGTCCGTTAGAAACCTTAGCAACAGGGGGTGATCTCTCGGTATTCAGGCACGAAGGCTTTTGGCAGCCTATGGATACGCTTCGTGATAAAACATATTTGGAAGAGTTATGGGCTTCTGGTGATGCGCCTTGGAAGACGTGGGAATGAGTTCATCTTTCTGGGCCAATAAGCGTGTTTTTCTGACAGGGCACACGGGCTTTAAAGGTAGTTGGTTGTCGCTATGGCTTCAATCTTTGGGGGCTGAAGTCACTGGTTATGCGCTAAAGCCACCTTCAAACCCCAATCTTTTTGAAATTGCTCATGTTGAAAAAGGCATGCATTCTGTTATTGGCGATATTCGTGATTTAGATAGCTTAAAAAAAGCCATGAAAGAAGCAAATCCAGACATCCTCATTCATATGGCAGCTCAGCCTTTAGTGCGTTATTCCTATTCCAACCCAGTAGAAACCTATGCGACGAATGTTATGGGCACAGTCCATGTCTTAGAAGCTTCACGCGACAATCAGAACATTAGAGCTATATTAAATGTCACGAGTGACAAATGTTACGACAACAAAGAAATTGATCGCGGCTATAAAGAAGATGAACCTATGGGGGGATTTGATCCTTACAGCAATTCCAAAGGTTGTGCTGAATTAGTCTCAATGGCTTATCGTAATTCTTTTTTTAATGTAGCTAATTACAAAGAACATGGTGTTGCTCTGGCCACAGGTCGCGCTGGAAATGTTATTGGTGGGGGTGACTGGGCAGCAGATCGCCTTATTCCTGACTTTATGCGTGCCATTCAAGCAAAACAAAAAGTTTCTATTCGAAATCCCTATGCAATTCGTCCATGGCAGCATGTATTAGAACCTCTTCAAGGATATTTGATGCTATGTCAAAAACTCTTTGAAGAGGGTCCGCACTTTTCTGAAAGTTTTAATTTTGGCCCGGATGAAAAAGATGCAAAAAATGTAGAATGGATCGCAGGACATTTAGTAAAAACTTGGGGCGAGGGTGCGGCTTATGAAATTGCTTCTAATGCCTCATCTTTGCACGAAGCTCATTTTTTAAAATTGGACTGTTCAAAAGCACGCACTCAATTGAGTTGGCAACCAAAATGGAATATTAACAAAGCATTGGATGAAATTTGTGCATGGCATAAGGCACATATAAATGGTGAAGATATGTATAAATATATCCTCAATGATATTAAAATGTATGCAATAGATAACTTAAGGAATTAAGAATTGGATCAACAACAAGAAATCAGACAAAAGATTGCAGTACTCGTCGATGAATATGCCCAATTAAAATACATACCCCAATCTTTTAAACCAGGCGAAACCGTTATCCCACCTTCAGGCAAGGTGCTAGATGCCGCCGAATTAAAAAGTATGGTGGAAGCATCTTTGGATGGATGGTTAACGACCGGTCGTTTTAATGATGCTTTTGAAAAAAAGCTTCGTGATTTCTTAGGCGTTAAGTTTTTAATTACGACAAACTCAGGCTCTTCTGCGAACCTTCTTGCGTTTTCAGCATTAACTTCACCTAAACTCAAAGAGCGTGCGATTAAGCCAGGTGATGAAGTAATTGGTGTGGCCGCAGGATTTCCTACAACCGTTAATCCCATTTTACAATTTGGTGCGATACCTGTCTTTGTAGATGTTGATATTGCGACACATAACATTGATGTCACAAAAATTGAAGCGGCGATTAGCCCAAAAACCAAAGCCATTATGTTGGCTCACTCTTTAGGTAATCCATTTAACTTAAAAGTGATTTTAGAGATTTGTAAAAAGCACAGTCTATGGCTTATTGAGGACAATTGTGATTCATTAGGGTCTCGTTATAACGGGCAACTCACAGGCACATTTGGTGATATTGGCACGTTAAGTTTTTATCCTGCACACCATATAACGATGGGTGAGGGCGGGGCGGTATTTACTAACAATTCAGAGCTTAAGATGATCATTGAATCTTTCCGTGATTGGGGTCGTGATTGCTACTGCGCACCTGGTAAAGACAATACTTGTGGAAAACGTTTTTGCTGGAAATTAGGCAACTTACCAGAGGGTTATGACCACAAATACACCTACACGCATCTAGGTTACAACTTAAAGATAACAGATATGCAAGCGGCATGTGGTTTAGCTCAAATGGATAAGCTTGATAGCTTTGTGCAAGCGCGTAAGGATAACTTTGCTTACCTAAGACATAGATTGGCATCTTGTGAAGAATTTTTAATTCTTCCAGAAGCTACCCCAAACAGCGATCCTTCATGGTTTGGTTTTTTAATGACCATTCGTCCAGAGTCTGAAGTTCGACGTGTCGATTTAATTAACTATTTAGATCAAAATAAAATTGGTACACGATTACTATTCGCGGGTAACCTCACTAGGCAACCTTATATGCTTGGTCGAAATTTCAGAATTAGTGGAGATCTCACTAATACTGATTTGGTCATGAATAACAGCTTCTGGGTAGGGGTATATCCTGGACTAAGCGAAGAGATGTTAAGTTTTATTGCAGACAAAATTGAGTCATTTTTTGGTGTAAATTTCTGATGATCCAAACGCAGGCGCTTGCAAAAAAGATTCGCATTAGCGCCTTGAAAATGGTGCATAGAGCGAAAGCCTCACATATTGGCAGCGCCCTATCCATTGCCGACATACTTGCAGTTTTGTATGGTGAGGTTATGCATTTTAATTCTGCTGATCAGCACTTAGATTCGAGAGATCGTTTCATTCTAAGTAAGGGGCATGCTTGTGTTGCTGTTTACGCCACGCTTGCTGAAATGGACTTTATTTCTAAGGACGCGCTTGAAACTTATGGTGATGACTTCTCTTGGTTAATGAATCATATTAGCCATAAGGTTAATGGAGTCGAATTCTCTACAGGATCGCTTGGACATGGCTTATCTTTTGGTGTTGGTAAGTCCTTATCAGCCAAGATTCGAGGAGAGAAATGGCGTACATTTGTGGTGATGAGTGATGGTGAGATGGATGAAGGCTCTAATTGGGAGGCATTGATGTTCGCTGCGCACAATAAACTATCTAATCTCACAGCTATTATTGATTACAACAAGCTTCAAAGCCTTAACTCTGTGGCGCATACACTTGGGCTTGAGCCGTTCGTAGATAAATTAATAGCATTTGGTTGCTCGGTGCATGAAATTGACGGCCATGATCATCAACTTCTTTTAGAGGCACTAACTAGCATTGCTGACGACAAACCTACTGTTATCGTTGCTCACACTATCAAGGGGAAGGGTGTCAGCTTTATGGAGAATATTGTTGAGTGGCACTATAAAAATCCTAACGATGAACAGCTTGCAATAGCGCTAAGCGAACTAGAGGTGGCGCATGCGTAATGCTTTTATTGAGGAGCTCGTAATAGCGGCAGAAGCTAATGAGAACATAGTGTTAATTGTTGCGGATTTGGGGTACGGGGTTATTGAACCTTTTGCGAAGCGTTTCCCAGAACGTTTTTTTAATGCAGGAGTAGCAGAGCAAAACATGATGAGTATGGCTGCGGGGTTAGCGTCTGAAGGGTTTCATGTATTTGTTTATTCCATCGCTAATTTCCCAACTTTTCGATGTGCAGAACAGATAAGAAACGATGTGGATTACCATAATTTATCGGTTACGGTTGTGGCAGTCGGGGGTGGACTTGCTTACGGTAGTCTGGGTTATTCTCATCATGCAGTGCAAGATTATGCGCTGATACGCTCTATGCCTAATATGCTAATTGCCGCGCCAGGCGATCCGATGGAAGTAAGGGCATGTATGCGCTACCTAATTCATAATCCGCAGCCCAGCTACCTTCGGTTGGGAAAAGCTGGGGAACCATGCATTCACAATTCAGTGCCAGAAATATTTCCAGGTAAGTGGTTAAGTGTTCGTGAGTCAGGCGAGATTATTAATACTTTCTTAACGACGGGCGCCACGCTTGATATTGTTAATGAGCTACTAACAAAGAAGTCTGACTTAGAGCATTACTCGCATTACTCCATGCCACTTTGGAGTATGAAGACAAAAGAATATCAAGCAAAACAAGTTGCAGTTTTTGAAACAGTTGTAACTGTTGAAGATCATTTAATGGATGGTGGTTTTGGTAGTTGGTTGTTAGAAGCCGTGACAATCAATCCTGAATTGTTAGTGAGAATTAAGATTAAATCACTTAACCCAAAGGTGTGTGGCATGGTAGGTAAACAATCAACGTTAAATTCTGAGGGTGGTTTGACGCAGGAATTGTTATGCGAATAGCAATTCTAGGAGCAAGCAGCCAAATTGCTAAAGATTTAATTATTTCATTCTCCCTCAATAGAAACAACACAATGCATTTGTTTGCTAGGCGTCCAAAAGATGTTACTGCATGGATGAAATGTATTTCGTTAGCAGGAAATTATCAGGTAGATGATTTTTCTGTATTCGGTACACAAGAATTTGATGTCATAATAAATTTTGTCGGCACTGGGAATCCTTCTAAAACAGCCGAAATGGGATCAGCTATCTTTGATGTCACCCTGCAGTTCGATGAATTAGCATTAAGGTATATTCGCCAACATCCTGCTTGTCGTTATATTTTTTTGAGCAGTGGCGCTGCATACGGTTCAAACTTTGATCTGCATGTTGGGATTGGTAGCAAAGCCGCAATTGCTATAAATGACTTACAACCCAATGACTGGTATGGCGTTGCTAAATTGCACGCAGAGTGTCGACATCGATCTTTTCCACATTTACCGATTGTTGATATAAGAATTTTTAACTATTTCAGCCACACGCAGGATATGGATGCACGATTTTTAATAACCGATATTATGAGGTCAATTCGCGATCAGACAATTCTAAAAACTTCATCAGAAATTATGGTTAGAGACTATATAACACCAAAAGATTTTTATAGCATCATTAATGCTATATTAGATTCTCCGCCTAAAAATGATGCAATTGATTGTTATAGTAAATCACCAATAGAAAAATCAATTTTACTCGAGGCTATGAAGGAAGAATTTGGTTTGCAATATGAATATGCAGAAAATGCTGAGGGTATAAATTCAACCGGACGAAAACCTTACTATTATTCATTAAATAAACGAGCCTCTCTATTTGGATATCAACCGTCCTTAACTTCGCTTGAGGGTATTATTTATGAAGCTAAAAATATATTCGGTTCAAAATGATTAACTATAAAAATTTATCTGAGCTAAAAGATAAAATTTTTTTGAAATTTATTATTGTAGGATTGCTCAATACAATTTTTGGGTATACTTTTTTTGCAACATTAATTTTTCTTGAAATAAATACTTTTTTAAGTTTGTTTATCTCAACTATTGCTGGAATAGTATTTAACTACCTAACACTTGGACAGTTAGTTTTTAAATTAAACAAAAGTAAACTTATTTATACAAAATTTATTTTTGTATACTTTATTTCTTATATGATAAATGCATACTTGCTTAAAGCATTTATGGACTTTTTTAATAATAATGCTTTTGTAGCACAAATAATCTCCCTGCCATTTGTGGTCTTTTTTAACTGGATTTCAATGAATTACTGGGTTTATAAAAAATGAGCGATAAAAAATTAATTAGTATCGTTACGCCCTGCTATAACGAAGATGATAACATCGAAGAGCTATGCAGCCGCATAGCCTCGGTTATGGCCGAACTGCCTTATGAATACGAACATATTTGTATTGATAATCATTCTACCGACTCTACTATTAAAAAAATTAAGCAAATTGCTAAAAACGATAAGCGATTGAAATTAATTGTTAATGCGAGAAATTTTGGACATATTCGATCACCTTATTATGGGCTTTTACAATCAAGTGGCGAGGCAACAATTCTTATCGCATCCGATTTACAAGATCCGCCAGAAATGATCCCTGAGTTTATTAAAAAATGGGAGCGTGGTTTTAAAACTGTTCTTGCAGTAAAACCTGAAAGCAACGAGTCTTTAATAATGTTTAAAATAAGAAAAGCCTACTATCGATTAATTAGTAAGATATCTGAAGTTCAGCTTGTGCAAAATGCAACGGGTGCTGGATTATTTGATAAGGCAGTTATAAATATTCTAAAAGACATCCAGGATCCTTATCCATATTTTCGAGGTTTATTATGTGAAATAGGTTTTCCTATTGCAACAGTTCCATTTAAGCAGCCTAGAAGACTAAGAGGCGTAACTAAAAATAATTTTTATACCCTTTATGATATTGCAATGTTAGGTATTACTAATCACTCTAAAATACCACTTCGCTTGATGGCAATGGGTGGCTTTGCATTATCTTTTTTAAGTTTAATTGTCGCATTAATATTTTTAATTGCTAAATTATTATATTGGGATTCTTTTCAGTTAGGCACGGCGCCTATAATTATTGGTATCTTTTTCTTTGGCGCTATTCAGGCTTTTTTTATTGGTATTCTTGGTGAATATATCGGCTCAATACATACACAAGTGAGAAAGATGCCTTTAGTAACTGAATTAGAGCGAGTGAATTTTTAGTATCTAATTAGCCAATTCAATATATCTCATAACCGTATCAATTTTTGACCATCTACCTCTATTCATAATGACTGGTAATGTTGTTCCCGAAAGCATTAAATCTTGAGCGGCTCCAACTCGCAAAGAATGACCACTTATATTTTTAATGATCGATTGGTCAGCTTTAGAGAGTAGAGCAAGTTTTTTATAAATACGGCCAACGTGAGATGATGCTAATCACTGATATAATTGATACGTATTAATACATTTCGTATTTCACAGTATTTCACGCTAAAGAGATGCATAAAATCAATTCCTCGGCCCACAATTTGCCCGCCGTTGCAATCCTGCTTTGCACCTATCAGGGGGAAAAGTTCCTACAGGCGCAGTTAGACTCCTTCCTGACGCAGACGCACAGCGATTGGGTGCTTTGGGTCTCCGACGACGGTTCCAAAGATGGCACGTACGCGATTTTGAATCAGGCCCTAAAGGCTTGGGGCAAGGACAAGATCTCGATTCATAATGGTTCGAAGAAGGGGTTCTGTGCAAACTTCCTGTCACTGACCTGCAAGACGGACATTCAGGCTGACTACTACGCGTATTCTGACCAAGACGACATCTGGGTATCGGAAAAATTAGCCCGGGCGCTGGCGGTCTTAAAGATGGTGCCTGCTGATGTGCCAACACTGTATTGTTCACGTACGCTGTTGGTGGATGCGGACGATAGGCCGATCTGCATGTCACCGCTCTTTGCCAAACCCCCTAGCTTCGCCAATGCGCTGATGCAGAACATCGGGGGCGGCAACACCATGGTATTTAATGATGCGGCGCGCAAATTGCTCATCGAGGCAGGCGAGGCTATGAATGTGATAACGCACGACTGGTGGGCCTACCTGTTGGTGAGTGGTTGCGGTGGGCAGGTGTTCTACGACGCGGAGCCGACGGTACGCTACCGCCAGCATGAACATAACTTGGTGGGCATGAACGCGTCCATGTCGGCACGCCTCAAGCGGATCATTCAACTATTTAAGGGGAAGTTCAGGGAGTGGACCGACCTGAATGTTGCTGCCATTAATTCGATGCGGATTCATTTGACCCCTAAAAATCAGCAAATACTCGATCAATTTGTGGTGGCGAGGCAGCAGCCATTGCTCCGTCGGATGTTAGCGTTAAAGTCATCCGGCATCTACCGCCAGACGCTATTTGGAAAACTGGGGTTGATTGTTGCCGCAGTATTTAATAGGATTTAATCAGCGAAGCCTGCTTAAGTTTTTGCAAGTTGGATGAGTGAATATTTGATGAATGGCGTTTCTGCTTTATAGTCCACTGTGACCGCATCAATAATTTAGGGTTTTAAATGGGTAGCAACACAGTTTTAATCGCACTGTTGGATATCGTGAAGAGGCTGAAGGCGTTCCGCTTAGCTTCAATACTCAGCTGGCAGGATGTGCGCCAGCGTTATCAAAGGTCTACGTTAGGCCCATTCTGGCCCATCACCACCATGAGGGTCATGGTGGGTAACATCGGGGTGGTCTAGAGATGTTATCAATACCAATGGTGTGACAGAGTATTGTGTCAAGGCAAGCAGGGTTTGCCAAGACTACAAGATTGATATGGTGGCGGGTGGGGCGATTTCTATAGATGCATTGGATGTGCTGAGGGAAATTAACGCAACCAAATTAGATCGATTTGAAACTCGCAAAATCATTTTTGATGCTGGTGCGCTTAGCATTAATAACATAGAGGCTGGCTTGCTTGAAGCCGTTAAGTTTGAGTTACTTTGGCTATTAAATAAGCGGGATTACCATGCGCTCATTATGAAGGAAGACAATCAAAGAATTGAAATGTTAGAGAGTCGTTGGAAAGTGCTGTAGCTTCATATAAGCACTGATGAGCACACCCACATGAAAACACTCTTAGTGATTGGCGGTACCGGATTCTTTGGTAAGTCCATTTTAGACGCATTTGGCAGGGGCTTGTTAATGCCTTGGAATGTGACGCATGTGATAGCCATGTCAAGGCATGCAGACGCACTGCTAAAAATGGCGCCGCAGTTGGTGAGTAAAGATGTTACCTTGTTGTCGGCAGACATTTCGACGACAGACAGTCTGCCGTATGCAGACTACGTGATTCATGCCGCAGCCTCAACAGATGTTAGAGACTATACAGCGCAACCGGAGCAGGAAAGGCTGAATATACAGGCGGGGACTCATCATTATTGTGAGCTTGCCAAGCAATTTCATGCCAACAGTAAAATTGTGTATGTGAGTTCGGGTGCTGTATATGGGGTGCAACCTCAAGACGTGGATAAACTAGACGAGTATTTTGTTCCACATGATTTGCAAAATATGGACGCAGGTAAGCAAGGTTATGCGGCTGCAAAGAGAGATGCCGAGCTTGCCATTATCCAGTTGAGTAAAGACGGGTTTAATTTAAGCATTGCGAGATGTTTCGCATTTGTCGGTTGCTGGTTGCCAAGGGACCAGCAGTTTGCTATTGGTAATTTTATCGATGATATATTAAATCGTCGTCCAATCACCGTAAAGGCACGACATAAAGTTTACCGCAGTTATATGTATGCTGATGATCTTGTAGAATGGCTGATGACAATTGCCGATCACTCGTCAACGGATTGTCCCATCTACAATGTAGGGTCAGACCAAGAAATTCTTATTGGGGATTTAGCTAATAAGTTATCCCAGCGTTATCATGTGCAAGTAGATTTGCCTTTGATCTCTGAAGATAAAATTGATTGTTATATTCCATCGATTGAAAAGGCTAGAGATAAACTTGGCTTGTCTTTAAAATTTAGCCTTACAGAATCAATTAGTGAGACGATTAGAAAAATAAGGCCAGAAACAATAAGTGAATGAGTCAATAATAAAACTAGAGCAAAATATTTGCAGCTATTGCGTTTGGTACTGAGCTACGTGGATTATATTAATCGTACCGTGTGGTCCAAACCAGCTTGAGTCAGCCCGCAGTCCTTGTAACGGGTGCCAATGGTTTTATTGGCAATGCCCTTCCCCTATGTGAGGCGTTCTACGTTCAGGGCACGCGGTCAGGAGTGCATTGCGATCAGCCTATTTGGAGATAACAACTGTTGAGTCGCAAGTCGTAGGCGAAATCCATGGGAAAATTGACTGGTCAGAGGTCCTGCATAATGTAGATGTTGTTATTTAAAATGGGATATACATTTATAAAGGAATCTCTTGGTCATTTCAATATCCTGCTTCTGAGCTTTCTGCATTTCCCCAATAATTAGATGCTTCGTATTCTCAGCCCAAGACCTGTTTTCTTCACCATATGCCAATCCATACCGATGTTTTTCATCCGGCTCCCAGTCATCAAGAGTCACGTCTTTCTCTGGGACAATCATAACCTTGCATCCACAAAGAGCAGCTAAAAGTGCCAGCATCGTATGTAAGTCATAGCTAACGCAGTACTCAACCTCATTGAAAACTTTAGCTGTCTCTTCATGCGTGAGCCCATCAATCAAGATCGAATCTTCAGGGTGCTGATCTAATGGCCTAGATTTCCCTTTTCTTACAATATGACAATACCCTCTCCTAGCGCCAAAATTTAATTTTTTATATTTATCTTGCGCTAGACAACTAAGAGCGAAAAGAGTCGTCCCATTAGCTGTAATAATTTTATCTAAATAAGCCTCGCTGTAATGAAAATATAGCTCGGATACTTCTGCTCGCTTCTCCCGTGGAGGAAATTTACGTTTGTATAGCCACCATCGAACAACATTCTTTGCATCGAGGGGATTTCCATAAACTATTTCAGGGTAGA
>CANNJI010000035.1 GCA_947504875.1 Legionellaceae bacterium
ATCCGCCGTTTTAATAGTCTGTCAATCAAGGTGATCGTAGTGCGAATCAACGGGGATGTTTTAAGTTCGTTTGTGCTAGCCTTGTTCAATTAAAGGCTGCGCCATATATACGCGCTTTTACACCACTGTTAACAATATGTAATCATCAAGTAAAATAGGCCAATATAATCTATCCTTTACCAATACTTTCAAAATAAGGAGATCTAAATGATAAATAGAACGACAGGGTTCGCTATATCAGCTCTGGTATTAGCAATAGGACTAACGCAAGCGTCATTTGTCTATGCAGATGACTGTAATAAACCTGAATATCAGGCGTTATTAAAAATAAAAAATCCTGATGTGCTCTCTCGTATAAATGAGCTAAATTTAACTTCAGATCAAAAAAATAAATTTAAAGTAATGAAAAGTAACTTTGATGCAGAAAACAAAATAAATGGCGCCACAGGCAAATCGATAAACGTACAATTAAATCAGATAGCGACATCATCAACCATCGATGAGGCTCGTCTTGACAGTATAGTGTCTGATGCGAAGAAAAATATGGTGATAGGCCAAGTACGCACGGCTACATTGAGACATAATTTATATAATCTGTTAAATGACCAACAAAAAATTAAATACCATGAGTTACAGCAACAAGAAGAACAAAGTCTCCATATGTCATTACAATGTCCTGATATAGCAAAAAAAACGATCTACAGCCATGATCTCCGCAACCAGGTTGAAAATCTTGATTTGACCGAAGAACAAAAATCAAAAATCATGCCTATTATAAGTGCTTTTCAAGATCAAATAAAAAAAATAATGCTTCAACTTAACGATAGTGCAATGGGCGTAAACCAAATGGAAGCTCAGATTGTTCAATCCACATCACCAATCGACTCAGCAAAACTGCAGGATTTTGCTATGGCGCAAGCTGAAACTATGGCAGAAAATATAAGAAGTACCGTAATGACTTATCATAACATTTATGAAAATTTAAATGTTCAACAAAAAGCTCAATTCATGAAAATTATAAGCAAGTAATGACTGCATATAGTTGATTTTTTATAAGACTAAACCTACTGTTAAGAATAAGAATGAAATCAAAACAAGGAAGAAAATATCATGAAATTAAAAGTAGTTAGTACCGCAATATTGGCATTCGGAATCAGTATTCCTCTTACAGGTATTGCTGCCACACAAAGCCAAGATCAATCCACTCAAGCAGCAACCGGGAGTTCAATCCCATGTAATTGCGGCTCGCAAGAACTCGCTCTCTCTCAACCAAACCAATCTGATAGCGCAATATTGGCATGGGCAAATTCAACTGCCGTTGCAACTTTTACTTATAATTATGCAGATTATCGCGGTGCAATACAAAATCTATCTGGATTTTTTACAGACGGTGGTTGGTCGCAATTTGAAAAATCTTTAAATGACTCTCATAATTTAGATGCTGTACAAAGTAAAAAAATTGTTGTTTCTGCTGTAGCAACAAAACCGCCTATTATTTTGAAAAAAGGGGTTTTGAATAATGCATATTCGTGGGAAATTCAACTTCCAATGTTAGTTATGTATCAAAGCCCGACCCAATATTCAAAAAAAAATGTCATTATTACAATGACCATTGTCCGTACTTCTTCAGTAAATGCCCCAAGAGGAATGGCAATCAATCAATATATTGTTAGCCCTGATGATACAAGTAATAAAAATGTTGAACAAAAGAGCTCTCAATAATATAAAACAAGGCGTTGATATGGACAGTATAGTGAATCAATACCTTACCTATGAGGATTCATTAACCTAGCATCAGTGTACAATCAAGATAATGTAAATAAAGAGGGCATCAACATGACAAAACCTAAACGTATTATTATCGTTGGGCATATGGGCTCAGGAAAGTCTTTATTAGGTAAAGCATTGGCTGAGAAGCTGAGTTGGCAATACGTCGACTCTAATCTTGGATTAGAGCGTTACATCGGTCGGCGTTTGCATGAAATCCTTGGTAAACAAGGTGAGGAATCCTTTCATCAATGTGAAGCCGACATTTTGGTCCACTATAGTAACAAAGAAAATGTTGTGATAGTCACGGATGATGCGGTCGTTACCACCGATAAAAACAGGAAGTTGTTGTTAAAAGGATTTGTGGTTTATTTGAAAGTGAGCACACCAGTACAGATTGAGCGTATGACAGATGGACCATCATCGGTATTTCCTATTGATGATAATAATGCATTCCTGGATAAATTTCATCATGAGAGAGATAGCTTATTTGAAGAAGTAGCGACTCTCACGATTGATACCAAATCAATTGATGATGATGTTCAGGCCGTGTTAAACAAGATATCTTAGGTGACCTGAGACTAAAGATCACAACTTCTGCCATCTGAACGTCATTTATAGAACATGCTATAATTAACTCAAATTAGAGGGTTAATTATGAAAGCTAAAGATTTGAATATATTAATCGAGAATATGGGACGATATACAAATACAAGCTACCCACAGGTGAATAAATGTGCCCTGTATGTTGCATATTCCGACGTAAGTGGATCACTAATTCCGAGCGATGTGGATCACTATTCCGAAGTAAGTGGATCAGAGATTCCGAACGATGTGGATCACTCGCAGCCTAAAATATAATCATATTAATCGACGCAAGGTAACCGTTTTATCCTTTTGGTTATAAACCATCAAAAGGAGAAGCAAATGCCAACGGAGAAAGTGTCGATGCGTAAGATAAAAGAGATTTTAAAACTTAATTATGAAAACGTCAGTAATCGAGAAATTGCTCGTAGATTAAGAGTTGGTGCTGGCAGTGTAAGTCGTTACCTGGCAAGGGCCAAAGAAGCCAATCTTGTATGGCCATTAAACGATGATTGGTCAGAAGATAAAATCTACAGTGTACTTTTCCCAACTGAAACTAAAAAAACAACACACCCACTGCCTGATTTTGGCAAGGTCCATCAAGAACTCAAACGTAAAGGTGTGACACTCATGCTTCTTTGGTATGAGTATCAACAGCAGCATCCTGATGGCTATAGCTACAGCCGGTATTGTGAGTTGTATCAATCGTTCACTGGAAAACGTAATCCAGGTATGCGATTGACTCATCGAGCCGGTGAGAAACTGTTTGTTGATTATTCGGGTCTTACAATGCAGTGGACTGATAAAACAACAGGTGAAATTCATCGTGCTCAGATTTTTGTAGCAGTACTTGGTGTATCCAATTATACGTTTGTCGAGGCAACTGCTGACCAGAGCTTATTATCTTGGGTTCAATCACACGTTCACGCATTTGCATTTTTTGAAGGCGTTACGACTTGCCTGGTGCCAGATAATTTACGCTCAGGCGTGACAAAGGCGCATCTTTATGACCCTGATATAAATCGAACCTATCAAGAGATGGCTGATCACTATAGTGTTGCAGTCGTCCCTACACGTGTTAGAACCCCAAAAGATAAACCAAAGGTTGAAGTTGGGGTGCAAGGCATTCAGCGTTGGATTTTAGCGCCATTGCGGGATGTTACATTCTTTAGTGTCCACGATATTAATGAAGCGATAAAACCACTGCTAACGGCATACAACCAGCGCGCCTTTTATGAGCTTGAAGGCTCAAGATTATCACAATACTTGGAGGTCGATAAGCCAGCGCTGAAGCCATTGCCGTCTAAACCGTATGTCTATGCAGAATGGAAAAAAGCACGCTCTGGTAGTGATTATCACGTTGCGATTTACAAACACTACTACAGCATCCCCCACCAATATCTCAAAGAAAATATTGATGTGCGTATCACTGCAACCACCATTGAATGCTTCCATAAAGGTAATCGCATTGCACTTCATCAACGCTCATATAAGCCTGGACATACAACTGTTCATGAGCACATGCCAAGTAAGCACCGAGAGTATGCTGATTGGACACCAGAAAGAATGCATACCTGGGCTAAAAGCATCGGACCTAATACGGCTCAACTCATTAGGGCATTAACAGACATGCACAAAATCCCAGAACAGTCCTTTCGAGGTTGTTTCGGTATTTTGCGTATGAGTAAAACGTATGGCCCAGAACGTTTAGAAAATGCAGCTATCCGCGCACTTCATATTGGTGCCATTCGTTATAAAAATATCGAGTCCATCTTAAAAAGTGGATTAGATCAGCAGCCATTGCCAAAGCTTGCTAGCGAACCAATGCCTGCTGAGCCAACCCGACTCCATGACAATATTCGCGGGTCAAAGTACTTTCATTAACCATCATCAAGGAGAATATTATGTTAACACATCCCTTATTTGAGCAGTTAAAAACATTGCGTTGCGATGGCATGTTGGAGGCTTTTCAAGATCAACTGAACACGCCTGATATCAATCGTTTATCATTCGATGAGCGGTTTGCTTTGCTTATTGAGCGGGAGTACCTTATGCGAGAAAATAGAAAATTAACCAATCGCCTAAGACAAGCCAAGTTGAAAGAGCCAACAGCTTGCATAGAAGATATTGATTACGCTACAGAAAGGCATCTTTCTAAAACCGTGATCACACGTCTAGCTGAGTGCGGCTTTATTTCTAGAAAAGAAAATATTCTCATCACAGGCCCCACCGGTGCGGGTAAAACTTACCTTGCTTGTGCCTTTGCAAATCAAGCGTGCCGACAAGGATATGGTGCACGCTACATCAGATTACCCAAACTTTTTCAGGCGATAACTATTGCTAAAGCAGACGGTAGTTACATCAAGCTCATGGAACATGTTGCAAAATTGTCGTTACTTATTCTAGATGACTGGGGGCTTGCGCCGATGACCGATGCCAACAGACGTGATTTATTAGAAATCATTGATGATCGTTATTATCGCTCATCCACGCTCATCACAAGCCAGCTACCTGTTCAAGCTTGGCATGAAAGCGTGGGTGATGCCACTTTAGGCGATGCTATTTTAGATCGTCTAATACACAATGCTCATCGTATTGAAGTCAAAGGCCCTTCTATGAGAGAAATAATTGCTAAAAAATCAAGCAAAAAGGAGGTTTTGTAGTATAGTTAAAGTATGCGTCGCTTCGCTCCGAGTGATCCACATCGTTCGGAATTAGTGATCCAGATGCGTCGGAATCACTGATCCACTTCCTTCGGAATGTGTGATCCACCTCATCGGAATAGGCACTGTATGTATTAGAAAATATTGACAAAGCCATTAACGATGAATCTCAAGCTAACATATTTTGCAGCGAAATTAATACAAAACTATCCGATCCTTTTTTCTATTTGAGCTATGAAAGTTTTTCAACTCTTTTACATGAAACATTATTAGCTCTTGCAGAAATTTATCCAAGAAACGATAAATGCCCTTCCACCCAAAGACTGCTAGATCCAATTACACATGATTATATCGATCTCATAGACGAAAACTTACGCTTTATCTCTACAGATAGATACATTTGGGACTTTACCACGCTCGTGCAACACTTGAATGCCAAAGGAGCCACTCCTTCGAATCCCATGATCAATCAGCCATTCACTGTCTTTGATAATCGAGCCATTGCAAAAATGGCACAAGCAGCGCACATATCACTTACATTTCAAAAAGAACTACTTAATAGTGGTCGACTTTTTTCTAAAAAAGAAGAGACATGTAAACTTTCTCCATCCCACCAAAAAGATGAGATCAACAAACCCCGTCGGTAGGTAATGCCTCTTAAACCAACAATGCACTCTGCTGATACGACTCGGTTTTCATTGCTGGCTCTAATTCAATCGGCCTAAAAAAATCAATCTTCGGCATATACACATTTTCCTGTTGGGCATACTCATTAATAATAGGATTTAATTCGTTATACATAAAATCTCCCATACGAGCGATATGATTGGCTTTACTGTAATAAAGCCAATAAAAGAATCCTGGAAAATGCTCTTTTTTATGCGTTGCAAAAGAATACATGACATAGCGATCTTGGCCTAAATTTCGCACAATCATCATACCCGAACGCATTCCAAATTTTTCTTCCTTGAGGTGATTGATAGCAGAGTCAACTTGATTCTGCTCAACAGCACGCCAAGGGTAAATAACATGCTTTGTATAAACATCTTTTTTATAATTGGAATCTTCACTCACAAAATCCTTTTTACACAGCTCTTCAGCCATCTGTGGTGTCGGCGACAAAAATATACTTTCATTTTGACCAAAAAACACGTTTATTGAAAAATGATCGATACACAATTCCCCTTCAATATTTTCTTTGAAAAGTCGTTGAATAATATGCTTATGCCGATATGAAATATCAGCTTTATTTTGATTCGTCATACCCACAATCAATTCCTTCTGTAAAAATAGGTTGGCATCCTTTGAAATTAACTTCTACCTCAATAATGCAGGCTCCAAAGAAAACGCTGCCTAATATTTTTAAATCACCAAAACTACACTATAATGACCTACCTAAAAGAGTCTATCCCTGTAATCAGGGAGACCCGTTACTCATTAGGTCAATTTGATAATTAACCTAATAAATTTATACTTTATTGACCAAAAATTATGAACAATATTTCCAACACTACTCCGTTTATCTGGCACTCTGAAGTGCGTGGATATGAGCTCGATCTCCAAGGTATAGTCAACAATGCTGTCTACCTTCAGTATCTCGATCACACCCGTGTTTTATACCTCATTTCCAAAGGAATTGATTGGGAGATCTGGCATAATAATGGCTATAATTTTGTCGTTCGCCATGTCGACTTACATTTAAAATACTCACTACGCCAACATGATCAATTTTATGTAACCGCAACGGTCGAAAAACAAGGGCGGCTCAAGGTTCTGTTTCATCAGTCGATCTACCAAAAAGACGGAACCTTAATTGCAACAGCAACAACCACCTGCGTATGTGTTTCTACTGCCACTGGAAAACCAATAGCTCCTCCAGAATTTATGAAACTGTTATTCGATTAACGCAATCTCATGCGCTATTCAACAAAACTAAATTTGTTTTTGCCATTTCATTACGTGCGTCTTGCATCGATTTAATAATGCGAAAGTTGCCGATCTTAGGCCGCTCATTTGTACCCCATCGATTCACAGCACCAATCACCCCTCGCAACATCCCTTCCATTACCGCTTCAATCATCGTCGTGCAATGCATTTTTTCCTTGATGTTTTTTGAATACGTTTCCACTGTATGCGGACTAATCGTCAATATTCTGGCAATTTCCTTTGTTGTCTTGCCTTGAGCCGCCCAAATTAAGCATTCTTTTTCACGCTCGCTGAGCTCTTCATCTTTTGGATAACAACCTTTAATGACAGCTTTTCGATATGAAGGATTAGTTAAAATAAATGAACTCGCATACTCACGATTATATTGTATGATTAAATCAATAAATTGATGTGTAAAATTCACGCAAAAATCTTCAAATTCAGTTCGTGTATCCTGATAAACCAAATCACAGCTTTCAAATCCGTGTTTTTTGATTGCACCAAAAATAAACGTGCATTCGGGGCACTCACGAATGATATAATACGCACGACACAGACCAAATCGTTCTTCTAGCATTTGTTTAAAACTATTAGAGACAGCTGCTGTTTTGTCACATAAAAAATGGTCAAGACCTGTAATCGTTTCCAGCCGAAAACAATAATCTTCTTTATATAATGCTTCGGCGTAATAGGACTCCAACATATGAAAAATGTTCGATAACACAAACCGACTACCATCGTTAAATACCATATACATAACGATATGGTCTAAACCAATCGTAGGCAATTCACGACAAAATGTTTCAATCTCTTGTCGATGCTTCAAACTTAAAATAAATGGAATCTGAACGCCCATAGCTGCTATCTCTCCATTTCCAATCGCTCTATATAAAAAGACGTCTTCTTCTGAATCATATTCCTATTCAAAAAATACATGCCCCATAACGACACCACCCCAGCTAAAGCCAAATAAATCATGGGCGCAGTATCTACACCCGCATATTGGCAACTCATCATGGCGATCAAGGGTGTGGTTCCACCAAAAATTGACATACTCAAGTTGTAACCGATTGAAACGCCACTACATCGCACATTCGCAGGAAACACTGACGTGATAATAGGTAAAATCGCTGCGGCAACCATCGATAATAAAACAGCCGTGAGCGCTACACACGCCACTGCAGACATAATTCCCCCACGTATTAATAATTCAAAAATCACAGGGGCGCTCACTATAAAGCATCCTGATCCTATAGCAAAAATCTTATAAGCACCTACCCTATCTACCAAACATCCCATAATTGGTACACATAGGGTCAATATAAATAGGCCTATAAAACTCACCGCCATAGCCTGATGTATTGTCATCTGCAGGTTCGCAATAAAATACGAAGGGAAGTATCCAATTAATAAATAAATGACAACGGCAAGCACGCTACTCGTTAGACCAATATAAACAATGGTTGATAAATATTGTTTATATGCGTGAACCACTGGCATCTTAATGATGTTATTTGCCAGAGCAAGCGCTTTGAATACTGGCGACTCTCGACATTTTATTCTTAATAAAATAGCGCACAGACCAAAAATAAACGATACAAGAAATGGAATGCGCCACGCAAAATTAAGTATTTCAATGTCGTTATAAAATAATGATATGAGTAAACTAACAGCAGCACCAATCAAAAGCCCAAAGTAAGTACTACACATCACTAAACTGCCATAAAATCCTTGCCGTCCTTCTGGCGCGCACTCCAATAAAAAAATGCCTGATCCTGTAAGCTCTCCACTTACAGCGATGCCCTGCAGTATACGAAACACAATCAACAGTATTGGTGCCGTGATCCCAATTGAGGCATATGATGGTAAAAAACCAATTAAAGCCGTGGGTAAGACAATTAATGAAATGGAGATAAGAAGCGATACCCGACGACCATATCGATCACCTATATGTCCAAAGATGACACCGCCAATAGGCCTCGCAATAAATCCACTGGCAAATGCGCCAAACGTCATCAACAGTGAGAAAAATAAATTTTGAGATGGAAAAAATAACTTTGCAATGACTGTTGCAAAATATCCATATAATGCGAAGTCGTACCACTCCATGACATTCCCTGACACCGTGGTAATGATAAATTTTAATCGGTCACGTTTCATGACACTGGCTCATCCGTGCAAGTGTTTGCACGAGCTTTTTAATTCCAACATAGACATCGTTAATATTCTTTGCCACCATATTTGCCGGTGTACTAACGATTTTATGATCCTCATCAATAACAACCTCATCCGCAGGACAATTAATTGACAGACATCCCATTCCTTGAATTTGAGCAGCAATCGATGGATCGTCACCAATTGTAAATTTAGCTCCGGGATATATTTTTGTGATCATCATCGGTGCAATGCAGATAAATCCCATTGGCTTATTCAATTTGACTGCTTCATCAATAAAATGCTTCACTTCTGGGTTAAAATTAAAGTCGGATTTCTTCTCAAACCAATCACATAAAGTAGTCACAGCGCCCAATCCACCTGGGAAAATAATCGCATCATATTCAGCAACGTGTGCCATCGTTATGGGTTTAATTTTACCGCGCACCAATCTTGCTGACTCCTGAAGCACCGAGCGCTCTTCAACAGTATTGACCGACTCTGTGATGTGATTGATCACACAAGGCTGTTTTACATCAGGAGCAAAAGCATCCCAAACAATTCCTGCTTGGTCCATGGATAATAAAGTTAAAATCACTTCATGCGTTTCAGAACCATCGTGCTGACCACAGCCTGCTAATACTATTGCAAATTTAGTCATAAAAAATTCCTTATTTCTTCATCATATAAAAATAACCAAGGTGAACATTATATTTCACTGTGTGCTATATATGACTGATACAGGTGAATAATACCGTATTTGAAAAATACGTCAATAACAATTCTCAATTTGCGAATTATTTTTTATAAATGACATGCTCTGTACAAGCATCACCATTCCATAAATGCTTCGTAGTCTTATAATCCCATTCAGGACCAAGAATATACTGTACTTTAAAATCCATATAACAACGGTCCAGTTTCGAAGAATCAACATGCCCTTTTAAATTTGGAAATGGATCATCATGAAATTGATAAACCAATTGATTGTCGCTCACAACCGGAAACTCTACACGCAACCCAACTAATTTATCTCGCTCTGCAACCAAACGTTCAAATTCAGCTGGGTTATCTTTTTGAGAGATCACACCATAAGACTTTGATAACCCTCTTTCCATTAAGGTAGCAAAATGTTTAAGCGCTTGTTCTTCCCCATATTGTTCTTTTAAAAGCTTAAAAACATTTTCAAATAAACCAAAAAACGCCGCATTGTAATTCATACTTGATCCTCTCCCATGTTATTTCAGAACCTTATTAAAAAATTTACCCCACCTGGTAAATCATACTTTCTTCATTACTCTCATCAAATCTCACAACAGTAAGTTTTTTTCTCAAAAAATGACCAATTATCAACGCCACCATAGAAACTAAACTGATATAAATACCTGGAGAAAAACTACTGGTGAAATAATTTTCTACCGCCATTAATACCAACGGAGTAGAGCTACTAAAGACAGTGACACCCAAATTAAATGTTAATGATACTCCAGAATAGCGCACTCCAAACGGAAACAAACTAACTAGTATAGAAAAGATGGCTGATGATATACAGGCGGTAAGGCCAGAAAATATCAAAATAATCAGCATAATAAAGTAAAGATCATTCGTGGATAATGCATAAAATAACAGTGGCGACATAATCATGATGCCTAATGCACCAAAATTATAAATACCTTCGGCAGTGAACCGATCACAGTATTTCCCGATGAAGGGAGTTATTCCAGCAATGAATAGAATCGTTGTCGCTACCATATTTAAACTAGCAACATGTGAAACATTAAGATGCATATTCAAATAATACGGCATATGAACAATTAACACACTCGTTGCAATAGAATAGATAGCAACGATGAAGAAACCATAAAGTAAGGTCCAATAATGCTCGCGAAATAATGTTTTTGTTGGTTGTTGCACTAACACATTATTTTTCTCAGCGACTAAGAATAATTTAAAATCATTCAGATAAAACCGCAAAAAAATAGCGACCACCCCTAATGGCAAGGATAATATAAAAGGTAATCTCCATGCCCAAGAGCCCAATGTATGATTAGCAATAAAATGACTGATGACTGAACAAACTAGAATACCCATAATCACGCCTATCAATACACTTGATAAAACCGAGGCACCAATTACACCCCTATGCTTAAATGAGTATCGCTCAAATAGTAAGACAACGGCCCCACCCTCTTCACCGCTGACAGCAAGACCTTGTATTAATCGAAGAATGATAAGCGTTATAGGTGCGAAGGAACCTATTGTTTGGTAACTTGGAACGAGGCCAATTGCAAACGTTGCCATTGCTGAAATAATAATGGTTTTAGAAAGAGCGTTGCTTCTGCCATTTTTATCGCCTAAATAGCCAAAAAGAATCGCTCCTAAAGGTCGTGTCACATACCCACCTGCGAATACGCTAAACACCACAAAAAAAGACAGAAATTTATTTTGAAAAGTAAAAAAAGTTTGACTGATTTCAGTAGTCAAAAATGCATATATGGTAAAATCATAAAATTGCATCATATTACCAACCAACGCACCAAGATATCGTTTATTTAATAACATTTTTCGTCACCCGAATGATATTTGTTTCTATTTTGTGTATTCGCTCCTTCTTATCAGCATTGTATTCAACAATATTTTCATCCACGATAGGTGATATTTGCTCAAAGCAATGATCACCCATTTGATAATACAATTCGCATTGATCCTGCATTTGTAAAACAAAATCGTCACCATTAGATTTTGTTGCAAAAGAATACAAGAGCGTCAACCCATGAATTCTCTTAATAAGAACAATGCCTTTATTAATACCGTTCTTTCTTTCCATGTTGTTTTTTAATACATTGGCATATTGAGGATCATATGCCTCATCCCAAGTATAAAAATTTAAATTATTGTAATAGCTGGGTGAAATTGACCCATTATATAAGTAGGTACCGTCTTTAAAAATGTTATAGGCAATATGCGGATTATAGGAAAGAATAGACATTTTACCGTCAGCATCAACAACATTAAGGGAGAAATGATGAACGTTCTCAAGCCCAATAATTTCCTTATAGATTTTTGCTAATTTATAGCAATTTTCGAAAGACATTAATGCTGCATTTTCATGCAGTTTTGGCGGTTTATGGCGAGGCAGCCGAATGATTTTTTCCATGAGAATACACCTATACTGCTATCACATCGATATTAGCCAACCATAGCGACATTTTCTAAGAACTCTTCCGTGATTCTTATTTCTAACCCTTTAAAAAATGATTCAAAACAAAGCTTGATTAATTGGATTCTATCATTACCTACCGCATTTGCTACAATAATTTTATTATATAATTCAAAACAAAAATCAATTGCATCGCCAACCCTAGGATCAGGGATATCTTTCAATAACGGCAATAATTCCTGTAATATTTTTTTAAACACAGGAATATCCACATTAGAGTATTTATTTATTTCGGAAATAAGTGGAATAGCCGCAGCATGTAATTCACCAATCTTTATCATGCGTTCCTGTTCTAATAATATTTTACTTTCTAAATCCTTTTCAGGATTTTCACCACAAGGACTACCACGCCCAGTCATCAGCCATGCAGGGTCAATTTTAAATAGCTGAGCGTAATTTGCCACATTCTCTAATGTTAACGCCCTACTCCCATTTTCATGTTGGCAATAGGTAGAAGCAGGAATACCACTCTCATCTATAAATTTTTTAGCAGAATGATATCCAGCAGAAATTCTTACTATTTTTAGTCTTTTTGGTATGTCTTGTAAGAAACTGGTCATTTATTCACGCAATTAGTAATAATGCAGGTCATTTTATATGGTATTTGAGAAAATATCTATAATTATTCTCATTAGAGAGAACCAATCAATGATTACTTCAACTAAACAGCATCACTGAAAGAATTAATCAACTTCTGCTGTTTCAGTGAATCCAACATGTTCCATCAACCAATTCGCCTCTTCCATAGAGTCAAAATGAATAACTACCTTCCCCTTTCCATCAGAGCCGACATGAATATTCACTACAGAGGATAACTTTCTTGATAATTGAGTTTTCCAAAACGCAGCTTTTCTTTCAAACTCATGATCGATATAAGTAACTGCCTTTTCTTCCGGCATATTAAGACGCTGAACCAATTTTTCAGTTTCTCGAACTGATAATGCTTTACCGATAACTAGTTTAGCAGATTCAATCTGTTGAATAGGATTTAAACTTAACAGTGCTCTAGCATGCCCCATCTCTAACAAACCAGAGTTGATCATGACTTTAACTTCGTCCGTAAGGGTAAGTAATCGCAATAAATTACTTACGGCTGTACGCGACTTACCTAGATTTTCAGCAACTTGAGAGTGTGTCATGTCACACTCATCTAATAAACTTTGTATTGCCTGCGCCTCTTCTAATGGGTTTAAATTTTCACGTTGAATATTTTCGATAAGAGCAACTGCCATGCCCTCTGATTTATTATATTCACGAATAATAGCTGGTATTTTTTCTAGCCCTGCTTTTTTAGCAGCTCGCCAGCGTCGTTCACCCGCAATAATCTCAAATGAACTCGCACCAGTAGAGCGAACGATGATAGGCTGTATAACTCCATTTGATTTAATAGATTGTGCCAGCTCATCAAGAGAAGATTCTTTAAAAGTCTTACGTGGCTGATCACCTCTTGGCGCAATTTGATTGATTGGCAAATAATCTTTCAATTCTTGCACCACTTGATCCATATCGCTGTCTAGTTCTGCAGTGTTACGAATATCTTCTTTAAAAATTGGATTTAGTGATCCTTTAAATTCTTTTATTTTCGCCATAGTAAGCTAGCCTTGATATTTATTACACATTAGCAGTCAATTGTTTCAAATAATCATCAAATGACATCATCACTTCTAAAATTTCCGGGTGTTGTACCCGAGCAAATTCGGTAAACCGATCCAAGACTAATACATTCTCTAAACCTTCTTTTTGAAAGAGGGCCAAATAAATACCAGATCCAAGATATTGTTCAAACTCGATAAATATCTCTTGTTTAATCGTCTTAGTTAACTTTGGAATTAATTTTTTAATTTCTTTCGATAAATAATATTCATATGCTTTCCTAAGCTGACCAAGCTTGTCTTCTTGGGCGCGTTGATTACTTAACTTACTTTCACGAGCCCGTCGTTGTTTTTCTACAACTGCTTTACTCGACACCCCTATTTGAAAATCTTCAGATAATGCCGTTTTCAAATAGCCAGCCATATTCTTGATTAATCCTTTTTTAAAACTATCGGAATCCAAGATAGTACTTATTTTTTCGTCAATATATTCTCTACCATATTTTTTTATGTATTTATCAATATCTAGCTGTTTCAAGCCAAAATAATTTTTTAATTTGCCTGCTAAGGTGTCCTCGTCATCGGCAGCCTCAAGTTGAGGAAGCGATACTTCAATGTCACCTTGTTTACTTTTTATTAGAAATTTTACGGCAGTAATCGTTCGACCCTTTTTTTCATACTCACCTTCAACATCGAAATCTGCATATTGATTAACTTCTTTAATTGCTATGGTAATCACTCTTCGCTTTAATGCAAAAAACTCAAGGTATTCTGATTCTCCTACCCCCATTAGTTTTCTAAACGTGGGAATATCAAATGATCGACTGTAACCGATGTTTCTGTATCGTTCACAATTTTCATAGAGTGCTAGTCCATAGCCAGATTTAAACTTAGCCTGTATCGCAAGACTAAATTTTGCATATTGAGCGGGTCTATCTAAGAATGGGAGCAGGCTAGGAGTAAACTCATATTCACAAATCCCCTCCCCTTCTATTACTCGAGCTAAGGATAAAGGGGATGTGTTCGTCCAGACATTGTTCCCTTTTTCATTAATAACATCCCACTCAATGTCCATCCTTCTTAGTTCTCTAAATTTTTGTTTAATGGTTTTATAATCGTTACTTCGATATCCCATGAGATTACATAAGGTTCGCATATTAATACGGTGTGTCACCTCTGGGAATAAATTACCAGCAGCATTTGCTAACAATACGTTATACATTTTTCTTTGTAAGAGACTAAATGTATTTGCGCATTGAATTGCTTCAACTGGTTTTTTAACTTTGGTGGTTACTTCCAAAAATTTATCCACAAGTATTACTCCTGTAAACGTCATGTTTAAATTTTTTCAGTCCTGAAAATGTCATGTTTATATCCTGTAACCGTCATGCAAAGACATTTTCATCCCCTGTAAACGTCATGTTTCATCCTGATAACGTCATGATTAACATCAAATAACAATGATAAATCAATAAGTTACCATCACTGAAACAACCTTAAACTAAAGATCTTAAAACAAATAACAACAAACTTAATAAAATATTAACCTAAACTTAACTTTCATTCAAGCACATGCTATGATTCATCATATCATATGTCAAAGGATGTGTATTTTTATGAAAACTAAACCTGTTTTGGGATTTGCAAATCAGAAAGGAGGCGTTGGTAAAACGACATGGTCTAAGATTTTTAGTGAATACATGGCTATTATTCAACAAAAAGATACGTTAGGTATTGATATTGATTCACAAACTAGTTTCACTGCCCGTTTCTTTGGAATTAATAAAAATCCTGTCACAGATTATAAGGAGCCTCCTATACATCCTTATTATGATCCTAACAATGCTGATGGATGGGATGGAAGAAGTTCTATTGCTGATATTTTTTTTGGAAAATTACCTAAACCTTATCCAACCAAAATACCACGATTAGATATTATTCCCTCAGATGAAGGTAATTTATTTAAAGCTGAAAATATCAAGCGTCAGGAAATGGCTGATAAAGTATATGGGCAATTACATAGCTTCATAAATATACAAGACGTGCAGGACAGTTACGACATATTTGTTATTGATACACCTCCCGCAAAAGGCCCTCTTACTATTTCTGCTTTTAAAGCAATGACTCATTTGGTAATACCACTTGAAATTGAATTACAAGCTATTGAGGGATTAGCTGGACTGCTCCAACTATGGAAGCAAGAGGCAATGTCGCGCCCAGCAGATTTTCCACTTAACCTGATTGGGGTATTACCAAACAAAGTTCATAGTCGTCGTGGGTCAGATAAAGATTTATTATCCGATTTAAGAAGCGATCCAAGCTATGGCAGTTATATTATGCCAGTACAAATGGTTGATCGAATGGAGTTACCATTATGCGATTTAGAACAAAAAACCATTTTTCAATATGCGGATAGTAATCCAGCCAAGCAGGAAGCACTATCTGTTTGTGATTATATTTATCAGAGGATATTTCAATGAAAAAAAAATATTCATTACCTGTTGGTATCAGTACAGAAATAAGTAGCACGGTTGATCTTGTGAAAAATAACATAGGAACGCTGAATTATAAGATTATTCCTCTGGATGCAATTGAGTTTGACCCTAATAATCCCCGTGATCTTGTCATTTCACGTACTGATTTACCGCAAGGGCCTTCTGAGAGTGACCCATTGTATGAGAAGAAACTATTAGAATTTGAGTCTTTAAAACAAACAGCTGAGACCATAAAGAAATATGGGGTTCGTAATGCCGTAGAAATTTATAAATTTGGTAATAGTTATCGCTTAATACATGGTGAGCGTAGGTGTTTAAGCTCTATTTTGGCAGGAAAAAAAGATATTCCTGCTAAGGTCCTTGATGAAAAACCAAATGATTTTGACATTCGGTTATTACAATTAATAGAAAACGTACAAAGAGAAGATTTAACACTGAAAGATACATTGGGTAATATCCAACAAGTTATTAAAGAATATAAATTACATATCAATGATGCGGTTGAGATTGATGCTAGCTTTCTCGAAAGCCTAATCAATCGATCTAAAACACAATGTTTAAATTTTCTTGCAGTATTAAATGCACCCAAAGATATTCAAGATAAAATAGCTCTTGGAGAGATCAGAAGTTTAGAAAAAGCTGCAATTATAGCAAAAGCAAAAACATCTTCACAAAGGGATGTTTTGTTAAAAAGTTGCCTTGATGGCGCATCTTTGAATCAATTGAAGCATGAATCATTGCAACAAAAAAGACTCAATGGTATACCGCCCTCTTTGGTTACAAATACAAAAAAACGGCCAGGCAAACAAGCTGCTAAGATTAATCTTGGGTCAACCATGAATAAATCTGTGATTACAAAATTAATTGATTTAGTTTCAAATGATCCTTTGTATATTGCTTTTAAGGGGCATTTTGAACAAATGTCATTTGATGATTATAGTACATGTTCGATAGCATTTTCATCGTTAATTCAATTGATGGAAAAAGTCGAAGTTAAATAATTTTATTCTGGAGTTAGCGCTAGTGAAGAAAAAACGTATAAGTGTCATCATGTCTAACAACGCAGTTAAAGAAATCCACTCCAAAATGTTGGAGGAAGGCTATAGCTTAAGAGAAAAAAGCAAATGGATTTCAGAAGCTATTGAAGATTTTTTAACTTTAAAAGAATATCAATCTTTAGTTGAAATGGCTGAATTGGTTAATGACCTAACAAAAAATGAAACGATATATATTACTCCAGATATAGAAGATAAATTAGACGAAGCAATTATCAAGGTCAGAACTCAATATCCTACATTAGAAGGTGTAAAGAGCTTAATAGTACGAGCAAGTATTATTAGGAGATTAGTTTTGTTAGGAAAGCGACAATAACAGTCACTGTTTTTTGGCTTAACTTGTTGATTTTACTATTATTTAATTGTTCAATTCATCGCTAATTCTTAAGTTCCATCTTATACCATGAACCCTGCTGAAGGTGGTTCATGGTATACAATCAACATTCTTTATAAAAAATCTCTCAATTTCGAGTTGAATATCCACATATGTTATTATCAGATCTTATGTTTTTATCGCTTAAGGTCACCGCTATGGAAAACAAAGTTTTAACAGCAGTAAATAAATTGTTACCACATTTTCCAGATATGCATGGCGAAATAGCTGTTTCTTGCGGTGATGATCTTATATACCATGAGAGCTTTACCTATGCTGATGCACCTTGGAGTGTAAGTAAAAATTCACAATATTTAATTGGTTCTGTAACAAAACAATTTACAGCAGCAGCCCTTTTAAAATCATTTTATGATAGGCATATTGCGTCAGAGACAGGTCATAATGATGAAACCTTAAAGAGGTTTATTCAAAATGATCTACATAGATCTGTTTCATTCTTTTTGCCTCAGGAACATCAAGTTTGGAATGGTCATATGCCAAATTGGGCAAATAAGGTAACCATACATCATTTATTAACACACACATCTGGTATTAAGAAAAAAAGTGAAACCGTTTTTGATGACAATTTAGATAACAAACCTGGCCAGATGTTTTTATACTCGAATCCAAATTATGTTCTAATTGGTAAAATTATATCAGAAATTACTAAAACTTCTTTGAATGATTATTATAAGCATGTTTTATTTGATCCTGCAGGGATGAACAGCACTCATTTTCCACTCACGGGAACACCAAAACACCTGAAATTACAGCAAGACTTCAAAAAACTGGCTATAGGTTTTGAGTATGACCTTGTACCTCGTGACGTTACTTTTAATACTGCAGAAGAAAAAATAACTTTTGATGAGCTTAGTGTTGCAGGGGGTATAGTTTCTACAGCAAAAGACTGTGTAAGATGGAACAATGCGTTATATCACGGCAAGATTATCCCTATGTTTCTTGTCGAGCTTATGCTGAACAAGTATATTTCTTCAGCGCCTGTGCCCATATATTATGACTTGGATCCAGTATGGTATGGTTATGGGATAGACGTTTATAATGAAGATCAGAAAATATGCTACCAACATCCCGGTGGATGCCCTGGTTATCAATCACGCCTTATTTATCTGCCCGTTTCTAATGTAACGATTGTCCATTTGTCGAATAGCCAAAAAGATAATACGAATTATAATAACGTAAAACAAAGAATATCTGCTAATAATCAGTGTGATGATATAACTGCCGAAACAATATTCAATGAGCAATTCCCCCATTACAAATCGCGTACTCAAAGCAGAATGAACATTTTTGATTTTGCCAATGAATTAAGAGCTCTATTTATGTGATCCATCATTTTCAGGCTGTTATGATTGCGTTAAGAAGTTTTGTTTATTCTATTTTAGTGTCACGATGCCCTTGCATCAACTAAACATGACGTTTACAGGACAATAAAAACAGTCACTGTTTTTATATGTAACCTATTGATATTTATATTAATTAATAGGTTTATTGCACATTTTGAAATACAAATATCATGGATTTTCTTCCGTTTTTAAAAGAAATTATTGCATCCTGTAAACGTCATGTTTAGAAAAACACATAATCCTGTAGACGTCATGAATGGACCGATTTTTAGATAGGAGTTAGGATAACAACCATTGGACCTACTATGAATATCTACTAAAAATCATGGTATAAACTTATTATCGTGAAAGCGAAGTGTCTCTCATCAAAGAGCTCAGTTAAGATAAATGACAAAGGTGGAGGAATATGGGACGTTTAGAGAATAAAATTGCTTTGATTACTGGTGGATGCGGTGCAATTGGTGCTGAGACGGCACGGTTGTTTGCGCGTGAAGGTGCAGATGTCACTATAGTGGACGTTCGCGATAAAGAGGGGATAAAACTTCAAAATCAATACGGACTCACTTACTATCATTTAGATGTAAGACAGGAAGAAGGTTGGAAAGGTTTTATAGAGGTGTTTCGTCAAAAACATTCTTCTCTTGATATTTTATTTAATAATGCCGGTATTTTTGGTTTAACGGAAATTTCATCCCCACAAAACCCAGAGTTGATGAGCCTGGATGATTGGCATTATATACATCAAGTCAATTTAGATAGTATTTTTTTAAGTTGTAAACATTTACTTCCTCTGATGAAAGAGAAGGGTGGCTCAATCATTAATATGTCATCGCGAGCTGCATTCATTGGCGTGCCTTCTGCGGCAGCTTATGCCTCGACTAAAGCCGCTATTTGTAATTATACAAAATCAGTCGCTTTGTATTGTGCTGAGAAGCATTATGCGATTCGATGTAACTCACTGCATCCTGGAATAATTGATACGCCATTATGGAATCCAATTCTCCAAAAAGAAGAGAGTGTTAGTGATAAAATGCTTGCAAATATACCGTTAGGGCGTCTAGGCGTTGCACATGAAGTTGCGTGTGCGGCCCTATACTTAGCCTCTGATGATTCACAATATGTAACAGGAACTGAGCTCACAATCGATGGAGGAATGTCAGCAGGGCGCGTAAGTAATCCAATAGTTTGTAAATAGATATTTTTTGTATAAAACTTTTTGTAATAAAAAGTTATTAACAATTTCTGTGGATAATGCTGTGAGGAGTATGTGTTAACTCTATGTTCCGTTTATATTATCCTAAATAAATGAAGCATAATCATGGTGCTATTTTAAAACACAAAAACAATGTTTGAGAAACAATTTATACAGAGCTTTTTGTTCCGAATAATGCTTGTGAGTAGCAGGGCGTATACCATGCTATCATCTAAGAAGGATATATTATTTTTGGACGTCATAATGAATTATAAAGTTACTACTCAATATGCGCGTGGTGAAGAAAAAATGATAGCTGAGTTTTGTGCATTACAAGACGCAACCATCTTTTTAACCAAAAAAAGATATGCTGATGAGCTCCAAACTAAGAAAAAGATTTATAGGCTTTATAGCGATTCTGAATTACTTCGAAAGTTTAACCCTGAGAGTATTTCTGTTGCTTCTGCTCAATATGAAGATGGGGACTTTGACTTTATCAAGCCGACTTTATTCTTATTCCATGTCAGTATGCAAACTGAAAATACTTTAGAAAAAAATATAGTTGCCAATTTTAATGACTCAAACGACGCTAATTTATTCATTGTTGGAAAATGTGAGACGGATAGCGCTGTAAAAGATAATGATTTTTTTAGTATATTCAAGGATCGGGTCTTAATCAAAACATTAAATAAAACCATCATTGCCAATCAAAAAATAGTGTCTGAGGGCTCTAAAGGTAAACAATCAATGGCAACTTTTAATCCAACGCCAATGCCGGGAAGACCCACACCACCAGGGGGTCCAAGTGATTGTTGGATTGAACCAGAGGATGATAATAAGTCTTGAATAATCAGGACCTATTATTTGCAATTTTTAGACGGTACCTTATTGCATCAAAGGTGCATAAATCGAGGCAAAGCTTTGGCCACTAGACCTGTTCTGAGATGCTAAGATGCTGGCAGCTCGGTTTAAAGCTGAGGTCGTATTGCTCGAGTGGTGTTTGAAGGCGTTGTTTTTTTGTTGGTTTTGAGCCTCCATCCTGACTTTGTCTGCTTGATATTCGTTAAGTACCTTCATTGCATCGCCTATTGTAGCCTCCGCTTGGGAAGTTACTGCGTCTGTATTTGCAGTTGTGACAAGTGTTTTATTAATCGAATTACTTAATCTTGCACATGCTTCTTCATTGAAGAGGTCAGTCTGTTCTGCTTGAACTTTTATATTTTCTACTAAACTAGCTAAGTCAGTGGTTAAAGTTGATAAACTTATGTGATTATGATCAAAAGATGCGCTGATTTTTTGAAGACATGCATGATCGTTTAAAAGAAGCGTTGCGTCCTTTAATAACTCATCATCAGTATTGCTGAGTTCTTCTACTTCGTTTGATAAGGCATCGGTAAGCGCCGATAATGAGGTTTTAGCTTTTTCAAAAGCTTCCCCCATTTTATTTGTACTATTAATTAAAACATCTTTTGTGGAATCAAGTTGACCATTGATTTCAGTTAATCTTGTTATCTGTTCTTCTAATTGATTAATTTGAGTCTTGAAGGCTGCGATATTTTCTGCTTGTTCTAAGTTCATTTCGCAAAGTGAAGTGAATACGGATTTCAAGCTTTCTTCGATTTCGCTTATATGTTCAACTGACTCAGCTAGTGAAGCTTCTAATTCAATAATATCAGCGCTGATACGCTTATCTTTTTTTAGCGATAAGGAGTAATGATTTTCTAGCATTAATGCAATGGCTGCGTATAAAACAAAAGTAACCACGGCGAGGACAATTACTAAATTACAAGCAGCGCCGATACAAGCTGCAAGAGATACAGTTCCTGTAATCATACCAAGTTTAATCCACCAGCTTAAATTACTATAGCCTTTTGCTGCCATATCAAAAAAACTATCGTCGACATGATAACGTTGCATTAAAAGATCTAGATTAGATTGGAATTGCTTTATATTTTTCCCTTGCGCTAAAATTTTTTTTAGTTGACTCGAAGCATCGCTTTTAAGATCATCTAAAGTACGCTTAGGTTTTATAGGGTTTTGCTGTTGTGTATTTTCTCCAGTTTGTGTTGTTGGATTAGGGTTTTCAACTGGTTTGGTCATGATATTTCCTTGGTTGATAATTTAGGAGTTAAATAGTCTGAATCCACGGCTTGAAGAAGATGTCTCTTTTGAAGAATCTTTTTTGGCCTCTAAAGCATCTGATAATTGATTAATTGCTTGAGTTAACTGTTTGTTTTCATTATGAAGCACAGTAATTTCTTCAAGTTTTTGTTTATTCGTTTGTGATAAAGAACGAAGTTCTGTTTTATAACTATTAAGTGTCGTTTCCAGTCTTTGAACAGTTCCTGCCATGCGCTCATTATCGCTACGAAGATGGGTAATTTCGATATCTTTGACAGAGTCATTTTTTGATAAAGCAGTTCTTAACAAATCTTGCGCTTCAGATAGTTGTTTAGTTAGCGCCTCAATGTCTTCTTTACTTTTCTGCGTATTCTCTTGTAATGAGTTTTGTGTGCTACCAAGTAGCACAACGACTTCCTGTAATGCCGCTTCCTTTTCAGTCAAGGAATCTTTCGTTGACTTTAATTCCTGATTTAATGTAGTGAGCTCCATTTGAAGCTGATTAAGCCCAGAGCTAACATCATTAATTGTATTGGTAGCGTTTGTTGAGGCAGTGTTCAAGGCTGTAGAAGTAGCTTCTAATCTTGTGGCTGTTGTTTTAACTTTTGCCACACCTTTGCTTAATTTTTTATTATTTTCAGCAACATGTTGACGTTGTTCTTTTGCTTGTTGCACGAATTCTTTTACATCTTCATTAGTTTGCTGCGCAAGTGAGCTTGCTTCTTGTCGTACTTCCTTTTCACGGGCTCTAAGTTCCTCTTTAAGGCGCCGTAGCTCTCGACTTTCTTCAGCATGATAATGACGACCGATATAATAAGAAACAACGCCAACAATAGCGCAAACAACAACTGCACAGGCTCCAAAAATTAATTCAAACATGATGATTTTTCTCCACTAGAGAGGTTAGAAATCGAGATGCTTGTGAAATTTTGAAAAAGTAAAATTGTTAGCATAATAAATATCCTTATCGATATTGAGCGTTACTTGAGCATCATTCCGTTGATGCTATTTATAAAAATTATGAAAGACTGTTTAGTACTGGTTTTGCTTCTCTTAGAGCAGCATAAGTTTCAGGTAAATATATTTCCACGAGTGTGATGACTTGCTGATGGTGAGTGTCCCGTTCATTGTAAAAAACATTGAGTCTATCCAACGATGTTTCATCTTCAGGTTCTAATTGCGGATAAGTATCTAAAAGACTCGAGAGTGTATTTAGCATGTCCATACGTTGCTCAAAATTTTTGTCATAAGATTCTGGAGTCTGGTTAATCATGTATTGGGATTGATAAGAGATCATAAGTATTTTGTTTTCAGCATGAGCTGCTCTTACATCTGTATGACAATTTTTTAAAGCAGGACGTATTTCTGCCATATCGCTATTTTGAGATTCCATTAGCGTTATGCATTCCTTAAGTCGCTGTGCGACAGGTTGGGTAGCTAGTAATCTTGGACCAGGTTTAGTATAAAAAAATCCGGCATAGCAGGTTGCTAGACATTCGGTAAAGCAAGAAGCAAGGGTAGTTACTGTCGATTCGAGTGCGTTATAAATTACAACAGGCAGATCATTAGCATCTTGAGCTCGTACAGGTATTTCATTACGATACATTTGATTTCTCCATCTTTTTATTAAAAAACTAAAAAATAGCATTGGTTTCCTCTACGCGTTCGTTAGCATCGTCTATTTTTTGTAGTTCGCGTTTTGCAAAAAAACTTCCAACTAACAGTCCAGAACCTGTAGCGGCAGATAAACTTCCAGCTGCGATGCCAACAGCAAAGGGTATGCTTGCCACACCATAGGTAGCGCAGAGTATGGCAGCGACACCTCCTATCATAAGGATGCCAGCAATGACACACAGTGTTGTGCTACACATCATTTGTAAAAAAAGGCTCGGTTTGATCAGATCGTAGGTCAGATCGTGATTCAATCGCTCAGATAGATAAGATTTGAATATTTGTTCTCGTTGATGAGGATCTTGTGTTTTATTCGCTTGAAATGAGGCAAGTACATATGCACTACGAGCAGTTGAGTAAGTATGAGAATATACATAGCTTGCCGCGTGGGTTGCTTTTTGATTGGCCGTTGGATCTCTTGAATATGCTGTTTGATAATGTGCATTAATTTGATCGCATGATGCGGTTACACTATTTTCTGTGTCATTAACAATATCGACATAGGAAGAGTCAATGATTGTTCTAAGAGGAACTCTGTGTTTAGTAAAAGAAGTTTGTGCAGCCCTGTGGTTTCTTTCATGAGCAAGCTTGAGGTTGGCAGAATCAGCAAGACGGGCAGCGAAATGTGTTGCATCACTGGTTGATTTTAAAAAGCCATGGGCTGCGAGTAGTGCAGCAGCATCAGAGCATTCTTCGCTATGTCGTTTGGCTGCATCGGAAGCGGATTTACATGCTGCATTACGTGCATAGTTATCTGCCGGTTCATTAGCAGTATAGGCATTGTATGCCAAATCCAATAGTTCATTGATGGTTTGTTGTCTCATAAGTCACCATACAAAATCATAGGGTAATTCAAGCGAGATATGCGTATGTTAAATAAACGCCATGGCTTGAATGTTAGATAATGGTTTTAGATGTATGAAACAAATGTTTTGAATTGGTTTTTAAATAGAAATAAGATGAGTTATTCATGACCACGTTTCCTTATGATGAAGTTGAATTAGGTTTACTGGTCAAGATCCGTCTAGACGTTTTTATGTAACCTATAATCATCATGTCGAAAAAAATTAAAGCAGTCAACAGGTTTTGAAAATATTTTTTAAGTGCGATTACCACTGCCATAAGGTCGTGTAAGGATTTCGAGAAAATGGCCGTTTGGGTCTAGAAAGTAGCAACCACGTCCATCATCGTTATGATTAATTTGTTGTGGTTCGGAGCGTGCCAGGGGAAATGAGACAAATTCTTAGAAAAACTATTTGAGAAATTATGGTCCCATAGTCGCCTCCAGTTGTCCAGAAATATTCGCCATTCCGATGGTTTGTGGCGGATTAATATACACGGAATCAGGCACTTTTTTTAGC
>CANNJI010000036.1 GCA_947504875.1 Legionellaceae bacterium
ATTCCTGCATAAACTTCCGCTCCCTGACGGTCGCGGTTCGGATTCCTGCATAAACTTCCGCTCCCTGACGGTCGCGGTTCGGATTCCTACATAAACTTCCGCTCCCTGACGGTCGCGGTTCGGATTCCTGCATAAACTTCCGCTCCCTGACGGTCGCGGTTCGGATTCCTGCATAAACTTCCGCTCCCTGACGGTCACGGTTCGGATTTTGTGTATATATATTGAGCATTTAAATGCAATCGCCGTGCTATATTATGGCAAATTTCATGTGTATTTCTGAAAATAATGTTATTATGATAACTTTTAACACATGACGTTAATTTATCGTCATTATTAATGAGAGAACAATCGCCATGCTTAAACACCTTATCGGCAGAGAATCACCGCTTCATCATGAGCGGCCCGGATTTTCTGATTTATTAAGCCTTGTGGGTGAGTTACGTGTTCCTTTGAGTGCAGGCCTTTTTGATCTTGAACAATGCGTGAAAATTGCTTTGACGTTGCTCTATTGGAGCGCCATGCCGCCCATGGCTGCGCCTGAGTATAGGTCGTTATGTACTACTGAAGCCATTGCTTATCTTGAATATCCTTTGTCGCATATTGAGGTTTCACTTGAGCTTATTGAAACTCTTTTTTATCGCACACAATTTAATGGATTTCGTTTATTAGATGGTGTCCTTAAGGCCTGTACGCCAGCACGATTGCAACGTTGTTTTGAGTTGCTTGAAGAAGGGTATGCTGCGGGGTGTTTGAGTCAAGAGGCTTATGTTCATATTTTAACGGGGCATTTCAGAGATAAACACTCCTTACTACATGAGCTTATTTTGTTGGGTGATGTCACTAAATTTAAACTATACGTTGAGGCCCTTGCAAATCTTGCAGAACAAGGATTGTTGTCGTATCAAGATTTTATGCAGGTGTTTCTTTTTGAAAATACAGCTCGATTTACAGCAGCGGCACAAGCCATCAATGGCCCTTCTTATGCCATTTTCCAAATGACGTTAGCGATATTTTCAGTAACCCTTAATCCAGTTGACCATTATCGGTTGATATCCTCACGTGAGCATATGCCCAGAGCGCCTCGGCGACATAACGATAAAATTTTTCATGCCAAAGGAAATCATCTTATTTCCGTGCAACGACAAGTGCTTTTTAATGGATTTAGTGCGAATGATAAGTACGCTGTCTTGAATGAATGCTTTGATCCAACAAGTCATCGCCGCCTTGAGCACTGGTTAATCCCCCTTCGTGAAGTGCTTCGTTCGTCGTCTTTGAATCAAGCTATTCCTCGATTTAGCCCCCCTGTGTCACCGGTAGGTTTTTTTAGGCTAACGCCTACAGTTGATGAAGAGTCCATGTCGCCCGAAGACATTGCTGCTTGCCTGCCTAGATTTTTGTGGCCAAGCGAGGGATGATGCACGGAGAAATTGATCTCGGATAGCAGTATTCTTTTAAAGAGTGTGATACATTATTTTATCGCTTATCGTCTATGATATGAATGAAGAGCCAATCTACGCTACTTGCTTATAGTCTATATGGTGTTTGCGCATCGTTATTGCTTACTGCGTGTATGGTTGGTCCCGATTATAAAGAGCCTCAAAAGCCTGTTGCACAACATTGGATTAAAAACGACGGCTCTGTTCGCGAAAATATTGCCAAAAATTCTCATTGGTGGCGTGTATTTAATGATCCTAATTTAACGCATTTAATCACACAGGGGTATCATAACAACTTGTCTGTTCAAGGGGCAGGGGTTCATGTATTACAACTTCGGGCTCAATTGGCTCAATCTGTTGGACAACTTTACCCTCAACAACAGGCGATGACAGGAAATTATAGTTATTATCGTACAGGGGGTAGTTCTCTTCAGAATGTACTGCCCAATGTTTTTTATGCCGCCTTGGTAGGGTTTTCAGCCAATTGGGAAATAGATTTTTGGGGGAAGTATCGCAGGGCAATTCAATCTAACGATGCAACTTTTTTATCATCGCTTGCAGCGTACGATAATGCGTTGGTAACCCTAACGTCAGATATTGCAACCGTTTATATTAACATTCGAACCCTTCAGTTATTAATTTATATCACCCAACAAAATATTCAATTACAAAAAACAAGTCTACAGCTTGCAACGTCTCGTTATACCGCAGGGCAGGTTAGTTTACAGGATGTCGAACAAGCCAAAACAGAGTTGGCTGAAACAGAATCAACCCTTCCCTCGCAGATCACACAATTACAGCAACAAAAAGATGCACTGGCGGTCTTGTTGGGTCTCCCCCCAGACCAAGTAAATCCACTGATTCTTAAACAGTATGGGATCCCCAAAGCGCCCACAAAAGTTGCGGTTGGTATTCCTAAGGAAACACTAGAAAAACGTCCTGATGTTCATCAAGCACGTCTAGATGCCATTGCACAATCCGAAGCAATTGGCGCTGCAAAGGCTAACCTTTATCCGGCCTTTTCTTTGGTGGGTACTTTTACTATGGCATCCAATACCATTAATAATTCAGCGATTGTTGATATGTTTAATTGGTCAAACCGTAATATTACAGCTGGTCCTGGTTTAAATTGGCCTATTCTTAATTATGGGCAAATCACAAATAGTGTTCGCGCACAAGACGCAGTATTTCAACAAGCTGTTTTAAATTATGTGAATGTTGTCTTAAAAGCGCAGCAGGAAGTTCAGGACAATATTACGCGTTATACAGAAGCAAAAAAAGCAGAGCATCTTTTGTCTAAGGCTAATCAGTCTGCTGTATTAACGACAAAACTAACGATAATTCGCTATCGAGAAGGCGAAGTTGATTATACCAATGTATTGTATGCAGAGCAGCAACAGCTGCGGGTGCAAACTGAATGGGTGCAAGCGCAAGGTGAAATTCCTTTGGCTTTGGTTGCGTTATATAGAGCCTTGGGTGGTGGCTGGCAAATTCGCAATGGGGATGATATGGTTCCAAAACAAATCAAAGATACAATGGCAGCAAGAACCAATTGGGGTGTTTTATTAGAGCAAAAAAATCATGAACCCCCGAAAACAATGCTGCAAGAAATAGAACAATTATATTTACCAAGCTGGTGATAAATGAATAAAAAAGGGATGAAAGACTTAATTAAATGGGCTCAGGTATGTCTGGGGGTTATTTTAATTGTTGACTTGTTTTTGAATATTAAGGCCATGATGCACTCAGAAACCCTGCCACTGCCGGTGGTGAGGGTGAGCAAGCCAAAACTTGAGTCAGTGGTTGAATACATGACACAAACTGGAAATACAGTTGCTTTTAACTCAGTTAATTTGGTTGCTCGGGTTGAAGGGTTCCTTGATAAAATCTCTTTTATAGATGGCTCTATCATTCAAAAAAACACGCCCCTTTTTGTGATTGAACAAGCGCCCTATTTGGCAAAAGTGCAAGAAGCACAAGCCTCGTTGGACGCAGCGCGTGCAACTGATGCTTATAATAAAGCGGAATATGCAAGACAAAAAAGAATGTATAAAGACAATGCAACTTCATTAAATAGTGTCGAAAAATGGTTGGCAAAAAGCCAGGAATCTGCTGCTGGGATTGAGAGTAGTTTGGCAAATCTTGAAATTGCAAATATTAATTACAGCTATACCCTCATCAAAGCGCCATTTAATGGCAGAATTGGTCGACATATGGTTGATGTCGGCAACCTCGTCGGGAATGGTGCCGCAACTATTCTGGCTACAATTGAACAATTAGACCCCATTTATGTTTATTTTAATTTAAACGAAATAGACTTTTTGAAGTTACGTGACGCAGCTTTTTCAGGCAAAGTGAAATATAACGTTAAAGAAATTCCGGTCGCTGTAAGTGTGCAAAATGAAAAAGGGTATCAGTTTGAAGGTAAGCTTGACTTTGTTAATACAGGCCTTGATGCGTCTACTGGTACGATGGAGCTTCGTGCTCTGTTACCGAATAAGAATTTTCAATTACTGCCTAACTTTTTTGTGCAGGTTCGTGTCCCTCTTTCAAAGCCTAAGCCCCGATTAACTATTCCTGACACAGCTGTTTTATATGATCAAATTGGCGCTTATGTATTGCTTGTGGATAAGAACAACACAGTGGTCTTGCAGCGTGTTGTTTTAGCTGGTGTTGAACAAGGTCGGCGTGCTATTGAGCAAGGCTTGCAAGCGCAGGATGAGGTTATCACAAGCGGCTTACAAAATGCGACGCCGGGTAATCCAGTATCACCTTTACGTGAGAAGCCTTCAACATGATCTCTAAATTTTTTATTGAGCGTCCAATATTAGCCAATGTGATTGCATTGTTCTTGGTGTTCTTGGGGCTTATCGCAATAGGTGTCTTGCCTGTATCGCAATATCCAGCCATTGTACCTCCAACCATTCAAGTGACCACCACATATCCTGGTGCTGATGCAAAAACGCTAATTAAAACAGTTGCCCTTCCTATTGAGCAACAAGTGAATGGCGTAGAAAAAATGTTGTATATGCAATCAAATAGCGCAAGCAACGGAACTTACACGTTGATTGTTACTTTTGAAATTGGGACAGACTTAAACTTTGCTCAAGTTTTAGTTCAAAATCGCGTGCAATCAGCGATGGCACAACTTCCACAGTCTGTACAGCAACAAGGGGTTATGGTTCAACAAAAATCGACCGCTATATTACAGTTTGTTACGCTGACGGCTGAACACGATGAATACGATGGGTTGTTTCTGAATAATTATGCAACCATCAATATGCAAGATGAGTTGGCGCGATTACCAGGGGTTGGAAATGTTGTTATTTTTGGCTCGGGTAATTATGCCATGCGTGTGTGGCTTGATCCGCATAAAATGTATGCTTTCGGGTTGCAGCCAAGTGATGTCCTGAATGCGATTAATTATCAGAACAAGCAAATTGCTGCAGGGCAAATTGCTGCGCCACCGATGGCTTCAGATAACCCATATCAATTGACGGTGAATGTTCCAGGGCAAATCGTAGATCCACATGAATTTGCAAATATTATTGTTAAAAATGAGTCGACCAAACCAAACCAGACTGCAAATGTGAGTAGTAGTGCTAAAATTGTTCGAATACGCGATGTGGGTCGTGTTGAAATGGGGTCCTCTAATTATAGTCAGTTCGCACGATTAAACGGTAAACCAACGGCTGCGATTGCTATTTTCCAATTACCAGGAGCCAATGCATTAACGGTTGCCCAAGAGGTGCGCAATACCGTTAAAAAAATGTCCAAGAAATTTCCGCCAGGATTAAAATATGACATTCCTTTTGATACGACCACGTTTGTTAAAGCGTCGATCAGTGAGGTTTATAAAACCTTATTTGAAGCAGGTATTTTGGTTTTGTTGGTCATTCTTTTGTTTTTGCAAAATGCGCGCGCGACCATGGTGCCTACCACAACAGTCCCTGTGACCATAATTGGTGCTTTCTTGGCCATGTTGATGATGGGGTATTCGATTAATTTATCAACGCTTTTTGCGTTGGTTTTAGCGATAGGAATTGTTGTTGATGATGCCATCGTTATTGTCGAGGGGGTTACGCAACACATTGAGCGAGGGCGTTCTCCAAAAGATGCTTCTATTGAAGCAATGAGGGAACTGTTGGCGCCTATTCTTGGTATTACCTTGGTGTTAATGGCTGTTTTTATTCCTGCTGGGTTTATGCCAGGGCTAACCGGTGCCATGTATGCACAATTTGCGTTGGTTATTGCTGCCACAGCCTTTATCAGTGCGATTAATGCGTTGACCTTAAAACCTGCCCAATGCGCCCTGTGGTTGAAGCCGGTTCCGTTAAACAGTCAAAAAAATATAATCTATCGCACGTTTGATCGAGTCTATTACCCTATTGAAGCCAGATATATTCGTTTTATTGAACGACTGGTGAAAAAAAGTGGTATTGTGTGTGTTATTGCGTTGGCATTGGTTTTTCTTGCAATTTTAGGGTTATCTCGAATTCCGACAGGGTTTATTCCCATCGAAGATCAGGGCTATTTGATGCTCAATGTTCAGTTGCCTGATAGCGCAAGTTTGAGCAGAACAGATGCGCTTCTAAAAAAACTAAGTGAAAAAGCCTCCCACGTTGCAGGTGTTGATAATGTGATTGTTATTGATGGAGTGTCTCTTTTAGACAATAACGCAAGTCTTGCAAATGCAGGGGTTGTTTATGTGATTTTTAAAGATTGGAGTGTCAGAGGTTCCTCAGAGGATTTGATGTCGCTCTATAAGGAATTTAACGGTATTGCTCAGGATACGCTTGATGCAAAAGTTATGGTTGTTGTGCCGCCTGCAATTCAAGGTTTAGGACAGTCTGGTGGGTACCAAATGCAAGTTGAGTTGCAAGATGGCTCCTTTGATTATCGTAAATTACAAGCAGCAACGGATCAATTGGTTAAATATGCGAATCAAGAACCTGCACTACAAAAATTATTAACAACATTTCGATCGCAGGCGCCTCAAGTGTTAGCGCCAATTAATCGTGTAAAATCAGAATCACTTGGGGTTTCGATTGGTGATGCACAAGATGCATTACAAACCTATTTAGGATCTTCCTATGTGAATTTATTTGCAAAATATGGCCAAGTTTTTCAAGTCTATGTTCAGGCTGACGCCGATTCACGTAAAGATATTGAAGCCGTTCGAAATTATTATGTTCGCAATAAAGATGGTGCGATGGTGCCTTTGGGTACGTTAACCGATATCAATCCTGCCGTAGGGCCGCCCATTATTTCTCTGTATAATTTATATCCGTCCAGCAATATTTATGGGATGGCAGCACCTGGCTATAGTTCAGGTCAAGCAATTAAAGTGTTGGAGCAACTTGCTGAAAAAGTTCTTCCTGCGGGGATGTCTTTTGAATGGACAAGTACAGCCTATCAGGAAAAAATTGCAGGAAACATGAGTTATTATATCTTTCTCTTATCACTTGTATTGGTGTATTTGATTTTAGCGGGACAATATGAAAATTGGGTAACGCCAGCGGCTGTTTTATTGAGTGTTCCTTTGGCGCTTCTCGGAACGGTGCTGCTTTTGACTTTGCTGGGTCTTCCAAACAATATGTATACCCAAATTGGCATTTTGCTGCTCATCGCTTTGGCTTCAAAAAACGCAATATTAATTGTTGAGGTTGCCCGAGAACAACGAGAAATACATCATCAATCGATCATTGAATCTGCGCTTATTGGATCAAAGACAAGGTTTCGGCCTATTATCATGACGTCATTTGCTTTTATTTTGGGGGTTATGCCTTTGGTTTTTGCAAGTGGTGCAGGTGCGAATGCAAGACGCTCCATAGGGATAGCTGTTTGTAGTGGCATGTTGGCATCAACATGTTTGGCTGTGGTTTTTGTACCAGCGTATTATGTTTTACTCCAAACATGGCAAGAGAAGCGACGTGAAAAAAGGAGTGTTACGCATTGAGGTATGATTTGCATTCTCACAGTTCTTATTCAGATGGCCTATTATCGCCGCAAGCGCTTTTGACCAAAGCCATTGAAAACGAGGTACAGGTTTTAGCATTAACTGATCATGATACCATTGCAGGCTTGTCTTCGTTACATGCGGCAGCTCAAGGTTTACCGATTCGTATTATTGATGGAATTGAATTCAGTGTGCGTTTTAAGACAATGGATATTCATATTATTGGGCTTAATATTGATAGGCACGATTCAAATTTACAGGCATTAATCACACAACAAGAACAAAGTCGAATTGTTAGAGCCCAGGAGATAGGCGAGCGCTTAGCACTGATTAAAGTTAAAGATGCTTATCAAAAAGTGGTTGATAAGGTTGGACATGCATGTGTCGGACGCCCTCATTTTGCAAAGTTGTTGGTTGAGGAGGGGCTTGCGCTTGATATGCAGCAAGCATTTAAGCGTTATCTGGTGAGAGGCCGTATTGCTTATGTACCAACAGAATGGTTAGATATAGATGCAGCAGTTCGGGGTATTGTGCAAGCGAAAGGGTGTGCTGTTATTGCGCACCCCTTTAAATATTCGTTGACTCGTACTAAACTGCATGCGTTAATCAACCAATTTAAATTGGCGGGTGGTCAAGGCCTTGAAGTTGTTTCTGGCATGATGACACCCGCTTTAATCCTTGATGCGGCAGGACTTTGTAAACGTTTTGAATTATATGCTTCGTCTGGTTCTGATTATCATGGAGAGGGTTTGTCTCGTGTGGGATTGGGCAGACAACAACAATTGCCAGACAGTTGTACACCGATATGGCATAATTGGACTTAATGTACAGAGGGATCGTTGAGCTATGAGTCAATTTTTCGCTATTCATCCAGATAATCCTCAGGCAAGATTGTTGCGTCAGGCTGCTGCTGTTGTTCTTGATGGCGGATTAATCGTGTATCCTACAGATTCAGGATATGCGTTAGGATGTGCGCTCGGAAACAAATCAGCCCTTGAACGGATCAGGCGATTACGACAACTTGACAAGCATCATAATATGACGCTTGTATGCCGTGATTTATCAGAGTTATCTCGTTATGCGCGGGTAAGTAATCCTATTTTTAGATTACTCAGGGCTTTTACCCCTGGGTCGTATACGTTTATTTTGAATGCGACCAATGTGGTGCCCAAATTAATGTTGCATCCTAAACGAAAAACATTGGGTTTACGTGTTCCAGAAAACTTGATCACGCTCTCGTTGTTAGAGTGTTTAGATGCTCCACTGATGAGTACAACACTCATATTACCAGGGGCCGACGCACCATTAAGTGAGCCAGAGGCTATTCGAGATTTATTGGGTGGTCGAATTGAGTTAATTATAGACGGCGGGAATTGCGGTTACGAACCAACAACGGTTGTTGATTTGACAGGTGACTACCCGTTGATTGTCCGGGAAGGCAAGGGCGATCCAACCCCTTTTCGTTAGGGTCGTCGCTTATTTTTTGTGCCGTACAGATGACTTAATGGACAGGTAAGCGCGCTTTGTTTGAGCACCGCCAGTTTAGCGCGCTTACTCGGCCATTAAGTCATCTGTACGGCACAAGCGTTGGTTATGGGTTATTTTATTATTGTTTGTTAGAGGAATTAAATGTCAGCGTTATTTGGAAGTAATAAACGAGTCGTTTCAGGAATGAGAGCCAGTGGCCGTTTACATCTTGGCCATTATCATGGGGTTTTAAAAAATTGGCTTAAACTTCAACATCAATACGATTGTTATTTTTTTGTTGCTGATTTTCATGGCTTAACCACCCATTATGATGAGCCAGATTTACATGAGAAAAGGGTCTGGGATATGGCCATTGATTGGCTTGCGTGTGGTATTAATCCTAATCTGTCTCATCTTTTCATTCAGTCGCATGTATCTTTGCATGCGGAGTTACATTTATTATTGTCCATGATAACACCTGTTGGTTGGCTTGAACGTGTTCCAACGTATAAAGACCAACAAGAAAAAATTCATGAAAAAGATTTAGCAACGTATGGGTTTTTAGGTTATCCATTATTGCAAAGTGCGGATGTACTCTTGTACAAAGGTGACTTTGTTCCTGTTGGTGAAGATCAAGTTGCACATATTGAATTTACGCGTGAAGTGGCTCGGCGTTTTAATTTTTTATATGGTCGTGGTCTTAATTTTGAAGCATTAGCAGAAGATGCTATTAAAAAAATGGGAAAAAAGAATTCGGGATTGTATAAAAAACTTCGTAAAGATTTTTTGCAGGAAGGAAATCATGACGCTTTAAATACCGCTCGGGCGATAATTGAGACGCAAAATAATTTATCGATGGGAGACAAAGAGCGTTTAATGGGATACGCAGAGGGCAGTGGTAAAATCATTTTACCAGAGCCTCACCCATTATTGACTGAATGTGCTAAAATGCCAGGATTAGATGGCCAAAAAATGTCTAAGTCGTATCATAATACAATTGACTTGCGTGATTCACCTGCGTTAGTTGAAAAAAAGGTCATGACGATGCCAACGGATCCGGCACGGATTAAGCGGACAGATCCAGGGGAGCCTGAAAAATGTCCGGTTTGGCAGTTTCATAAAATATATACGGATGATGCAACAAAAAATTGGGTGCAGCAGGGTTGTCGCACCGCGGGAATAGGTTGTGTTGATTGTAAACGACCTATTATAGATGCGATTAATCAAGAACTTCAGCCGATTCAAACAGGTATCCAAGCATATGAAAATGATCTTGGGGCAGTTAAACGAATTATGGCACAAGGGTGTGAGCAAGCTCGCGATGAAGCCCAAAAAACGTTGGATGATGTTCGCGAGGCGATGGGGTTGGATTATTAATGAGTAGTGAGCGATTACAAAAAATTCTTAGCCGGGCTGGTATGGGATCTCGTCGAGAAATAGAGCGATGGATTGAACAAGGCTTGGTTCAAGTGAATGGGGTTGTTTCAAAATTAGGGGATGGTGCAACTGAAAACGATAAGATTATCGTCAAAGGACGGTTGATTGATAATCCATTAGCAAAAACACTTAAAACACGCGTTTTACTTTACCATAAACCAATCGGAGAAATTGCAAGTCGAAGTGATCCAAAGCACTCAAAAACAGTGTTTGACCATTTGCCTTACCTAAAAGAGGGGCGATGGGTCCAGGTTGGACGCTTAGATATTAATACTTCAGGATTGCTCATTTTTACAAATGACGGTGAATTGGCAAATCACTTAATGCATCCAAAATTTGAACTTGAGCGAGAGTATGCGGTGCGTATTCATGGGCGTGTTAATCCGCTCGCCGTTAAAACGTTGCTTCAAGGTGTTGAATTAGAAGATGGCATGGCCAAATTCAAGAAAATTACGTTTCAAGGAGGCGAGGGTGCAAACAGTTGGTACCATGTTGTACTGACTGAAGGTCGAAATCGTGAAGTTCGACGCTTGTGGCAGTCTCAAGGTGTAGAGGTGAGTCGACTTGTTCGTATTCGCTATGGCAGTATTCTTATGCCACGTTTTCTTGTGAGAGGGCAGCATACAGAATTGTCTCCAGAAGCCGTAAGTGCGCTGATTGCCTCGTTATAATATTGTGTTGGATTGATTTGATGATGCGTAGAGAAGTGCATACTGCACGCATAGAAAAATTTAGTCACGATGGACGTGGCTTGGCTCGTGTAGATGGCAAGGTGACCTTCATAGAGGGGGCTTTGCCTGGCGAAACGGTGACATTCAACGTCACAAAACAAAAACGAGATTTTAATGAGGGCCGCTTGCTTGAAGTACTGGTTGCATCAACAGAGCGAGTATCCCCACGTTGTGTACATTTTGGCGTGTGCGGAGGGTGTTCGTTACAACATTTAAATGAACACTCACAAATTCATGTGAAGCAATTGGAGCTTATTGATTTACTCGCCCGTGTAGGGCATGTGACGCCTGAGAAAATCCTTGCACCTTTGACGAGTTCCTCGTGGCATTATCGTAATAAAGCACGATTAAGTGTACGCCATGTTCCAAAAACTAAGACAGTACTGGTGGGGTATCGAGAAAAACACGACCCTTCTTGTATTGTGGATGTTAAAACATGTTCTGTTTTAAATGAATCTATTCCTATAGCGGCCTTGCAGTCCTTGGTTTTATCTTTTGATGATCCGCGCATGATCCCGCAAATTGAAGTTGCTGTTGGGGATGATGAGGCCGCACTTATTATTCGTCATATGTCAGCGTTAAGTAGCGCAGATGAATCTAATTTGCGTGAATTTTCAGAGCAATTCAAAATAAAAATATATTTGCAACCCAAAGGCGTTGATTCTGTTCATCTATTTTATCCCCCTAGTAGCGATGACTTCTTAGTGTATCGATTGCCAGAACACGGGATAACGTTTCAATTTCATCCGACAGATTTTACTCAGGTTAATGCGGGTTTAAATCAAAAAATGGTCACGCTGTCGCTTGAATTATTAGCATTAAATGATGAAGATATTGTATTGGATTTATTTTGTGGATTAGGTAATTTCACACTTCCCATTGCAAAGCATTGTCGTGCTGTTATTGGGGTTGAGGGAACCGCTACAATGGTAAAGCGCGCGCAAATGAATGCTGAACGCAATGGGCTGAACAATACGACTTTTTTAGCACGTAATCTTGATGATAGTGCCGTAATGAATGATCTTAAACGGTTTGGTGCCAATAAATTGTTAATTGATCCCCCGCGTACAGGGGCATATTCTTTTGTGAAAGAAATTCATACCTTGGCCCTTGAGCGTTTGGTTTATGTTTCATGTAATCCAGCAACGCTTGCCCGAGACCTGGGTTATTTAGTTCATGAGCAAGGATATCATTTGTCGGCTGTTGGTGTGATGGATATGTTTCCTCATACAGCACATGTGGAATCGATCGCGTTACTTGAAAAAAAATAAAGATCATGCTCATAATAACAGGTCTTCTGTTCTGTCCCGTGGTTTAATACCCTCTGGATGTAAATAATAAGTATGCGCTTAAAGGGACTTGATGGTTAAGGTTAGGGAAAGTCGAGCACTGCTACCGGATGGTAGTATAGATGTTGAGCAGTGGTTGCATCAGATCGGTTCTAAGGGTTATTTCCAAGACATGGAAAAAATTCGTGGGGCTTGTTCGTTGAGTCAAATTGCGCGACACGATCATGCAACTGAAACAGGTATTTCTTGTCTTCAACAAGGAATTGCTGTTGCTGATATTCTTGCCGAAATGGAGGTTGACTCCGAAACCATAGCTGCGGCTATTATTTTTGAGAGTGTGCATTCAGCAGAACTATCGTTAGAAGATGTAGAGGAACAACTGGGTGCTACAATTGCACATCTGGTGAAAGGTGTACTGCGCATGAATGCGCTGTCAAATTTTCAAGGCATAGACAAATTCCCTCATAATAAACATCAGCTTGATAATATTCGTAAAATGCTTCTTGCGATGGTTGATGATGTTCGTGTTGTTTTAATTAAGCTTGCAGATAGATTATACGTTCTTCATACCTTGGAACCTATGCCCCAAGGGGTTCGTGAACATATTGCCACGCAAGCCATGGAAATATATGCGCCGCTTGCCAATCGATTGGGTATTGGAGCCATTAAATGGGAAATGGAGGATCGCGCATTTCGATATTTACATCCAGACGCTTATAAATCGATTGCTTTGGGGTTAAAGGCAAAACGAGTGGATAGGGATCGTTATGTTAATCTTATTGTAAATGATCTCAATCAGCATATTCAATCCATGCACATTCAACATTTCGCAGTGTATGGTCGTGCAAAACACATTCATAGTATCTACCGTAAAATGGTCAGAAAGAATGTTTCGTTAGATGAAATTTATGATGCCACAGCGGTTAGAATTCTCGTTGAAACAAAAGAACAGTGTTATGAGGTTTTAGGATTTGTTCACACCCAATGGCGACAAGTTCATCATGAGTTTGACGATTATATTGTAAACCCTAAGCCCAATGGCTATCAGTCGTTACATTCGGCGGTAGAAGGACCTGAGGGGCGAGTTTTTGAGGTTCAAATTCGTACTTTCCAGATGCATGAGCAGGCGGAAATGGGCGTGGCTGCGCATTGGAAATATAAAGAGGGCGCAACTAAAACGCGAGCAACACATGAGCGTAAAATTGAATGGCTGCGAGAAGTTTTGGCATGGCATCGTGAAGTTGCTGCCAATAAAGGTGTTTCTTCTGCCATTGAGATGGAATTTTTAGACGATAGGGTTTATGTATTTACGCCAGATGGCGATATTCTTGATTTGCCGCGTGGTGTAACCCCGCTTGATTTTGCGTATCATGTGCACACCAGCATGGGGCACCGTTGTCGGGGCTCTAAGGTAAATGCTCACATTGTCCCATTAACCTACGAGCTAAAAACAGGCGATAAGGTTGAAATCTTAACGGGTAAAAATGAGCGGCCTTCGCGTGATTGGATTAATCCACATTTACAATATTTAAGAACCTCACGTGCTAAGGCTAAAGTATTGCATTGGTTTAAGATGCAAGACTTTGATAAAAATAAAGCTGAGGGGCAAGAAATTCTTGAAAAAGAATTAAAAGTTTTGGGCATAAAAATTGAACGTGTTCAGTCCATACTACCGGCTTTGCGTCTAAAAAGTTTAGATGATTTAAAGGCGGGCTTGGGGCGTGGCGACATTAAAATCAACCAAATTATTACTAGGTTAACGCCTGAGGACCTGCCTTTTAAACTACCCGAATCGATGACGCGTCTGGTTCCTCATCACATGAAAGACACATCAGGAAGTGATCTGGAAATTGAAGGCGTCGGTCATTTATTAACACATATGGCGCGCTGCTGTAAGCCCGTGCCAGGTGATGCGGTTATTGGCTATATCACCATAGGGCGTGGCGTATCGGTTCATCGAAAAGATTGCTCAAATATCATACACGCCACAGAAAAACAACGAATACGCTTTTTACAAGTGAACTGGGGGGCTGCAGCGCGCGACCGTTATGTGGTGGATATATACATTCGAGCCTTTGATAGAACAGGCCTCTTGCGTGATATTACATCACTCTTAGCCAATGAAAAAGCGGATGTGTTTGCATTGCAAACAGGGGTGAATAAGCAGGAGAACATGACCAATATCACCCTGACCATTGAAGTAGATGGTATTAATACATTGTCGCGTCTTTTGGCGCGTTTAACGCAGATACCTAATGTTTTAGAGGCAAGGAGACAGTTGTGATCAGTCTTAATGTAGTAACGAGGGAGAAATAATGATAAAAAAAATAGTATGTGTGGCCAGTATTGTGTTAAGTACCATGACATGTTCCGTTTATAGCGCGAGTTGCCCTCGGGCACAGCCTTCTGACAGTCCTGGATTTTGTGCCTCATTCAAGGCTGTTGCTCAATGTCACTGTACGTCGTCAGGACTTCCTGTTGGCATGTGTAACGACATGAAACTTTTATATGCGAGAATGATCAGTATTTTTGGTTCGGTACAACGCGCGTGCGACTTCCAGCGGGATACAACATCAGCTGATTGCGTTGACTCTTGGCACTGTTATTTGGTTGGTGGCGTGAATTCTAATTCAGGCTTGTGTAGTTCCACAGGTGCTTCGTGTTCCTAATGATATAAAAGAGTCTCAATATGATATGTCGTAGTGTATCGATTGCAATATTTTGTTTGGTGAGCTCGGTTGTGAATGCAGCCGAGGAACCTTCGATGACTGATTTATTTAAGTATCGATTTTATTTTGGCGCTGAAGGAGGCTATGGCTCAAGTACATGGGGAGGTTTGGTTCCAACGTTAGATAAACAAAATACGGCAATTAATATATCCATGCCTACCTATGTTCATGAAGGGGGGGATGTATGGGGGGGCTTTTTTGGTTATGAGTTGACTCCTTATTTTGCACTCGAAGCAAGTTATATGCGATATCCTAATGCAAAGGTTTTGTTTGATAAAGACAGTCTTTTTGCATTTGAGCATGATGATAGAATTTCGTTTGAAACAAAAACAGCGCAAGCGTCTATTTTGGCAAAAGTTATGTTGGCCATTCCAGAAACAAAGTATCGTGTTTATTCAGGTGCAGGCATTGCTAAGGTTTATCGATGGGACGAAATTAACGATCAATCACGTGTTTCACCAACGTTTGGTGTAGGCGTTAATTATATTCTAACGCCGCGTATCATGCTTGAAATTGGTGGGAATTATACTGCAGGCTATGGCGAGTCTGAGTTAAATCCCATCCAAGATTATGTTCCTTTTTTGTACTCTGTCTTTTTGAGAGCCGCAGTAAGAGTTTAAGTTTAGTGAATTCACTGAACTTAAACGCTTATATTCCTGAGCGCCTTGTTTAGCGCGAGGGATCTCATGTCGTGGTTATCTATAGGATAGCACCTTCATGGCTATTTTCATCGGCAGGTTTTTTTTCTGAGGTTGTTGTTTCTTCTACTTCTTCCTTAAATAAAGTTATCGTTACTTTTTTAGGGGCGTTTTTTTTAATCACAAACGGCGAAAAACCTTGCTCGTATACAAAGTTTACCAAGATGGATGCATTGTGTTTTATGAGCTCATAATTGTCTTTATGGTATTGAGAAGCGATATCCACGGAATGAATGCGTGATATGATATACAGATTCATATGGGTTGATTGTTCCGTTAAATACCGATTAGCTTTTCCTACATGATTTAACAGGGTGTCAATGACGACAACCTCGTCTGGCAGTGTCGATAAACCTTTTAGATCTTCACCTTCAAAAGTATACTCAGGAGCAATTCCCAGCAATATTATTGAGTGCATGAGTGTTTCACTCACCCCTTTGTATTCTTTACATCCGCCTGTAATTTTAACAAGAGCAATATCTGCTCTTGATTTAAGGAGCTGAAAAAAAACATCTGTCGATAATTCGTAGCTTTCACCTACACCAAGTTCAGTCATGGCAAATGCAATCGTCTCATGTGGAAAGGGCAGGCTCATTTGGGATGTAGCATGCCAAAGCAACGGCTTAATTCCGTTGATGTATGAAATATATTCTTGGTAGTCATTAAAGCGTTTGTGGCCAAATTTTTTGATAATATAATCAAAACTGTCCGGTAAAAAAGCAGGTAGGGATTTCCGGGGGATTATATCATTTGTACACAGTGTTTTTTGTTTAGTGATTGAACACGTAAGGCGTCCTAGGATTAGATTTTCTTTATAAGGCATAAAACATCTCATTTAGCTAATGTGATCATACATTATACACGAAGAGATGTCGTTGTAAAAAAATTATGGCAGATCTTCTTTTTTTATATCAAGTTCATTGCAAATAAGTGTTCGTAAAGATTCATCGGGCATTAATTCGCCGTTTACAAGCGCTTCTGCTTTAAATTTGTGAACCTTAAGCAGTTTGGCTAAGGCTTCGATTCTTTCGAGATACGCGGTTGGGGCACCTATCTCATCAAGCGCTAGGTTCAAACGCTCCGCAAATTGTTTTTTGCTCATCGTAAACTCCATTCTGTTTGAGTCATGCCATAGTACCTGTCATCAAGTCGTCTGATCGGTACGCTATGTTATTTACTGTATATAGCACAGATCAATCAAAAGACAAGGATTCCTTGAACCTTTACTTTCAAAATTTCAGGCTATATAATGATCACATTGTTTTTTTGTTTATGGTTTTTTTATGAAAGAAGTGGTTGCTATTAACTCCGCGGGTGTGATTGGCTCGAGCATTGAATATGATGATGAAGATATTATTGATGATGTGGAGTTTAATGAAGATGACCTATACAACGCCGTAGCACCTGGTGGTAAATACAGCTCCGTTACAATGAGAGATTGGTTGGGTATTGCATTCAAACCAATCGCTATTCAAACAGATGTTGTTTTTTATGAAGGCTCAGAAGCGATTATATTTCCTCCTGTTGCAGATGGAAAGCCGGATGATAGCCTGAGTCAATGTATTTCTGCGGCGCTGACTCAGGCGGCGGCGCTTCTTATAGGTGAGCAATATCGTGAAAAGAAAATGATATTCCCACTGACAGAAGTGCAGCCATGTTTTTTTGGAATGGGGCCAAAACGGATGCATTGGGTTACACTGCACTATGATCCAAAAACAGAAACCGCTACGCTTGTTGATTCTCGACCCACCTTAAATTCCTACGGATATTTAATCCATCCGATGAAAAAATTACTCACTGAGGGTTTAGGGCCTTTGGGCTTAAGTGTTAAAGCGTTTATCCCCATATATCAAGGAATTCAACATGATGATATCTACTGTGGTCCTTGGACTGCAACCACTATCGAGGCGTTGGCAAATGGCATGACTTTGGATGAGCACATCAAGACTATATCAAGCAGTGATAGGGATGGTATGATTGCTCATCATCGTAAGATGCTTCTTTCTAATACAAATATAGGTGTTTACCAGCGCCTAGATACAAGTAGTCATATGAAAGAAGCGAGTTCTTCTAATTCATTATCAACAGCACAAACAAGTCTTGAGAGCGTTAGTAATGACGATAATGATCGTGAAAATGATGAAGAGGAACTGTTCTTAACGCCGGTTACTCATGAAGAAAATGATCGGTTAGAAGTTGAATCACCATCATTGGTTGAAAATCTTATCGTTCCAATATATATGCCCCCTGTTGAAGAGCATCAAGTTGAAGCAGTGCATGCGGATGTTTTAGCTGATGAGCGCGTGCGAGCAGAAGATATAGGATCTGTTGACAATTCATCTTATGAAGCCCCACGTCCCGCGGCTTGTCCGCGGGATCCAGAGATCTTGCTTAACGCACAACAAGATCGCACAGAGATAGATCGATCTGAATCCTGCGAACAACCCGCGGGACGTCGAGATCTGAATTGTCAACAGCCACGAGTGGAGCGTCTTGCAAATTCGAATCCTTATCATGTCGTCCCCGTGAAGTTGGGGATCCATCCCCACATAGGCATCGTTGTAGCTGAAGAAATGGATCCCCGCCTTCGCTGGCATCACAAAAACAGCACGTGTTTGCAAGATGAGTCTCTAGCCGATGAACGCGCACAAGCGCATCGTCCAAATTATTCATTCCTCATCACAATGTTATCTCACCCAGTCTCAAAGGCGGTCAGCATGCTTACGATGCTAGCAAGTTTATTGTTTTTGGGTGTGGTTGCAGCGGGAATGAGCAATATACCTATCATTTATGGAACTGCACTTGCAGCTGTTGGCCTGTTTTCTGGGGCTTCTACGCTTAAGGGAAACCAATGGGCTTTGCAACGCAATTTAGTCATGCATGAGCAGGTTGAACCACAAGTCCCTTGAGGATAATCGAATATTTCTTGATTTGATTAACGCGATGTTCAACTTTCCACTGAACCCTGCGAGCCCATGGGCGTGGCCGAGGAGCACAGCGAGGAATCTTCTACGATGAGGCACTGTGACCCATTCTGAGATCCCTCGCGTAGCGAAGGATGACGTATGGGGTGGGGAGTTACAAAAAAACTCAAAATATACTAAAGTACCCAACAAACCATGGAGTGCAGGTGTTTTTCATTCATTGTTAAATTGGACCTGTTCCGATCAATTTCCCATTGATCAAAGAAAAAGCTACAAGCCAGAGTTTTTCGTAAGTCATGAAATATTAACTAACGTTTTGTTTTCTTCAGCTCTTCATGTTCAAAAGCAGAAGCCATGCGGTCAATTTCCCTCTTTATCAAACCAAATTGGGTAGCAACAGATCGCCATTGACTCACGGCTATCGCAACTTCTTGTATAATCTCAAGCGCTCTTGCTTGCTTTATTCGAAAGTCATCAATGACGGAAAGTGCCAAATCAATAGAGGCTGTTGGATCATCATAATCTATCGAAGTTGATAACATACGTCCCTTGATTTCCACAGGGGTAGGATTGACATCGTAGGCAGGTGACAATCTCCAACCTTGATGACGTTCATATAAAAAACCATGATTCCTTAAATGATCATCAGTGTTTGATATCAACACGGTGAAGATGATACGCCGCCACAGTTCTTCTAAATCACTGTTTGGACTTGCACCGTGTTGAGTAATGGCATAAGCAATTTCAAGATAGCTGTGAGTGTCATTATCCTTCGCGCCCAATATACTCATTGCAGACAAAAATGGAACACGATGGGATCCCTGACGATCAAAACGGCGCAAAAGCAGCACCGGCTTGTTGAGGATTGATTCCAAGCGCCATTCTGTTGTTTTAATCCCTGCTTTTTCTGCAAGGGTCAGCGAAACGGCTTCCCAGACAACCACGTTAAACTCGTCATCTTTTTTGGGAAACTTAGCGATCACAAGATGATTGTCTTTATCTCTAACCGATGCTTTTGGCCGCGCTCCACCAAGAGATGACCCGGGTGCCAATAATACTTTCAAATCTTCAACTGTTTCATCGTCATTGATATAGCGTTCAGTTGCTGAAAGGAGTCTAGGTAGCTCTATTAAAGGTGGGATGCTTTTTTTATCTCTGGAGGTTAAATAAGGCCCGCCATCTTCTAAAGAAAAACGTAAAGCGCCCTGACGAGCTTCATCATTAACGCCTAACAGATAATCTGCTTCTGACAGTGTTCTTACTGCTTCTCTTGCCGATTTAGCGCGCAGACTTTCTCCTCGGCGCATTAACACGCGACCCCAGCGATCTGGCGCAGAATCACCAATAGCACCGAATAATATCTGTTCTGGTGTCGTATGAAATGATCCTGAGGTTAACTGAAGCGCTGGATCCAGAGCAAACTTTTCCGAATGTTTCAACCAGTCGGGATTATATTCAAAGGATGCACTTTCTCGAGCGCCACGCTGATGAAACCAGAGCTTTCCTACCTTATGCGTTTTTTCTCCAAGTTCAATCGAAACATAAATTTGTTGGCTACTCATATGAATGTCCTTTATCGACTGATGGCGTTCTAATTCTTTTCGGGAGACGTTCTTCTTCAAGTTCATGCCCGACAATATCGTGAAAAGCCTCTGCAACACGTGCCAAATGATCCGACATCCCTAAAACAAAAAGAGCAGACGCATACGAACCCATGGATACGCTTGGATCGCCTTTTTCAATCTTGGATAAAGTAATGCGAGAAAATCCGGAACGTTCTGACATAAGCTTCATAGGTATACGACGACGGCGGCGCGCATCACTAATATTTTTTCCCAACTTTCTTAAATTTTTCTGCACTGGAATTGGTAAATGCGTATTCATACTCATATTTAAATCCTAATGTACATTTTAATATACTTTATTATATATAATGTAAATAATAACATACAGTAACAAAAAAACAAACGCCAGAAAATTAATGCATGGTATCCTTATCATTAAATAGATTAGATCATTGCAGCCTGCTATACTTTTATTTATCAAGGAAAATGAATAAGGACTTTCATGGGTGAGCATGCCAGAGTAGATAATGAGCGGCGTTTGTTTTGGGCTGTAGTATTAACTGCTACGTACTTTGTTGTTGAGCTTGTTGGAGGCGTTCTTACTCAGAGCCTTGCATTGATTTCTGATGCAGCTCATATGTTAACCGATGTTGCAGCTCTTTTTATTGCATTATTGGCCATTAAAATAAGCAAAAAGTCTTCAGATACGGTTCGAACCTATGGTTATTATCGTTTTGAAATTTTAGCAGCTGCATTCAATGCGGTTTTACTCTTTTTTGTGGCACTTTATATCATTTTTGAAGCCTATCAACGGTTAAGTGAACCTGCGAGTATTAATTCACATGGAATGCTGATTATTGCGGCCATTGGTTTGCTTGTAAATGTTGCTTCGATGTTTTTATTAAGTGGTGGTAAAAACAGTAGTTTAAATCTTAAAAGTGCTTATTTTGAAGTGATCAGTGATGCCTTAGGTTCTTTAGGCGTGATTATTGGGGCGTTGATTATTGGGTATACAGGATTTTTATATTTAGATTCAATCATTGCTGTGCTCATTGGTTTGTGGGTATTACCCCGCGCATGGAGTTTACTAAAGGAAAGCGTAAATATTTTACTTGAAGGCGTTCCTCAAGGGATTGATATAAAAAAACTTAAAAAACTAGCGCATGAAATTGAGGGGGTTATTGATTTACATGAAATTCATGTTTGGGCTATTACCAGTGACAAAATTAACTTAACAGCACACGTTGTTATTGCCCCAGACCATGAGTCAGATGATGTCTTGATTAAAATTAGAACAATGGTGGCGGTAGAATTTAATATTTTGCATACAACATTTCAGCATGAGCGTGATAAATGTTTAGATGGAGAAGAGGGCTGCCATTTTTATACCCCTCGTGCGAGATCAGTGCGTTCGTCACACAATCATGGTTAATGGATATATAGAGTGCCGGACAGATGATTTGATGACCGATTAAGCGCGCTCATCGGTTCATCAAGTGTTCTGTCCGGCACTATGATTTGAAAATCAACGTGACCGAGTGTTTTCAACACGCTTATCGTTATTTTCAACCTCGTTTGTTGATTTAAAGAAAGCATTCATGTGCTCGTTGACTGAGCTCATGATGCACACAGCAGATGCAACCCGAACGCCTCGTGGCAATCCCCCTCTGAAATAACCAGCAACACCATGATTAGCGTATGGTTTTTTCGCTGCATCAAATAATTTCATCCCTTTCTCTGAAGCTTGCTGAACAGTTTTAACCGTATCAAACGCCTGTGACACAACCGCCGCACCAACGCCAGCAGCCACTTTTGACAACAAACTTGCTTGGTTATCAGATTTAACGTACGAACGAAACATGGGTTTTAAAACCTTAGGCGCGGCCATAAAGCCTACGGCAAAAAATCCATCGCGCATTGCGGTCATAGTAAACCCAGAATAGATATGTCCTGGTCCAGCCTGTTTTATCAAAGCACGTGCTGTAGGGGTAAATTTTTCCCCTTCTTTCATGTGTGTCATCACCATTTCTACTGGGCATGCAACCGTTGCCGCAAAAACTCCTCCCGCATAGGCGCTAACAACTTCTTGCTGCGACGTATGGTTGGGTGAATCTAAAAAAAATACATTTTGGAATGCTTGCTTTACAGCCATTTGTATTGCAGTTATGGGGGCCATACTTGCAGCATTGGGCAACATCCCACGATACAACACACGTGGGCTCCAAGAAAAAGGTTGATGACTTTGCATTCGGGTTTTGATTGTCCACAAGGGATGGTCAACAAATACTTCAGTAAATCCTGCCACACTACCGCTAACAACTTCTTGTGATATCGTTGTGTTTTCTGTAGGCATTTAAATTCTCCTCAATTAATAATGAACTCGGGTTGATTTAATAATTTCGCATCAGCCACCCCTTGGGTGGCGCGATATTAATAAACTAACCGGCCCAAGGGGGAGGAGAGGTAGGTAAGAATCACTTGAATTGATACAAATAAACAACGAGCGCTATCGACAATCGCATGCATAACGATGGAGACGTCAGTTGAAAAATGCTTTGTTAGATAACGGTTGCTATGCATCATGATTAAAGTTCTATTTAAATTAGTCTTATACAGTGTCGGATAGATGACTTGATGAACAGGTAAAGGCGCTAAACTCGCTGTGCTCAGACATGGCGCGCTTACTTGTTCATCAAGTCATCTATCCGACACCAGAAGATAACTGAAAAATAATCTATACACAAGTTGTATTTTATTTTATCCCCATTTTTAATGGCTGCTTTCGTCATTCTGCTTGGGACTACGTGCGAGGAGGGGCACATTGTTCAACTCACATATTGAACTCAGATTAAAATTACTGCATGATGGAAATCTTAAATGGATTTAAATGGGAGCTTTTATGTATAAAATGGCACAATATGCCTTTTGTTTTTTTCTTCTCTTTATTAGCGTTTACAGTGTATGGTGGAACGCAACCTAAATTTGAATTAATACCTCAAACGGCAACCACGATTAATCTTCCGCGTAATGGATCTTTCACAGTTGAGTATCAGGTGACAAACCAAACCGATTTGACACGAACCCTAACCATGGTTGGTATCCAAGGCATTACGCAAGTCACAACAGGGGCAGGTGTTTGTGGCAATCCTTTTAAACTTGCATCAAAGCAGCATTGTCTGCTTAAGCTTTTAATTGTCGGCAGTGAAATTCCTCAGAACATTACGGCAGGCCCAGAGATTTGTGCTGTTAAAAGTAACAGCAATACGCCAAGCCCATTTTTATGTTCTCAACCAAGCCTTGCTAACAGTTTAAATATTACAAAAATAGTACCAGAGCGTCCAAAGCTAACCGTCACGCCAACAACGATATCATTTAGTACTGTTCCGCAAACAAAATCATTTGTCGTGAAAAATGAATCAACAACAGTTACTGCAAACGATGTTTCAGGACGAATCGAACGTACGGTATTAGTGGGTGAAGTCACGCAAGATGCGAGCCATTGTACATCGCTTGCACCTGGCGATACATGTATCTTGTCGTTTACCACATCGGGCGTTAACTCTGTGGAACAAGTATTTCCTATCAAAGGAACCAATACAAAAAGTGCGCCAGCAAAAATTGTTATTCAATATCCGTCTACCGCATTAATTACTGCTGACCCTACCTCTATTACGTTGCAAGCGACAACCGGGCTAGCTGTGCCTCAAAGTATTTTCATTACGAATCCGACGGCACCTGTGACTGCAACATCTGTTGCTGCTGATATTTCTTCACTGCCGGGTGTTACACAAGACGCCACAGATTGTGCCATTCTTGAATCCGGTGAAACCTGTGAACTTATTTTTACGCCAGGGTCTCAAGGCTCAACGACACAAACCATCACAATTACAGGGACACATGCGTCTGTCATACAGGTTAATATTGCGGTTAATGATGCGGCTCAAGCGCCTTTAGTGATTGATTCTTATGCTCCTGCATCTCAAACCATCGTCGGAGATGGCGTGAGTACCGTGACCCTGACGCTTCAAAATACTTCTTCAACAGAAAAAGCGCTTAATATCGAGCCTGATTTGGGAACATCTACTTTATATGGATATCTCACACTTACGGATGGTGGCAACACCTGTGGGTCTGTTCTAGCAGGAGCCACCTGTACGATGACCTTTGAGTCGTCAGCAACCACAACACAGGTTACGGGTTCTTTCCTTATTTACGGGAGTAACACGACGGCAGTGACTGCAACACTCACGGTTACACCGGTTCCGTTTGCCTATGTAACTGACACAGGAACACAAGGTATATCACATTGTCTTATCAGCGAGGGTAATTTAACTGATTGTTTCAATGATATAGTGGGGCCTTCAGGAACTGCTCCCGAGGGAATTGCGTTAAGCGCGAATAATACCCTTGCGTATTATACTGATAAATTGCTCAACCAAATTATAAAATGTGGTGTCACAGCAAACACCGGTGCGCTGAGCAATTGTGTTGACTCAGGCGCCACCAGTTCAGGTGCGCTGACTTCAAACACACAAGGCCTGGTGAGGAATACGCGTTTGAATAATGTGGTTTATGTGCCCGCTTATCCTGATACGATGTCAACCTGTCCACTAAACACCGATGGCACGATTGGTGGCTGTAGCGATGCTACACCGACTTATGGTGGAGGCACTAACTTCACGGCTTTAGTTAATATGGCATTAAGCCCTGATGGAGCCTATGCTTATCTTGTGGAAGGCGCGACAACTTCGACCACAGGCAATGTGTATGTTTGTACGGTGAATGATTGAGTCCATATACTGCTGTAAAGTTTTTTAATCGGGTTAAGTTTGAAAATAGAACAGCTGTATAAAAAGGTTGTTTACTCGGTTATAAAAGGCTCTTGCAAGGGCCATCCACATTATCCAAACTATTGGTGTCTAATCAAAAT
>CANNJI010000037.1 GCA_947504875.1 Legionellaceae bacterium
ACCCTCATCCGCCCTGTCGGGCACCTTCTCCCATCAATGGGAGAAGGCGTTCTTACTGAACTATTGCGCATAGTTTACGAAATCTTTTTTTCAAATGCACCTAAAACCCTTTATTTTGCTATAGATTTTTTAATGGCGGGAATTGCTGTGACTGTAGCGGGAACAATATTATATTGTCTCATGGTGTAATTTTATTTGCTTGACTCAGCAAGCCTTTTCTATAAATCTCCATCGCCGCAGTATTATCGTTTAATTCGAGTAACAAGTCTCCCAGCGCTGTGTAAGCTTCGGCCGTTTGTTCAAGCGCTATACTTGATTCAAAATGAGTCTTAGCTTGTCCCCAGAGTTGATTGTTTTTATTTAAACGCCCTAGACATAAATGAAGTGCAGCAGAATCTGGTTCTTGTTTAAGCAGTGATTGTGCAAACTCAAGCCTTGCATGATGAGGATTGAGTTGACCATATGCATGAATTAACTGTTTATGAAATTGCTTGTTTAATGTTTTTCGTAACAGATGTTCAGCGCGCTCATCTTCATGACATGCGATAAGATATTCACTATATTTTGCTATGATGCGAGGGTCATATTTGAGCGATTTAGGTAATTTTTCGACAAGTGCGCTAACCGATTCTTGTTGATTTTGTCGAATAAGAAGCAACAAAGTATGCCAGTATGCACGATGTTCCAGTTGATTGATTTCATTGGCGGTCATCACGTTATATTGTTTTAGTTTGGGAATGAGTAGAATGAGTTGATCCCAATCATTGATTTCTTCATAAAGACATACCAATAATTTTAAAACATAAGTATGGTTAGGAGATAAGTCTTGAAGATGCCGCAGGGTAGCAAGTGCTTGTTCCCACTGTTTGTGTCCCAGTTGAAGCTGGGCTTGCGTGAGTTCGACGGCAATTTTAGCTTCGGGCATTGATTGTTGTGCTTCGCGTAAATAATCGTCTCTCAGTTTAAGATCACCTAGCTCTTGTGCTGCACGTGCAGCGGTTAAATAGTTAATCAAGGGCGTTTCGGTATCTTTTAGCCCTTCAACCAAATGTGCTTTAGCGGATTTCCAATGTCCTTCACTGAATTCAATTAAGCCTTGACGTGTTTTTTTTTGGGCGTGAATACTCCGTTTTTTTGTTCGCCAAAGTCGAAATTCAGAGGGTACGTGTGTAAGCCAAAAAAAAGAGTTTAAGGCTAAGTGCAATATTAAAAACAGGACAATGAGCATCATAAATCCTAACCACAGACTGGTTTCAATACTCCATTGATTGAGTGTGATGAGGATATACCCAGGGTCGTGATTCAATTGAATGCCAAGCAGTACAGAGCCTAGTAGAATGAAAAAAATAAATAAGGTACGAATCATGGTGCGGTGACTCCTTGTGCTGTACTCATAACGCTCATGAGTAACGTCAATGATTCTTTGGGAATAATTTTAGGTTGTTCAAGTTGTATGGTTTTAAGTTCTTCAAGTGATTTAACCAACGCTGGGTCGCTGATGATTTGACTTGAATTATGGATGGCTTCGTTCAAAGCCAGCTGATATATGGTGTCGTTTTTTTGAATGACAGCCCATTTGGCTTCCTGGAGATTTAATTGGATTGCTTCTTGCAGAATAGCTTTATAAGCAGGGCTTTGAAGTGGTTCAATCGGTTCGTCATGATGACGAATGATGATCAATTGATGAAACAAGCTTTTTATTGTTGAATCTGATTCGGTATGAACGTTTTGTATGGATTGAATCGGTACATTATTTATTTTAGCGGCAGCGCCTATGGCATTTAACTGACTTAAAATGCCAATGGTGTCAGTTTTTTTTGCGGCTTCCAGTTCGGATATTTCCTGTGCAATGGCTTGTCTTACTGGAAAAATGGCGGGATCATTTTCAGTTGATAGTAACTCATCAGCTTTATTGAGCAAGCTCAGTGTTGTTTCATAGTCGGTTGTAGCATATGCATTAATTTGTGCAAGTTCAAGCGTATAGCGGGCTTTAATAAGCGCAGGTTTACCATCGGCATTGGATTGAATTTTCTCAATTAAAGTGTTTACGTTTTGAGTGCATTGATCTTCCAGCTCACTTATTTTTTGGGTGAGCTGAGCATCTAATGCTTTATATTGTTGCTCATTGCGTTTGTTTGACATCATGAATAGGGCATTGGTTTTTACTTGGTTGCGATAAAGCGTTATATAACCAGTGAGTCCAATACCTAAAAAGCAAGTCAGAAGACCAACAACAAAGATTAGCTTAGCAATTGATTGTTGGGTGGGGGTGTTTTGTGCTGACTTTGTTTCATCTTGCTCCATGCGACGGTCTCCTTGAAATTCGTAAGTGTATGGATGATTTGATGTGTTCGACTCACAATAACGTGTGTTGCACCATGTTGTTTCGCAAGCAATGCAAGGCGATCGCTGAGCACTATCCAAGGCTTATTGAGGAGCCAGGTTTGATGTTGATTGAATAGGGTCATTAGATTTATCATTCCCTCATAACTTGTGACCAGTATAATATCTATGGTGTTTTCTTGCCATAGCTTGTTGATGCGTTTCGGATTTGATTTTGGGCAGGATCGTCGATAGACATCCATTGGAAAAACAAAAGCGCCACGTTGAGTTAAGGTATCATTAATTAATGGTCGACCCCCTTCACCTTTAACGAGCAGGATTTTTTTTCCGACAACATGCTGCAAACATTGTATGGTTAAAAATGCCTCACTGTGAGATTCCTCAGGGATGATGGGTGTGGTTAACTGATAAGACAATAACTTTCTTTTGGTTCCTTCTCCGAGCGCAAACAGTTTAATAGATGAGGGCCAGCACAGAGGAGAAAAACTTTTGAAAAAATGGCTTACGGCATGTGGACTTACAAAAATTGCATGATCGATGGTTGTTAAGTCTGGCAAGATGGGGGGCGTCGTTGGACATTTAATCTCAATTGCGGGCAGAGCGATAACCACACCGCCAGCATCTTGAATTTGCTGTGTCAGTAGGCTCGCTTCATCGTGTGGTCGAGTATTAAGAATGCATAATCCATCGAGTTGAGTTGTCATCTTAAGCGATGGACTGTAAGAGTTCGTGTGCGCCATGATCAAACAATTTTTCCGCGCATCTTTTTGACATGTCAGCTGATGTATGTATCGGCCCTTTTTCTTGCGCTCGAATGATTCGCTGTCCATCCGTTGCTGCTACCAGGGCATCGAGTAAAAGCATATCGTTTTCATCCGGTCTACAGTAAATGGCAATTGGCGCATGACAACTTCCACCTAAATAAGCATTTACCTCGCGTTCAGTTTGAACACAGGATGTTGCCATTGGATCATGAAGGGGGGCCAGTAAGGCTTTAATCGCTTCATCCTGCGTACGGCATTCAATGCCAAGTGCACCTTGACCACATGCGGGGAGTAATGTTTTTTCGTTAAAAGAAGACGCAATCAAGTGTTCGAGATGCAATCGGTTTAATCCTGCAGTTGCCAGGACAATGGCGTCAAATTCTTTGTTGTTTAATTTTCCAAGTCGTGTGCCAACATTGCCTCGTAGCGGTTTGATATTTAAATCAGGCCGCAGCGCTAAAAGTTGGGCTTGTCGACGCAGACTGGACGTTCCAACAGTAGCGCCTAAAGGTAAATCTTCCATGGTCTTATAGGTATTGCTGATGAATGCGTCGAAAGGGTTTTCGCGAGTACAAATGACCGCGAGCGATAGTCCGTCTGGAAAGTGTATCGGCACATCTTTCATGGAATGTACGGCAATATCTGCACGACCATCCAGTAAGGCTTCTTCGAGTTCTTTTACAAACAGGCCTTTGCCGCCAATTTTAAGCAGTGAGTCACTTAAAAAGCGATCACCTGTTGTGCTCATGCTTACGCGCTCTATGGTCAACGAAGGCCAATATGAACGCAGTAAGTTACCGATAAAGTCCGCTTGAGCAAGTGCTAACGGGCTTTCCCTTGTGGCGAGGCGGATTTTTTGTTGGTGCATGAAGATCGTTTGTTTTGAGTCGATGGTGTATCATACCACGGTTTTTTAGCTTGTGCTTTTTGTGATGGTTGTTGGTTTCTCACAGGCGTATGGATTTTTTTTGCGGACGTGGTGGGAAGGGCATGATTGGGTTCAAAATCATCAATTTCTGTGCGTGATATTTTACGTTTAAGCAGTTTTTCAATGGCGTGTAATTGAGGTGCTTCATCGGCACTGACAAGAGAAATTGCAATCCCTGATGCAGCGGCTCGTCCAGTTCGTCCTATTCGATGGACATAATCTTCTGGAATGTTGGGCAAGTCAAAGTTAACAACACAGGGGAGCTCTTGAATATCAATACCGCGAGCGGCAATATCCGTTGCTACCAGTACGTGTAGCTCACCGGCTTTAAATTCAGCCAATACTTTGGTACGTTGGGATTGAGATTTATTGCCATGAATTGCAGCGGCATAAATTTGAGCTTCTTCTAGTTGTTTCACAAGTTTGTTAGCGCCATGTTTTGTGCGCGAAAACACAAGGGTTTGTCCCCATTTGTTTTTATGGATTAAATGACTTAATAAGGCTGCTTTACGGGCTTTATCAACAGGATGAATGGTTTGTTCTACATTGATTGCAGTCGCATTGCGTGGCGCGACATCAATTTCAACGGGTTGATTTAATAATCCTTGGACCAGCTTACGAATATCATCAGAAAAGGTTGCTGAAAACAATAAGTTTTGGCGCTTTTTAGGGAGCAGATTGATGATGCGTTTGATATCATGAATAAATCCCATATCAAGCATACGATCGGCTTCATCAAGAACCAACGTGTCCACTTCATCAAATTGGATAGCCCGTTGTTGGTGTAAATCAAGGAGTCGACCAGGCGTTGCAACTAAAAATTCAACGCCACCACGTAAGCGCATCATTTGGGGGCTAATTTTTACACCACCAAAAACAACGGCTGAGCGAAGCGATAAATGACGTCCGTATTGAACAATGCTTTCGTGTACTTGCGCGGCCAATTCTCTGGTTGGTGTGAGAATTAAAACGCGTGTTTTATTGCTTTTTGCACGCGGTTTGTCGAGCGTGCGTTGTAGGAGCGGAAGTACAAAGCCAGCAGTCTTACCTGTTCCTGTTTGTGCAGAGGCCAAAATATCACGGCCTTTTAAAATGGATGGAATTGCTTGCGCTTGAATGGGAGAGGGTTCAATATAACCTAATTCATTAACAGCACGAACGAGTGGCTCGATTAACCCAAGGGTAGCAAAATGCATAAAATGTCCTTTCGAATTCAAAATGATTATTTTGGGCTCAATTCTATCATGAATTTGATGTGATGACTGAACTAATTTTAAAATATTTATTTTTATATAAGGAATAACCTCTATGCGGTACGTTTTTATAGCACTTATTCTAACAATTGTTGGTTTGCAATATAAATTATGGGTGGGGGATGATAGCCTTATAGAATGGCTGCATCTTGAAAAAAAACTAGAAGCTCAAACACGCAATAATGAGGAATTATCCAGCCGGAATCGTGCGGTTGAAGCTGATATTATTGAGTTAAAGTCTGGTGACCAAGCGCTTGAAGAGCGTGCACGTTATGAGCTTGGCATGGTGAAGGACGGTGAAGTATATTATCAGTTTGTTAATTAATAATAAAAAGGACTTAATCATGAATAAGAGCAGTAATATTCCAGTATTTGTTTCTGTCATTGTTTTTTTTATCGGATGTTATGATCTATTGCGAGGCGTTATGCATACATTCTTGCTGAACTATAGCGCAATCACTTTTGCAGGGTTGGATTTGTCAACAACTCAAGCAACCGATTTATTGCGACTGTTGGGTGCGTTTGGGATCTCTAATCTAATTACGGGTATTATGCTGGTGAGTGTTTCGTTGAATTCTAGAAAGCTATCGTTGGCATTTTTAGGTGTAATACCGCTTTGTTATGGCATTGGACGTATTGCAATTCATCCGATTATGGCACTATACCCAGTAACACAAGCCCGATGGTTTGGTCTGCATCCAATGTATATCTATTTGTCTATTTGTACAATTGCTTTTGTTGCGGGTTTGGGTGTTACGCTCTATCGAAATCAGGCCAAGAAAAATTAGATTATACTATTCCTACAGTTTTGCTTGGGGCAAGAATGGTTCATGACATTCGAGCCCCTATTTGTTCAATTTTGGTCTTTTGCATATTGATTTTATCGTTGCTATAATAACTAGTATGACTAGTCATAAAGGAGCTGCTATGCAATCCTGGCAATTACAACACGCCAAGGCACATTTAAGTGAATTGGTAAAAGAAGCATCCGACGGACATCCCCAGGAGATAACCCTCAGAGGAAAACCTGCGGTTGTTATATTATCTATTGAACAATATACAAAACTTCGCACACCTGAGGTCGGACTTGTTGCGTTTCTGCGTAAATCACCGCTGTTGGGTATTGATTTGAATGTCGAACGAGATACGAGCTTACCGCGTGAGACGGATTTATGAGTTATTTACTCGATACCAATGTTATTTGTGAAATAGTAAAAGCGAAGCCCGCGCAAAATGTACTGGATTGGATCAACGGAGTGCCAGAAAAAAATTTGTTCATTAGTGTATTAACATTAGGTGAAATTCGAAAAGGGATTGAAAAAATGAGCGATATAAAACGTCGCGAATTCATACGTCAATGGCTTGAAAATGATTTACCTGCGTATTTTTCAGAGCGAATACTTCCTATTGATTTAAACGTGGCCGATCAATGGGGGCGATTACAAAGTAATTTGAAAGGGCATGTGCTTCCTGCCATCGATGGTTTACTGGCGGCAACGGTTTTAAGCCATAATTTAAGATTGGTGACTCGAAACGAAAAAGACTTCGTTTGCTGTCCACTTGAAGTAATTAATCCGTGGAATTAAAAAGAATTTAAGCCAGCGTCATAAACTGAAACGGCAGATCTGTCGGTGGATCATTTGCCCATAAACTCAGCAAGTGCCCGCCGCCACCGGAGCCAGTTGGTTTGATGGCGATGGCGCCCTGGGCTTGCAATGCCCTGATGTGGCGTTCTAAACTTGGCGTAATCAGCCCCCATTGTTCAAAACAATCATGGGCTTTTTCAATGGCACGCTGGAGGCTCAACTGAGCTGTTGGCGTCTCTTGTGTTAAGGCAAATTGAGCTTCTGCTACACTGCTCGCCATTTGTTCATCAATGCGTTGAGCATGCTGAGGGTAATTTTCTCGCTGATGGTTTACTTGTTGAATACAGTTTGCCGTGAGACCAACATCTCCACAAGACGATAAAGTCCATTTGGGTTTCCATAGGGGTTTGATAGGGGTAATTTTTCCCTTTTGAAATAAAACGCCGGTTGTTGAGCCTGCGCCTGCAATGTCTAATCCACTGCTTTGCCCATGAAAAACATCCTCAAGCGATTTTGCAAATTCAAAAGGATTGTCTTGGATCTCATATTGATCATAAAGCCAGCGCGCGAGTGCCGTGCACAGGGCCGCACTGGCTCCGAGGCCCACACCTAAAGGAATATTGTTTTCAATGGTTAACTCACCCCTTAAGTCAGCATAGGATTGATTTAAGTGATGAAAACCTTTTTCAAGGGCTGTTTTAATCAGCTCAGTCAGTTGGGTTGTATGCAGACCTGAGGAAATAAGCGTGAGTGGCTTGTTTGAGGCTTCATAATGGAGTTTCAGCGTTCTTGAAAGCAGAGGAAATACAAGCGCTGGGTATCCTCGTAGTACGGCGTGTTCTCCCGCAAGAATCCATTTACCATGCGTTTGCGTATGAAATTCATAGGACATCATAGTCTCCGATGGACAATCGTTCTTGACCTCGACGATAGAGCAAGTGAATATTAGGTCCTGCGTCCATGGTGACCAGTGGCCCATCGTTTGTCTCTTTCCAATGCGCTTGGATACGGTCTAATATTTTCGTACTCTCAGGACTTATGTAAGAAAAAGAGGGCGTTGATGTTCTAAATAAGTCATGCATGTCTTGAAATTCACGCCAACAAATTTCATATGCAGTAGACCATTGATTTAAGTTGAGCGCGCGGATGAGTTGCTCCAAGTTTTCTTTTGCTCTTTCTGTGCGCATTGAATAGCGTGGGCTGTTCAAAATACGTTGATGCGCTTCACTGGAGGAGACTTCTTTTTCTTCCTGTTGAATGAGAATCACTTCATGTTCTAATAAAGGCAAAGCGGTAGCTGGGGCGTATACGGCTTCTTCATCCCATAGGGCCCAAGGCTCAAAAAAAGAGCGACAGGATGATCCTGAGCCTTGACGACTCAATTGCGCTTGTTCTTCGACAGAAGGGAGCTCTGCACGCATTAATTCAGCGCACGCAAGGACAGCACAACGTGTGAGTGCCGCAAAACTAGAAGCAGAGCTTGCAAGACCTGTACTGTGAGGGAAGTTATTACCAGAGCATACGCGAAAAGCACCGCGGTAATGGAAGGTATTTTTTATTAATTGAAGATGGCGTAAAAATCTTGCTTGAGCCTTTTCAGAAAAAACATGGTGAATAATACCTTCTTTTTCAAGGGGCTCCCATATATCGTTTGTTCCTGGAACCGTTTCGAGGGTAACCTCAGTGCGCAAGCGATTCAACGTGTAGGACAGTGAAGGATTTGATGGAATGTTTTTATTTGTGTTTTTTTTGCCCATGTATTTAATGAGTGCAATGTTAGAGGGGGCTTGTGCAAACCATGACATAGTGTGATCCTTTGGTTTAGTGACCTCGTGCATCATCCCAGAGGATTTTATGCAGTTGTAGTTGGAAACGAACGGGTAATTTATCTTCTAAAATCCAAGCAGCTAACAGCTTAGGGTCTAACTCATTAAAACTGGGTGAAAATAAAATGTCACAACGTTTGTTTAAGGCGTGTTGATTAATCATCTGAGATGCCCAGTCATAGTCGTTACGGCTACACAGAACAAATTTAATTTGATCCGTTGGTTTTAAATAATCAAGGTTAGACCAGTCATTTTTTTCACTTTCATTAGAATCAGGTGTTTTAAGATCCATGATGATCATAACGCGTTTATCAATAGATTGAATGCTTAAGGCACCACTTGTTTCAATGGACACGCGGTAGTTTTCATCACAGAGGCGTTCCATGAGTTGGTGTGAGCCGGGCTGAGATAAGGGTTCTCCACCGGTGACACAGACTGTCTTGCATTGATACGATGCAACGGTTTTTAAAATATCTTCGATGGGTATTTTTTTTCCGCCTGTGAATGCATATGCGGTATCACAATATTGGCAGCGTAAGGGGCATCCTGTTAAGCGGATAAAAACCGTTGGCAAACCCACCAATACAGATTCGCCCTGTAAGGAGTGAAAAATTTCAGTGATGCGCAATGATGCGGGAACGGTTTGTTTCATCTGCTATTAAGTGATTCTAACTTAGCCAAAGCAAGTGCTGCAGCATGTGTATCTGGATAACGTTTAATGACAACTTGAAGCTGTTGTTTAGCTGAATCGGTTTTTCCTGAGGCTGCGAGTGCATAGCCTATTTTTAATAAGCTGGCGGATGATTTACTTGAGGAAGAAAATTTGTTCAATACTATTTCAAATTGTTGAATGGCTAAAGGATAGTCTTTTTTTACCATATAAAGTTCACCTATCCAATAGTGTGCATTGGCCGTATATCCGCCTTGAGGATAGTTTGTTGTAAAGGTTTGCATGGCTTTTAATGCGGGATCATATTGTTTATTTTTAATGAGTTCATAAGCGGCCAAATAACTGATTTGTTCGTCTGTTGAATTGCCGTGTGGACTGCTGTTTGGCATAGGTTTTTCTTGTGCGCTTTGTTGCTGAATCGTTTGTTCTTCAGGAATAGCTGAGGACGGTTTGGTTTGTCCAACTTGAGCCGGCGCTTGACGTAAACGGGTGTCTAAATCTTTATAAAAATCAATTTGTTGTTGTTTAAGCTTCGTAATCTCATGGGCTTGTAGTTCAATTTGACCTCGTAACTCTTGAAGTTCTTGTTGTACCCCTTGAAACTTATCTGTGAGTTCGGCTGTATTGTTCGATGTGCTGTGATGTTCTTGGTCATCATGCGCTAAAGCAACTTCTTCATCGTGATGAGGATTAGCGTATTGAGAGGCAGGCTGCGACTGCGCAGCCTGCTGTTCGTCGAGTAGCGCAAAATTTTCGCTGTCATCAACCACGGGAGCTTCACTTAATGCTGGGCATGAAAAAAAGCACAAGAGGCTTGTGATGAGTAAATATCGACGAACGGAGAACATTATCGTGTTGCCTCATAAATCAGTTCAGCACGTCGATTTTGCTCATGAGACGCTTCATCGTGACCTAAGTTGATTGGACGCTCTTTACCATAACTTACAACGCGGATTTGCTGATTGTTAACGCCAGCCATATGCATGATTTGTGCAACAGCATTCGCACGGTATTCACCCAGTGCAACGTTATATTCACGGCTACCACGTTCATCGGTGTGACCTGCGATAAGAACACGCGCACCAGGATGTGATTTAAGGAATTCAGCTTGTGCGTTTACAGAAGGCACATATTTTTGACTTAATGCACTGTTGTCATATGAAAACAGATACACTTGGTTATGTGGTGCTTGTGTGGTATACATTTCACCTGCTTCTTGGCCTGCAAAATGTTCAAGCGGACCTAGACCATTTGATGACAGTCCACCTAAACCATCAGCACTGCCTGGGTTTTTTGAACAAGCAACAAGTAGAACAGCACCCGCTGTTATAGCACTTAACTTTAAAAATGATTTTATTTGCATCCTAGTCTCCTTATTATTAATAATCTTTCATGGGGATATTTAATTCTAAACCCTTGATGGCGCTTCATTGTACAAGCATTTAATGTGTTTGGCCATGCTTCAATTGGCTGTCCCCCTGAATTTTTTTAATTGTGAAGCGTCTAATGTCTTGTGTGAATGCAGCTGTGGCTTTATTTGCGGCAATGACCCCACCATAAGGTGTATCTGTTGGGCATGTGATCCGCTCACGGATAAGTTTAGATGCAATGACTGTATTATCTTCTACGCGTGTTAAAACCACCTTGGCTGCAAATTCGAGGACACTGGGTTTAACGAGAAAATTCTGTTGGAGTGTGAGCAGTTGAGTGTCTAGACGATAATCAACTTTATCATTGTAACCGCTTGATGCAATTGCATTAAAAGCATTGCTCTCTTGGAAACTCTGGATGAGCAGGGGATAAAGCATAGTGGCTGGTGAGCTTACCCAAGCGCTTTCTGCAAAGGCATTGCGCTCATAAAGCTTATTAACATAAACCATTTGCTCGGTTTGATATCCTGACATGGCTTCCGGTTGGGTTAGCAAGAGGGTGCGTCGTAAAGCAACCTTAGGTGAGCTGTAAGGTTTGCTGTAAGCGTTTAATGTATATTGATTGTTGATTGTCGGTTTAATGGGCATGCATCCGGAAATAAAAATCAAGAGAAATATGCCAGCAAAGTTAAGTCGATTCATCATTATTCTCCTGGACCACGTTTAGGGGGAGTCGTTCCACGTACAATGATAGCAGGGTTTTGACGCATTTCGGCACTCATGACTTCTAAATTTGCAGCGATTGCATCAAGACGTTTTAATAAACTTACAGCGGGCGGGAGTGTTTGTTGAGAAATTTGATCAAGACTGTTTTTCCCTGCTTTCATTGTATTGGTAAATTGTTTTCCAGCAACTGATACATCAGTCGCCATCGTATTAAATTGTACGGTGCTCATCTTAATGGCTTTAATCAGTGCAGGAAATTCACTAAATGCCTTATCGATATTTTCATTATTATCAGCAATAGTAATGGTTATTTTTTTTAAGTATTCAAGCGTAGTTGTTATATTTGTTTCGAGTTGATACAAAAAAGAAGGTTGATAAGGAATGACGGGATAGGGTTCGTTTTCTGTTTTTTGTAAAGGGATCAGTGAGCTTGATGATGCGGTTAGCCCTAGGTAGGTTGTGCCTGTTATTCCTTGGGCAATTAAAGTTGCTTTTGTGCTCATAGTGATAGGCGTACCCGTTTCAATTTTTATGAGTAATTCTACACGTTGAGGATCAAGTGGGTTCAGTTCAATATCACTGATATAGCCAACACGAACGCCATTATATTTGACTGGGGACTCTTCATTTAATCCAGAGACAGGCTCACTCATGTAGACCATGAATGTATCATATTTTTTTTGGTCAAAACCAACGGATAACCACAGACCACCCGACAATAAGGTTGCAATAAGTATAAGTACAATGACTCCAACCAGTGTGTAATTCGCTTTAGATTCCAAAAACAATACTCCTTATAGTTTAATATTTACTGAAGTAATCAGCAATTAAAGGGTGTTTATTTTTCATTAATTCTTCAATGGGTTCGACACTTAATATTTTTCCCTCGGCAATAAAAGCTACGCGGTCAGTTGTTCGTTTGAGTGATTCAATGTCGTGACTGACCATCACAATGGTTAAGTTGAGCGCATGACGAAGAAAAACAATAAGCGCATCAAATTGTTTTGCACTGAGCGGGTCTAAGCCTGAGGTTGGTTCATCAAGAAATAAAAGTTCCGGATCCATTGCAATGGCTCTTGCGGCCGCTGCTCGGCGCTGCATACCACCACTGAGTTCAGATGGAAATTTATTGGCAGCGTGAGCCGGAAGCCCCACAAGGAGCAACTTCAATAAACCAAGTTTTTTAATAAAATCTTTATTTAGATGCGCAACTTCTTTCATGGGATACATGATATTCTCAAGCACCGTCATTGCCGAAAAAAGCGCGCTGTGTTGAAATAGCATGCCCCATCGCTTACGAATGGCGTTGGCTTCTTTTTCAGTAAGGTCATTGATCGATTGCCCAAATACACGAATTGAGCCCGCGGTTGGCTTCAATAACATCAGAATGCAGCGTAAAATAGTTGTTTTACCACTGCCGCTTCCGCCAATGATGGCGATGATCTCACCTTTGTTAATGGTTAAGTTAACATCCGTATGAACCCACTGTCCACCCAGGTTATTTTGTAGCCCTTCTATTTCGATGATAGGTATGGTCATTAGAGATCAAGCCAACTGTAAATGATTGAATACACTGCGTCCGTTATAATGATTAAAAAAAGTGCTTGAACAACACTTTTTGTCGTTTGACTGCCTACGCTATCAGCATTGAGCTCGACACGAAACCCTTGAAAACATCCGACAAGGGCAATAAGCACTGCAAATGCAGGCGCTTTGTATAATCCTAACATGAGTTGTTTTAATCCGACAGATTCTTGTAGTCGAGAAAGGAAGTCAAAATATCCCACGTGCAACATGAATTTGGACATGATCATTGCACCCAGCGTACTAAAAACATCGGACCAAAAAATAAGTAAAGGGAATACGACGAGCAGCGCAATGACTTTTGGCAACACCAAAAGTTCAGTGGGAGAGAGTCCCATGGTGTGAAGCGCGTCAATTTCTTCGTTGATTTTCATGCTGCCAATTTGAGCCGTGAAAGCGGAGCTTGTTCTTCCTGCAACAATAATTGCCGTTATGAGGGGGGCGAACTCACGAAAAATTGCCATGCCTGATAGATATGCAATAAAAATGCTTGCGCCATAGGATTCAAGTTGTAGGCCCATCTGATAAGCGAGGACCACACCAATTAAGAATGAGAGGAGGGCCAAAATAGGTAAAGCTTTAATCCCTGTCGAGTCGATGTTTGCAACTATGCTTGGCAGTTGAAAACGTCGCCACTGGGTACAAGCAAGAAATAATTTATCTGTTAAATCACCAACAAATACAATAAGCCCGTCAATTTGACTTATTTTGTTGTAAGTTTCTTTTCCTATGGTATAAAAAAATCCTTCAGTATGAGCCGAAGATAAATTAGGGGTCAGTGCAGTAGCATTTTTTTCTATTAAGGAAATCAGTTCATATTGTTCTTGACTAAAATTGTCCAACGTTACCTTTACATTTTGTTTTTTTAACTCATCTATTTTTTCGCTTAGAAAAAGTGCTCCAGCGCTGTCAAATGCTGTAAGTTTTTCGCCACGGATGGTTATTGTTGCGTTAGCAGGCAAAGTGGGAACTTCCAGCGTGACGAGGGTGTTTAAATAAAGCGTAGACCAATGCCCCTCACAGGTATAGTGATTGTTTTCTTTATCAAAAATCCATTGGGGGTTAAATTGTATGTCGGTCATTATTCTAATGTTATATTTCATTAATGTGTCTAGCATAATACGAAATAGAGGATAGAAAAACCTTTATCTTTACAGAAGTGGTTCTGCCCAACAGATTGTGATAAAATTCAAGTCATTTTGAGCGTGGGTGCGGGGAGGTTCATGTCTAGCGATTATCATGAATTTGAAAAACGAAAACAGGATCATATCGATCTTGCACTGATGTCATCTAATCAAGCCTATGAACTCAATGGCTTAGATGCAATGACCTTGTTGCATGAAGCCTTGCCTGATGTTAATTTTGATGAACTGACCCTTGCTGGCCAGCGATTTGGACAGTCTGTAGAACCATCATTAATGGTGTCTTCTATGACAGCAGGTCATCAACATGCGGCGCAAGTCAATAGACACCTAATGGAAGCAGCACAAGAAAAAAAATGGGCAATGGGTGTCGGATCTCAGCGACGTGAACTCACGGATGATCATGCAGCGTTTGAGTGGCTTGATTTACGACGAGACTGTGCATTCGTTTCTCTTTTTAGTAATCTTGGTATTGCGCAGGTGATTACCACACCCGTCGATACAATACGGCGATTAACAGAAACGTTGAATGCCCAGGCGCTTATTGTTCATTGCAATCCCTTACAAGAGTGTATTCAACCTGAGGGAACGCCTTTATTCAAGGGGTGTTGGACGGCGCTTGAAACATTGGTTAATACAATGCAGTTGCCCATTATTGTAAAAGAAACAGGATGTGGTTTTTCTCTGAACACCTTAAAACGGTTGGATGATATGGGTGTCAGTGCGGTTGATGTCAGTGGTTTGGGCGGAACCCATTGGGGGCGAATTGAAGGGCATCGAGCAGAAGCCTTGTCTGTAAGAAAAGCAGCCGCCCACACCTTTCGAAATTGGGGTATTAATACGGTTGACTCTGTAAAAGAGGCGATGACATTGCATCCGTCGTTTGAAGTTTGGGGTTCAGGGGGTGTCCGTAACGGACTTGATGCTGCTAAGTTATTTGCTTTAGGGGCTACAACCGTAGGATTTGCAAAACCACTATTAGCAGCAGCACTCGAGTCAACTGACGCGGTGATGAAAGCAATGGATACCATCGAATATGAATTAAAAGTTGCTATGTTTTGTACAGGCAGCCACACGCTTGATGCGTTAAAGGAGAAAATACGGTGTTAGGTGATGTCAGTTGTTTATTTGAAGGATTTTCAAAGTTGACCCGTGATGAGCGTTTCGAGCGTTTAATCGAAATGGGTGCGCTCACCACAGATGATGTTTCATATCTTTGTAAGGGTGGGATTCGCGATCTTAATCTTGCTGATAAACTGATTGAAAATGGCATTGGATATTTTCAATTGCCTTTGGGTGTTGCAACAAACTTTCAAATAGATGGCCGTGACTATGTCATTCCTATGGCGGTTGAGGAAACATCGATTATTGCAGCGCTTTCAAAAACAGCAAAATGGATAAGACAACAGGGTAAAATTGAAACAGAAGTGGTTGGAGATTGTATTTTAGGCCAAATTCAATTGGCAAAAATCGAGAATTTTGAACGATTTTCAACAATTTTTGAAGAAAACAAACACTTTTTGATTGAAAAAGCGAATGAAGATATTGCTCAAAGTATGGTGCAACGTGGCGGTGGTGTGAAAGATATGGTTTTGCGTCGCATTACGTCTGAGGAAGGCGATGATATGGCGATCATTCATTTAAGTATGAATAATTGTGATGCCATGGGCGCCAATATGATCAATCAGGTGCTTGAGTATTTAAAGGGCCCCATTGAGGCTTTAACTTCTGAAGAAGTGACCATGTGCATTCTGTCGAATTTAAATGATCAAAAATTAACAACGGCACGTGTGACATTGCAGGGTATTGATCCAATTTTAGGTCAACGGCTCCAGGATGCATCGCGTTTTGCTGAGCTCGACCCTTATCGTGCCGCCACGCATAACAAAGGCGTTATGAATGGCATGGATCCTGTTTTGATTGCAACGGGCAATGATTGGCGAGCAGTTGAGGCGGGTGTTCATGCTTATGCAACGCGAACAGGTGCTTATCAAGCCATTAGTCGTTGGCGTTATCACGATGGAGTTTTGGTGGGTACATTAACAGCACCTGTGATTGTTGGGACAGTAGGAGGGGTGACAGCCACTCATCCTACGGCAAAACTTTGTTTGCGTATGATGGGAGTGACCTCTGCCAATGAGTTATCACGCGTGATTGCAGCGGTTGGTCTTGTGCAAAATTTAGGGGCGCTCAATGCATTATGCACCGAAGGCATTATTCAAGGTCATATGCGATTACACATTGATAATTTGATGTTGGTTGCAGGTGCCAATGATGAAGAGGTTCCTTTACTTAAGAAACGATTACAGCAATGGTTGTTTCACAATCGACGTATTAGCCTGAGCAAGGCATTAGAGTTTCTTGCTGAACTTCGTCATGCGGCCAAAGTGTCTTTATGAGGTGGCGTATTCCAGCCAAGACGTTTATCGTTGGCGAATATGTTGCATTGCAAGGTGGTCCCGCACTGATATTAACAACGGAACCCTGTTTTGAATTAAGCATCCTTGAAGAGGACACGCCTTCAGTCATTCACAAAGACTCGCCAGCTGGACATTTGTTAAAAAAGGAAAGCCTGCATGAACGCTTGTCATGGCATGATCCTTATAATGGCTTGGGTGGTTTTGGTGCATCAAGCGCCCAGTTTTTAGGGGCTTATTACGCACAAGCCTTTTTGAAAGATAAACCAGTTGACCGTGAAGCTTTATTAAAAGCTTATTTTGATTGTTCATGGTCTGGTGAGGGTCTTCGCCCCAGTGGATATGACGTGTTGGCACAGCACATGCAAGGATGTGTTTATCTTCACCGAGAGCAAAACGAATATATATCATTTGCGTGGCCTTTTGTGGAGGTGTCTTTTGTACTGATACATACGGGGCATAAGTTACAAACGCATGAACATCTGAAACAGGTGGTGTTACGAGCCCCTATGGCGCGTTTGACCTCGCTTGTAGGGATGGCCAAAGAAGCTTTTATCACTGCAGATGCACAAAAACTCATTGATGCGGTTAATGGGTATCATGCACATTTGCATCAACTGCATTGGGTTGCTCCTCACACGGTGAGTCTGATTGAGCAATTACGCCAAGACCCTGATGTTTTAGCCGTGAAGGGGTGCGGTGCCATGGGGGCGGACGTGCTGTTGATTTTGGTTCCAACAGATAAGCGTGAACCTATAAAAAACCGTTTTTTGGAACAAGGTTATGTAACGTATTCGTAAAATTAACTTGATATTTTTTGATAATCAGTTATGATCTCAACCTCTTTGGGGCCGTTAGCTCAGTTGGTAGAGCAGGAGGCTTTTAACCTCTGTGTCATAAGTTCGAATCTTATACGGCCCACCATTTTCCCAAAGCATCATATTGCACTCGTAGCTCAGCTGGATAGAGTACTTGGCTTCGAACCAAGGTGTCGGGGGTTCGAGTCCCTCCGAGTGCACCATTAAAATCAGTCGAGAATGCAACCCATCGAGCCACATGCTACGCTGAGGCTTGCAATGCACTGCATTTGACGTATCACCGGAAGCCTCGCAATATTTTTTTAACTTCACCCATTTCAACATTGGCACTTTCCTTTGCTATACAATGCCTATACTGATTTTTTGTTCGGGTATTCAAGCCAAGCCCCAACGAATTATGTTTGAACGTCTTGGTTATCAACTTCCCCGTCATGTGTCTGTTTCGACCATAACTGCGTATACAGTCCCCCTTGACGAAGTAATGCATCATGAGTACCTTGTTCGGCAATCATTCCATGGTCGAGAACAATAATTTCATCGGCATGAATCACCGTTGACAGGCGGTGGGCAATGATTAATGTGGTAGAACCACGTGAAATGTCTTCGATGTTTTTTTGTATTAATTGTTCTGTTTTGGTATCAAGTGAAGAGGTGGCTTCATCGAATACAAGAATCGCTGGTTTTTTTAATAAAACCCGCGCAATGGCAACGCGCTGGCGTTCGCCACCTGATAGTTTTAATCCATGCTCACCAACCATGGTATTTAAACCGTCAGGTAATAGGGCAATAAACTCATCAAGATGAGCCTGTTTGATTGCCTGTTGAATCTCATTTTCTGTCGCATCCGGCCGGCCATAAGCAATATTATAATAAAGTGTGTCGTTAAAGAGCGTTGTGTGTTGAGGCACAATCCCTATAGCGGATTGCAACGATGCTTGCGTTACATGGCTGATATCTTGTCCATCAATCAGAATACGGCCACTTGATAGATCGTAATACCGAAATAATAATTTTGCGATCGTCGATTTTCCTGAACCGGTTGATCCAACAACGGCTATGGTTTTCTTTGCAGGGATTGTAAAACCCACATGCTGCAAAATAGTCCGTCGTGCGTCATAACCAAACTGTACATTATCAAAAGTAACCACGCCTTCCTTGAGATTTAATGGAGCAGCATCACGCTCATCCTGCACATCAGGAACTTCTGCTAGAATTTTCCCAACGTCTACGAAATTGGTGAGTCCTTCGTTTATGTCTCGCAAAACATATCCAAAATTTCCAAGCGGCCCCATAAATTGCAACAAGTACACATTAATCAATACAAAATCACTGATTTTAATCGCTCCTGTTATCACGCCTGTTCCGCTTAAAATAGTTAAGATGATCAGGCCAATCCCCATAATGACGCCTTGCCCAAGATGGACCCATTGCCCTGCATTGTGTTGTTTTGTGGCGGCATTTTCCCGTTCCGCAAGAAAGGCATCACATCGTTTATATTCATATTCTCTCGTACCAAAAGACCGAACCACCTCATAATTTAAAAGACTATCCACAAGAACCGAGGTGACTTGTGACGATTTCTCATTGGCAAGCCCTTGTATATTCGCTGACCATTGACTCCCACACACACTAAAAATCATATATGTGGCCAAGATAAATATTAAAATCATTCCATAGGCAAACCCATAGAGATACGTCAAAATGCTGGCAGCAATCATCATTTCAATTAACGTCGGTAAAATCAGGAAGAATAATCCGCAAAAAAATGGCCAAAATGCAAACTGAGCTCGATCAATAATGCTTAAGATTTCGCCTGTTTTTCGTGAAGAATGATATCGTAAAGATAAACACATGAGTTGATCAAATACCGATAAACACAATAAACGCATGCCTCGCTCTATCACACGATTCAGCGGAATCATACATAATTGATTCATCGCCCTGCTGAGGGTCCAGGCAAATCCATAAGCCAACAATAGGAGTACGGCAAGTAATTTGATTGACGACGGGGAGGAAATCACATCAATAACGTGTCTCAGGATCAGGGGTACGCAGATATTCAATGCAATGGTCGTTAATAATAAAAGGATGGATACGATCAACCGTAACCGAATTTTTCGATCCTTTGGCCATAGGTGCGGTGCTAATTTTAATGCGGCATTCAATCGACTGGATAATTTCACAATGACACCCCTAAATTATTTACTGTTAATTAACACAAGATGTCATTATAAATGTCATTTATTTTCTAAGTACTTTGATAATGCTAGCCGCATGCCCCTCGATATCACCATCATCTGAACTAATAGAATAACTGGCCACTTGTTCATATAAACCATCACGTTCATGACGTAGTTTATTCAGGAAAGCCATGTAGTCTTGATTTGGCAAGAGCGGGCGATTATGTGATATTCGATCCAATTGCACAGAAGGGCTCACTTTTAAATAGACAGCAAACTCTGACGCTAGCAACGTTCGATTTTTCTCGTGACAAACGATACTGTCATCCGTTGTTACAACTATATTTTCCTGGCATTGTTGATGTGATAAAATGTCTGACAGACAAAGATGAAATGCTTCTTCGCCATCGCTTCCAAGTATTTCGTTCAAGTTACGTCCAATTGAAGGCGCTAACGAAAAATCTGCGTCAATGAATTTCCAGCCTAGCGCTTTAGCCACTGCTTGAGCAAGAACACCTTTGCCTGCGCCTGAATGTCCTATGATAAAAATGCGATTGTGTTTTTTCATTTGATATTCTCCAAAATTTAGGGCTTAAATATTCATGTCAGTTTAGCAGATATTCTGGCAATTTGTTGGTTGTCATTGCTTGTTCGGTGAGTTTAGCTTTTCCATCCTTGTCTCGAAATTTTAGACATGGCGCCTCAATGCACGTGTATAATAACCAACCACCGATTAAACTGAGTAAGACGTTAATCATTAACGCAATCATACTTGTGTTTTCAATAGCTAAATAAGGTAGCAACAATTGAGTCATATGAATAATTTGTTTATGTGTTAGGTAAATAGCATATGACCAAACGGATATAGTCATCGCGCCGGGTATTTTAATTCTATGTAACAACGTATTGGGGCTTAGCGCTGCTAATGTTATAGCAGCAAAACTGGCTGCTCGAATTAAATATCCAAATGCTGTTGAAATAAATCCAAGATGATCCGGAAGGTGATAAAATGTAAAATAACAACCAAGTAATCCAATCATCATAAACCAGTGACCTTGTTGGATCATCTTGGCCCACAATCTTTGATGAAAATTTCTCAACATTGCAATTGAAACGCCTAACACCAATCCATCTAATCTACAAAATGAAGCGTAATATATTTTTGTCATGTAAATATGAATTTTACTTTCTTCTGCTTGTTGAATATAAGTAAGCCAAAGAGAGCCTCTTAAAAATACACCCGCAAGCAATATAAAGCAGATAATTAACCATCCTGTACGCACGGTTGATTTTTTAGCAATGATTAAGGCTATTACTGGTAAAAAGAAATAAAACTGTTCTTCGATGCACAGTGACCATGCATGTGAAAATCCACTAAAGTTGAGTCCAAAATTTTGAGTAAATGTTAAAAATTTCCATAGAGGTGTTGTTAGCGGTCGCTCACAAAAAAATGGGAGCGTGAAATACAAACCAAGAACAAACAGATAGTTTGGCAATGTTCTGATAAAACGTCTGAAAAAAAATGTTTTTAATGAAAATGGAGTTCGCTTTATGAACGTTGAAAAAATTTGATTAGCGATTAGATATCCACTCAATACAAAAAACAACTCAACACCAACCCATCCTCCACGGGCACCAATGGCGCCCAGAATTGGATTTTTTGTGGCACCAACACAGTGAAAAATAAACACTAAAATAATTGCGGTTGCTCTTAATGTATCCAACCCATGGAATCTATTTGCTTTCATCATGCCTATACATTTTGTTATAATTCACTCAGAATCCGAAACATGTGTTGTTTTTGTCGACAACGAACGGATTGTATCATAAAACACACGGGTCTATGGTGTTAAACTATGCCTAAAATCTATGGTTTTGCATTTGGCGTATTATCTGCTTCAGGTAGATACTTTAAGCGTCATTGGTTTCAGCGATGGAGGAATTGCCGCATACAGACTTGCCTCACTAACTTTATTGAACATTGAAAAGCAGGTTGCTATTGGTTCTGATTGGCATTTTAAAAACACCGAATCGATGAGAGAAATCTATTTAAAAATCACAGGCGAAAGCTGGCGAAAAAAATTTCCAGCTACTTACGCTGCTTATCAAAAATTAAATCCAGAACCTAATTTTGATAGTATTGCGGACTTCCTTGTCAAAATGTGGCTGGATTCAAGCTCATCTGGTTACCCAAATGAAGCTGTTAAAGATATTTTTTGCCCCTTGCTGATTGTGAGAGGCGATGATGATCATCTCGTATCAAAAGAATCAGTTGTGGAACTATCCACACTCGTTTAAAATTCAAGTTTTTTTAAATATTCCGTTTGCCGGCCACGATGTTTTTGAAGATCAGAAAGAAATATTTATGATTAGCTTAAGTGAATTTTTAAAGAGGTAAAGCTACCTCAAACAATTTTCTGGAAATTTAGCAAAAATGAATTCGTGACTAATGAGTGATCAGGGGTTCTGGGGGTTGGTGTCTGGATCCCCCAGTAAACACAAGATCAAATAATGAAAGCTGAGGATTAGGATGAATGATACATTTTTTTCGTCAAAAGACGTTATAGAATTATACCGCACCCTGAACCAGCTACAGATATACATTTGGATAGATGGTGGATGGGGCGTTGACGCATTATTAGGTGAGCAGACGCGTGTGCATAAAGACTTGGATATTGTGATTCAAGAAAAAAATCTGGAAAGATTTTGCGCGTTGTTAACAATACAGGGATATACCGAGGTTTTGCAAAATGACTCGTGCGCATGGAATTTTGTACTTGGTGATGATCAGGGACATAACGTTGATATACATGTCATTAATTTTGATATTCATGGAAATGGGATATATGGACCCACTGAAAGAGGTGTATTTTATCCGGCAGAAGCGCTGTTAGGTATGGGGGAGATCGATGGCGAGACAGTCTGTTGCCTCTCTGCTCAATATCAAGTGCAGTCTCATAGTGGATATGAGTTAAAGGAAAAAGATTTCAACGATGTTTTTGCTTTGTGCAAAAAATTTAACATTCCCCTGCCAGAAGAATATCAAGAGGGGGATGGCGCGCATCAATAGCTATTTTTGGGGGGTGACAATCATAGCCCTATTATTAATGGAGCATTATGGAAAAAAAGTGGGAGATCAATTGCGAACGCCCATTTTCCCAAAGCATCATATTGCACTCGTAGCTCAGCTGGATAGAGTACTTGGCTTCGAACCAAGGTGTCGGGGGTTCGAGTCCCTCCGAGTGCACCATATAATGCGGCAGCCGTGATTGTAAGCGCTGAAGCGATAGACTTCAGAGCAGGTTAATAGGTTGTTATCGATTCAGTGCCTTTATTTAAAATAGCCAAATATTTTTTATATACATAGATTTTGTTCCGTTCTTTGCCAGTTATTTCCTCAATGATTTCAAGGCGCTCTAGAGCCGTCAAAGCTCGTAATACGGTGGGTAATGAAACCTTGCAAACTTTCTTGATTTTTGCTGTATTAGATATAGGATGCTGTTGAAAATAATGATGGATATTCAAGGTTGATGACGCAGATGTTCCTGATTTTTCAATGTGAAAGCGATCATCATGAAATAGTTTGATGATTTCCTGCGCGGTATCCGTTGCTTGTTGCGCTGTTTCAATTACACCGGTAAGAAAAAACTCGATCCATTCCTCCCAGTCGCCGGTATCTCTAACTAATTGCAGATGATCATAATAAGCTTGACGATTTGCTTTAAAATACAAACTTAAATAGAGTAATGGTTGTTTAAGGATCCCCTCAGCACAAAGAATAAAGGTAATCAAAAGCCTACCCAAACGACCATTACCATCAAGAAATGGATGTATTGTTTCAAATTGCACATGCGCTAGTGCGGTTTTAATTAACACGGGTAATTTCACATTATCATCATGAAGAAATTTTTCAAGGTCCCCAAGTGTTTCCATCAGTCGTTCAGGAGGTGGTGGTACAAATTTAGCGTTTCCAGGGCGCGTGCCACCGATCCAATTCTGAGAGACCCTAAACTCCCCAGGTTGTTTTTGATTACCCCGACCATTTTTCATGAGAATGCCATGAATTTCCGTTAATAGTCTCAAACACAACGGCAGATCTTTTAGTCGTTCAAGACCATAATTCATCGCAGCAACGTAATTGGACACTTCTGTCACGTCATCGAGGGGAGCCCCTGGCGCTTCTTCATTTTCATATAAGAGTAAATCAGAAAGTGAAGATTGAGTACCTTCGATTTGGGAAGATAAAACGGCTTCTTTACGCACATACATATATAAAAAAAGCGATGGTTCCGGTAAAATCATACTCATAAGTAATATTAATGTTAGTTGTAAATTATTAAATAACAAAAAAATTGGTTTTCGTTACTTGTGTAGTAATTAATTCGCGGAGATTCGGTGGCTCTTTAGAAAGAAAATAACGGCTTAGTCCAAATTAGGTTATTCGGCCACCAGGGAGGAAGCGGTGATTGACTATAAGGCCTAGTGCGCCATCAACATTTAATCTTGGGGTAAATTGACTTCAGTTTATACCGCGTTTTCTCGATACTGAATTGCCACCCAGGATTGTTTTTAGCTGTATCATCATTTACATTTCACCTCCATTATAAAACGTAGTGACAGGATGTTA
>CANNJI010000038.1 GCA_947504875.1 Legionellaceae bacterium
GCTATCACAGGCTTTATTACTTTTCGTTCGCAAGCACTCATTTCATTAACAAGGTACCCATTCAGTTTGTCTCTATCTTCTTAATCATCGTGCCCTCAAGGCAAGGCGCTATTCTCGTCATTTCGCGCCCCTTTGTCAAACACTTTTTTAAAAAAATCGCATTAATTTTTACTTCTATCAGTTTTAACTTTTACGCTACCTTTATATGTATATATATATCATTACCCAAAGGTTCCGTTATTCTCTTATTCCATAGCTATTTTTTGACTGCTTGTTTACGTTGCTTTACATTATCATGACGTTCGAATGTAACTTACGATCAGATGTCAAACATATGAAAGAGGATGTGTAGTACTTCTTCATTATTCAAACTTGTTCGACTTCCAGACAATTCCAACAATCGCTCGACCACATCAGTTTCCTTTTTATGTATGGCCAGCAGCAATCCATTTCTTTTATTATTGTCGGCTTCAGACAGTAGATTTGCGCCAGTGCCGATCAAGACTCCTACATTAGGCAAGTTTCGGTAACTAAACACATAGCCATCGCTAAAAAATTTTGTTATGCTTACGCCTCAAGTATGGTGGCTCTTTATGGGTCCCCTCGCGACGATAGATTGTGAACCCCGTCAGGCCCGGAAGGGAGCAGCGGTAACGATTGATTCGGGCGCCGAGGTGTTGCTCTAAAGAGCTGCCGCCATTTTTCATCATGAATCGGTGTTTTTTTATGAGCTACATTGCACTGGCCCGTAAATGGCGCCCAAAAATTTTCTCTGAGCTCATCGGCCAGGCGCACGTCACAAAAACATTGATCAACTCAATAGACCAAAATCGTCTTCATCATGCGTATCTTTTTACAGGGACACGTGGAGTAGGAAAAACCAGTGTTGCGCGCTTACTTGCAAAATCTATTAATTGTGAAAAAGGCCCTATTGGGATCCCTTGCTTAACCTGTGATAGCTGTACAGCAATAGCTGCGGGTGAATATATTGATCTCATCGAAATCGATGGCGCCTCAAAAACCCGTGTAGAAGATACCCGTGAACTCCTTGAAAATGTCATTTATGCACCCACCCATGGGCGTTTTAAAATTTATCTGATTGATGAAGTACACATGCTATCGCAACATAGCTTCAATGCGCTTTTAAAAACGCTTGAAGAGCCTCCTGCGCACGTTAAATTTTTGCTGGCAACAACTGATCCGCAAAAACTACCCATTACTGTGCTCTCCAGATGTTTACAATTTCATTTAAGAGCAATCGATGAGCAACCCCTCACTGAGCACTTGCAATGGATTTTAGATCAAGAACACATCCAGTATGAATACGATGCGCTAGCCCCTATTGTAAAAGCCGCGCAAGGTAGTGCACGAGATGCCCTGAGCTTATTAGACCAATGCATTGCCAGCGGCAATGGTGCGTTGTTGCTCAGTAATGTCAACGAATGCCTTGGATACACACAACAAGATTACGCCCATCAACTGCTCGAAGCCCTTGTTCACCACGACATTCATGCGGCTTTAAACATTCGACAACAAATCGGCAAAGAAGGCGGATATTACAAATATGTGTTAGACACACTGTTAAGCCATTTACACGGGATCAGCGTTATTCACGCATTATCGATCACTGACAATACCAATCCATTGTATCAACTCAGCACGCAAATTTTGCCCGAAGATGCTCAATTATTTTATCAAATTGCCCTGAAAGGCAGCGAAGACCTCTCCTTGGCTCCCTCTTATGCCATCGGATTTGAAATGACACTCATCCGAATGCATCTATTTAAACCTTCACCGCAACAAACACGCCCGTCTTTTACTTCTGAGCAAAAACCTGTGTTAGCACCAGCACCAGCACCAGCACCAGCACCAACACCAACACCAACACCAACACCAACACCAGAAATTAAACCCCCACTTCTTCAGAAAAGCGATGACTCCTGGTCTATGATTGTAAGCAAACTAAAACTGCAAGGACTTGCACATAACGCCCTTGAAAACACGGGGTTTATTGATAAATCTCATGGAACTGTCACCTTACGCACAACCAAATCACACGAGTTACTGTTTACTTCAAACACTGTGAAAATCATTGAATCGGCACTGTCCGATTACTATCAAGAAACGATAAAAATAAAACTACAGGCAGATAACATTTCATTCTCATCTCCTGCAGAAGAAAAGCAAAAAACACAACAAGATAATCGCGACAATGCACAAGCTGCATTACAAGAAGATGTATTTTTTAATCAATTACAAGAAACATTTTCTGCGAAAATAATTAAAAATTCTATTGAACCTGCCAAAGATAGCCTATAATTGACACTGAAGATCATCATTTCATCAAAAGAGAGGAATACCATGGATATGAATCAAAATCTGAGCAACTTAATGAAAGAAGCTCAAAAAATGCAACAACGGATGCAAGAAGCGCAACAACAGTTATCACAACTGGTTGTTCGTGGTGAGTCTGGTGGCGGCATGGTCGTTGTGCAAATGAATGGTCGACATGAAGCATTAAAAATTGAAATCAAAGCCTCTGCAATGGCTGAAGATGCTGAGTTTTTAGGTGATGTTATTGTTGCGGCTATTAACGATGCCGTTCGTAAAGTTGAAGCGGTTTCTAAGGAAAAAATCACTGAGCTTACCTCCGGATTAAATATTCCTACAGACTTCATGCAAGGCGAGAAAGAATAGTTTTGATGGATCCCTTGTCTCGCTTAGTTGATGCTTTGCGTTGTTTACCAGGCGTTGGGCCTAAATCTGCCCAACGTATGGCGTTTTATTTATTACAACACCAACGCCAACGTGGAATTCATCTTGCAGCTTCCCTTGAAGCTGCAATGACGACCATTGGTCACTGTAAAAACTGCAATAATTACACAGCTGAAGCCCTGTGTACCCTTTGCAAAAATCCAAAACGCAATACAGCCGTCATTTGCGTTGTTGAATCACCTGCTGATGTAACCGCTATTGAACAAAGCAATGCTTATCAAGGCTCCTACTATGTATTAATGGGTAAACTGTCTCCCTTAGATGGGATTGGTCCACAAGATATTGCGCTTGACGGCCTGGAAGAGCGCATAAAAGAAGGCCATATTCGCGAAATCATTTTTGCTTTAAGCCCAAGCATCGAAGGACAAACCACCATTCACTTTATCCAATCACAATTAAAATCTTATCCGCTACTCATGAGCCAACTTGCCCATGGGATCCCTATGGGGGGTGCGCTAGAGTTTCTCGATGGCCATACCATTGGAAGCGCTCTTCGCAACAGGGGTGAAGTGGTTGATTGACACATCATTTTATTGGAGTCACTCATAGCTTATTGCGAGATTAGCATCATCTCCTATATGATGGCCTTATCATCAATAAAAATAAACAAGGATGTTTCACTTGTCTTTTAAGGAGCTTTCATGAAAAATTTATTAGTACTCCCAATCTTAGCATTGAGTTTTGGGGTTACGGACTCTGCTATCGCAGGTACAATGGGGCCTGACGTTACTCTGAAAAATTGGACCGGTTTCTATGCTGGCGCCAACGGTGGCGCAGGTTTAGCCACAGCGGCAAGTTCGATTAGTGGTGCCGGTGGCACTGGCTCCCTTTCTACCGCTTCACATGAACTCAACGGCTTTTTAGCTGGTGGGCAAGCAGGTTATAATTACCAGCGCGAAAATCTGCTTATCGGACTCGAAGGGGAGGGAAATTGGACCAACATTCAAGGTATTGCACCTTGTGTACTGTTCCTGTCATGCAACGCCAATCTCCGTTGGACAGCTGATGCCTCCGCGCGACTTGGCGTTCTGCCTACGAACAGTCTGCTCGTTTATGTCAAAGGTGGTGTGGCGTGGACAGGGGTGGACTACAATCTGAGTAGCATCGCCGGTATTTTTGGAGGAACCACTGTTATCAGCTCAAACCTAAGTACAACGAAAACAGGCGGATTGCTCGGTATCGGCACCGAATATCTATTGGCGCCTCATTGGACTACGAAAATTGAATACAATTATGCCGACTATGGATCGCCTACCAACACCTTCGTAATAACAGGGGCAAGCACAAGCATCAATTTACCCGTGAGCACTAAGCTTCAGATGCACGGAATTAAAGTTGGGGTGAACTATCTCATCTAAACATACACCGGGGGTTATGGCTTGCCCCCCTGTGTATCTATTTTACTTCTACTTTTTAATGGTGTGCGGGACGACAGTGAGCTGCTCCTCACTAACCGGTTTCGCGTCTGGCTCAGATAGTTTGATCTTCCCAAGCGCTTTTTTTAGCTCTCTCACTTTTTTCATTGTATCCGTATCTTCTCCGGCTAGGCTTTGAATCCAAGAGATTGGATTATTTCCTCGATGTGAATTGATTCTGCTTGTTTGTGCATCAACAATTAATTTTTCACACATATCACTGAAGACTTTAAGATTTCCTTGCGTCGGCTCTTTAAGAAAAGCCTCTTTTAAATTACTCAGGTTTTCACAAAGCATTAATGTCTCTGTTGAGTCCTTAGAATAGTTTCTTGCACCTAACGCTTGCGCTTTGGTTTCTAATGCAACCAAAGCCGTGTCAAAATCAAGAAATAAAGACTCCAAATGCCCTTGCACTTCAGTGTCATCCGATTTAACTGGTGAGGCTTCGGGTGGGGGTGCAACTTGTGTTGATGACAAATTCTGTTCTTCTGCAGGCTTCTCAACAGTTTTTCCCGTTTCGAGGTCTGCGACAGCTGGATCTACTGGGCTTCCTGTCCCAAAATGAGTAGCTTTTTGTTCCTCTGTCTCAGGAAGCGTTTTAGCCAGTTCTGTTACAAGCGGTTTAACTGTTGAGGCTTGGAGTAAAGAAGTAGCTTGCGCGAGTCGCAAACTCAATTCTTTATCCATAAAATCCTTCATGTCCTGTTCATTGATGTTTGGATCTAAATCCTCATCATCTTCCTCTTCTGGCCATTTTATGGGAGTGGAACTCAGTGCAGCCTCTTCTGCTGCCATGAGTTCCTTATCAATTTTCTCTACAAATGCCTCATAAAAAGGCACTTTGTTTTCATCATCCGTATTATCCGCCGTTGACTGATCTGATAGGGCGGTCATGCCAAGCTCTTCCTCTGTCGACTTCAAAAACAAATCTAATTCTTCTACAAGTTGATCAACTGTTTTGCCCGGACCGAGGTCTGCGACAGCTAGGTCTCTATTCATATCCTCTAAATTAATATCTTTATCATCATCCCAATCATCTTCTTCAAGTTCTAAAATCGGAGAAGTATCTGAAGCTAAGATTTCGTCGGTAATTTTCCTTAGCTCATCAGCCTCCGCTTGAAAAAACCCGGCTAAATATCTTAGCATTTCATCCTCCGCTTGAATAAAACTAGCTGGATCTACTGGGCTTGTCCCTAAATGAGTGGGATTTTGTTCCTTTGCATCAATATACGCTTTAGCTTCCTTGTCGAAGGTATCCAAATAATGTAACAATTCGTCAAATGCCTCATCCAATGGATCTTGCATAAACACCTCACGCTCTTGTTTATGCCTTAAATTATAGATTATTTTTGAACAACTAGATCATCAATTGGATTTTCTTTTTTTCGTAACTTTCAGTATTCTCACGCTTTTAATCGTGTTATCAGCAACTTTAAGCACTTCAATACGATAGCGCTCTATTTTCAAACAACAATCGGCGGGTGGAATATAGCCCAAAAACTCAATAATAAGCCCACTGAGTGTACGAGGGCCTAGTAACGGTAGCTGCCAATTAAGGGCTCGATTTAAATGGCGCAAAGTAATGCTCGCATCAACAACAACCGAACCATCTATATCTGCGGTTATATCCCGACTTAACGCCGCAATATCGGTTGTAAACTCACCGACAATTTCCTCTAAAATATCTTCCATGGTCACAAGCCCAAGTAAATCTCCGTATTCATCAACGACAAAACAACTGCGTCGCTTCATTTTTTGAAAATTTAACAACTGAACATTCAGTGGTGTTGCTTCTGGAATAAAATAAGGTTGTTCGGCAATATCAAGCAACGCTTGTAAATCAAGCGTTTCACTCAACATAACATTTAACACTTGCCGCAAATGGATCATACCAACCAACTGCTCGATACTTCCTCGATAAAGCGGTAAACGCGTATGTTGCGCTGTTTCTAATTGCTCAATAATTTTTGACCAAGGTAATTCCAAATCGATACCCACAATATCTGATTTTGGAACCATAATATCTTCAACACACGCTTGTTCTAGATCAAGTAAACTAAGGAGCATGCCTTTATGCTCAACCGGTAATAAACTTCCAGCCTCATGAACCACCGACCGAAACTCCTCCCGTGAAAGTACTTCTTTTTGTGCTGCATCCAACGAAATTCCAAACAAACGCAGTATGCCATTGGCCGCCTTACTGATTAAATAGACCAAAGGTGAAAAAATCGATTGCAATATCATCAACGGAAGCGCGCAAGCAAAAGCAACCCGCTCAGGGTAAATGGCCGCAAGTGTTTTAGGCGCCATCTCGGCGATAACTAAAATGATTAACGTAAGCAGTCCCGTTATAATAGCTACGCCGATATCCCCATAGAGGCGATGCCCAATGAGTGTTCCAACTGTTGATGCAACAATGTTAGCGAACGTATTACCAATCAGCACAACACTTAAAAGCTTGTCCGGATGAGCCAACAACTGGTTAACGCGGCACGCCTTTTTATTTTTTTTCTTAACCAAATGGTGCAGACGATAACGGTTGAGCGACATCATGCCAATTTCTGATGCCGAGAAAAAAGCTGAAATTAAAATTAAAAAACACAAAATTAAAATCAGCGTAGATAATGAAAACGACACATCTATTCCTTAGGGTAACCCCATCAAACTAATCTATAGTTTATCAAAAAATATCACATCATGTTGTGATATGATATAAACTTCATTTTCAATATTATTATGCAAAGGATGATTCATGTTTGACACATTAACCGAGCGACTCAGTCACTCCTTTAAAAAACTCACAGGACAAGCCCATTTTACTGAAGAGAACATGCACGAAGCACTTCGTGATGTGCGCTTATCTTTACTCGAGGCAGACGTTGCACTGCCCGTAATTAAAGCCTTTATTGAGCAAATCAAAGAAAAGGCGATAGGTGAAAAAATAGAGTCCCATTTAAAACCAGATCAAGCGCTCATGAAACTTGTGCATGACGAGCTTGTGCACACCATGGGTGATACCAAGGCTGAACTCAATTTTAAAACACAACCGCCTGCCGTTTTTTTATTGGCCGGACTTCAGGGCTCAGGTAAAACAACATCTGCAGCAAAACTTGCTCGCTACTTAAAAGACATCGAAAAGAAAAAAGTCATGTTGGTCAGTGCTGACGTATACCGACCTGCCGCTATTGAGCAATTAAAACGACTGGCAACAGATCTGGATATCGCATTTTTCCCTTCATCCTCAGACGATAAACCGCTGGATATTGTGAAACAGGCATTAAACAGCGCAAAAAAACAATTCATGGATGTTTTGATTATTGATACTGCGGGCCGACTTCATATTGATACCGACATGATGTCTGAAATAAAAGCCCTGCACAAAGCAACTACCCCTGCTGAAACGCTCTTTGTAGTCGACAGCATGACAGGCCAAGATGCAGCCAATACAGCAAAAGCATTTCACGAGGCCCTACCCCTAACGGGCGTTATCTTAACAAAAACAGATGGTGATGCACGAGGCGGCGCAGCCTTATCTATTCGATTTATTACGGGTAAGCCCATTAAGTTTATTGGTTATGGCGAAAAAATAGATGCCCTTGAACCTTTTCATCCCGAACGAATTGCTTCACGCATCATGGGCATGGGTGATTTGCTCTCTTTAATAGAAGATGTTGAACGAAAAACAGACAAGGCCACCACAGACAAACTTGCAAAAAAATTAAAGAAAGGTCATGGATTTGATCTCAATGACTTTAAAGAGCAACTCTTACAAATGAGTAATATGGGAGGTATGGAGAGCATGATAGGTAAGCTGCCTGGCATGAGCAAGCTGCCGCAAGCGATAAACAAGGAAGCCACTGATAAAACCCTAAAACAAACGGTTGCTATCATTAATTCGATGACTAAAAAAGAGCGGCGGATCCCCAAACTAATCATCGGCTCTCGTAAGCGTCGAATAGCGCTTGGCTCGGGAACACAAATACAAGATGTGAATCGCCTACTCAAGCAATTTGAACAAATGCAAAAGATGATGAAAAAGTTCAGCAAACCAGGCGCAATGAAACAAATGATGCGAGGATTGGGAGGAATTCCTGGGCTTAAATGAATAAGCGAAGAAGATTTAATATAAATTAAAATTTGATCTTCCAATGTGTCGTTATTTTTCGTACAATACACGGCATTTTTATAGATTACGGTTAACACAGAGGAAAACAATGGTCGTTATACGTTTATCACGAGGTGGCGCTAAAAAGCGGCCATTTTATCATATCGTTGTCACAGACAGCCGTCGGCGTCGTGATGGGAACTGCATTGAGCGCATTGGTTATTTTAACCCTGTTGCTCGTGGCCAAGAGATTCGACTCCATATGGAAGTTGAAAAACTAGCGCATTGGCAAGGTGTTGGCGCACAGTTGTCTGATCGCGTTCGTTCTTTGGTAAAAGAATTAAGTAAAAAACAAATCGCAGCTTAATGTGGGCCATTTAGATTCAGAATGGGTTGTTGTAGGTAAGTTTGGACGTCCGAATGGAATAAAAGGAATGATTACAGTCATTTCCTCCACCGAGCCTCGAGATAAAATTCTGCAATACCCTGATTGGCACGTTAAAAGAAATGGGCTCTGGCAGCCCATTGAGCGTTTGCATGACTCGATAACAGACAAGCATGTACTGACTTCGATTGAAGGCTACTCACAACGTGAAGACGTTGCGGTGCTCACCAATCTAGACATTGCAATTAAAAAAGAAGCACTTCCGGCGCTTTTGCCTGGCGAGTACTACTGGCGTGATCTGATCGGTATGACAGTCGTTCAAACAAGTGGTGCGTTATTAGGTACAGTCGAAGAAATTATTCCTACGGGATCAAACGACGTACTGGTGGTAACGGGCGGCGATAAACGTTATTTAATTCCATATCTTCCTGACGATGTCATTGTGAAGGTGGATGGTGAAAGCCGACAAATAACGGTTGACTGGGATTTGGATTTTTAGTTGATGTTACGCTTTGGCGTTATCAGCGTGATGCCTGATATGTTTACACCGATGCATTATGGTGTTACAGGGCGAGCAATTGCCGATGGACTCGTGGATTTTCAACATTGGAATCCTCGTGATTGGGCTAAGACAAATCACGGTCAAGTAGACGACAAGCCTTATGGCGGTGGTCCTGGCATGGTGATGATGTTTGAACCCTGGCATGCCGCGATTCAACATGCACGAATGAATTTACCAGCAGGATGTAAAACGATTTATTTAAGCCCTCAGGGCAAGACCATACAGCAAGCTGATTTAAACTGTTTGGTCGAAAAAGAACAATCCTTGCTGTTTATTGCAGGGCGTTATGAAGGACTTGATGAACGCATCATCACCCAAGATATTGACGAAGAATGGTCGTTGGGAGATTTTGTAATGAGTGGAGGAGAACTTGCAGCCATGGTTTATATGGATGCAATGATTCGATTGCTTCCTGGTAGCCTTGGTCATCCAGGATCGGCCACTCAAGATTCGTTCATGAATGGGTTATTGGATTACCCCCATTATACCCGCCCGGCTTGTGTGAATGGCACAGAAGTACCGGCTGTATTATTAAGTGGAAACCATCGCGACATAGAGCGTTGGCGGCGGAAACAGTCATTGGGAAAAACCTGGTTAAAACGACCGGATTTAATAGAAACATGTTCATTAACTGCATTAGATAAACAGTTACTGAATGAATTTAAACTCGAACACGAGGAGTAAACATGAACATCATTGACCAACTGAACGCTGAGCAAATGCAAGGAAAAGAAATTCCTGAATTTAGCGCTGGTGATACCGTTTTAGTTCAAGTAAAAGTTAAAGAAGGTGCACGTGAGCGTTTACAGGCATTTGAAGGCATTGTTATTGCAAAACGTAACCGTGGACTTAACTCTGCTTTTACTGTGCGCAAAATTTCACACAACGTTGGTGTAGAGCGTGTTTTCCAAACATACAGCCCTGTGGTTGACAGTATTACTGTTAAGCGTCGTGGTGATGTGCGTCGCGCTAAACTTTACTACCTGCGCAACTTAGCAGGCCGTGCTGCACGTATTAAAGAAAAGTTAGCAACTAAAAAAGGCAGCTAATTTATTCAAAACAATCTGGATGCTATATAAATCATCCAGATTGTTCTACAACATAAATTAACACGTCATTTAGAGTGAACTAAGTCATTCGCAAAAAACAATCGCCTCTGATAAATCTGTAATTAGCCCATATTGAATACTATAATCGATTTATTAGTAACTCACCTTACGCACGGACTCATTAACAGGCCATGTTTTTTAACTCCTGCATGGCGATCTGATTTGCCCGAACAATCAATTTATATTTAATACTCACGTTACGCAGTATCGTAATGCTGCCATCCCGGGATTTAGTGCGACTTGGCGAACGCAGTGAGCATAGTCGCAGTTAATGCCCGGGTTCTATTCATCAACCAGCAAAGTGCCACTTTGAAAAATTGATCCCGGACATTAAGGACTGCTAAGGTTCGCAAGCTCACCAAGCAGCCCTAAATTCCGGGACGACATTTCATTGGGGGCATGACGCCGCGTAACGTGAATTAGTAACGCCCCACACCATACGTCATCCCGAGCACAGCGAGGGATCTCAGAATGCGTCACAGTTCCACATCGTAGAAGATTCCTCGCTGTGCTCGGAAAGACGTGGAGAGTTACAGCGCAACAATGTTTTGTGTGCTGGCGTTACCAATGATCTGATACGTCGGATCTATGAGCACAAAAGTAAATTGGTTGCGGGATTCACCAAAAAATATAACGTGGACAGATTGGTTTACTATGAGGTCTGTGGAAGTATCGCTGTAGCTATTGAACAAGAGAAGCAAATCAAAGGGTGGTCACGAAAAAAGAAGCATGATTTGATTAATGCATTGAACCCAGAGTGGAACGACTTGTATCAATCGACTCTTTAAAAATTGTGCCACCAGACAGGAGATCCCTCACCCTCGTTGCGCTCGGGTTCGGGATGACGTAGCGGGGAGTTACATTTATTAAATGATCAATATATTGCGAAGCACCACTTAATCGCTTAAGCTACCTCTATGAACGCTCTCAACATTAAACAACTCAAAAAAACATATGCCAACGGTTTTGAAGCACTTAAAGGTATCGACTTATCCGTTAAGAAAGGTGACTTTTTTGCTTTGCTCGGTGCCAATGGCGCGGGAAAATCAACAACCATTGGGCTCATATCCACCCTACTGATGAAAACTTCAGGGCATATTTCTATTCATGGATATGATCTGGATACACAAACCACCCAAGCTAAACGTTGCTTAGGACTGGTCCCGCAGGAGGTTAACCTCAATATTTTTGAAACCTGTGAGCAAATTTTATTAAATCAAGCCGGTTACTATGGATTGTCACGTCGCGTTGCACAATCAAAAGTGACTGAACTCTTGCATCAATTAGGCCTCTGGGACAAACGAAAAACCATTGCACGTCAGTTATCTGGCGGGATGAAGCGACGTTTAATGATCGCGCGCGCGTTGGTTCATTCCCCTGCCGTCTTAATTCTTGATGAACCAACCGCTGGTGTTGATGTTGAAATTCGACGTAGCATGTGGGAATTTCTTAAAGAAACCAATCGAGCAGGAACGACCATTATTTTAACGACACATTACCTAGAAGAAGCCGAGCTTTTATGCAAAAACATTGCGATTATCAACAAAGGTGAAATCATTAAAAACACCTCTATGCAAAAGCTACTGGCCACACTTAAAGATCAAACATATCTACTCAGCACATCCGAGCCACTCATTGAGGTACCTGAACTCGCCCCTTGGGTAACATCGCGCGTTGACTCACATACATTCGAATTACGTGTAGAACATCACATCACCATGAATGATATTTTTTTAAAACTCAATGACCAAAACATTACAATTCAAAGCCTGCGTAACAAAAACAATCGACTAGAGGAACTTTTTATGGACATTATTCATGATGATAACTAATCCTCAAGTCATCGGATTGTATACCCTAGTTCGACGAGAGGTCGTTCGTATGTTTCGTATTGCTTCGCAAGCCTTTTTGCCTTCCATCATCACCACGTTACTCTATTTTTTAATCTTTGGTTCCGTAGTCGGGCAACGCATAGGCCCAATTAACGGACATAGTTACACAACATTTATAGCGCCTGGCCTTGTGATGATGGCGGTGATTACCAATGCTTACGCAAACGTCTCAACCTCTCTTTTTAGCGTACGATTTCAACGCAGCATTGAAGAAATGCTTGTTAGCCCAATGCACTGGAGTTTAATCCTTCTGGGGTATACACTGGGTGGCATGTTAAGAGGTCTTATTGTTGCTGTTTTTGTCTTTATTGTTGCCTGTTTTTTCACCGAAATTAGCTTGAGTCATCTTCCCTTTACATTACTCATTGTGATTTTAGTCAGTGCGCTGTTTTCACTTGCTGGATTTATGAATGGAATGCTCGCGCATACCTTTGATGATGTTGCCATTGTGCCTACGTTTATTTTAACCCCGCTCATCTATTTAGGCGGCGTTTTTTACTCAAGCACAATGCTGCCACCTTTTTGGCAACATTTAAATTTATTTAATCCGATATACTATATGATTAATGCGCTTAGATATGCAATGTTGGATAATATTGAGATCAACATGCCCCTGGCAATGAGCATTATCATCACCCTACTGCTGGCCTTAATTGCAGCCAACTGTAGGATGATGATGAAAGGAACTGGACTTCGCGAATAGTGGATCAGACTGGCAGAAGGGCCGGTTGCTGACCGAACATAGGCATATCGTTTCTAATTTCAGCTAAAATGTCTTTCGCAGAGTATCCTGGTTTTACGATCAGTCCGTCATAATGATTAACCCCATTATAAAAAACAAAGAGTGGATCTGCCGTATATTTTCCTGGCTCATCAATATCATCAGGAATATTGTGTAGGCCATTTTCACGAATCACAATGATGGGTCTATTGTAGAGCTTCATTAATAAATTACGCTCTACATCATCTGCCCATGCATTATTTAAGATCCCTTCTACATGTGCATTAAGCGCCGCTGCATTTGGAAATAACCATCGAAAATCTCGCTTATCAGCAACCATTTTTGCTGCTACAAATTGACGAAGGGTATCTTTGTGTTCTCCAAGATACAATGAAACCGCGTGGTAAAAACAACTGCCATCCCCTGGAACCTGTTGATATTCAAGCCCCTCTGGCAAATTTTTAGGGCAAAAAGTGGTGATGTTATTTTCATCGTCTTCAGAAGAAAAGAACGACCAATTCGATATGCTAGATAACACCGAAGCGCCAAAGTTTAAAACAGCCCCTATAGGACTCACTGCATAAGCAACAGCAGATATACATAACATCAAAAGAGCCCAAAATGCTTGATTTATTTTACACCAATAATTATAAACGGCCATTTGAAACGCCGCTGACATCGCCATTTGCTTGTTTTTTGAGTCATCAACCTGGTTATTATTCATTACACCTACACCTCGTCGTATTGATTTGACCCTGATGTTAACATAGATGTCTTAATGAAATCAATATTTGGTCAGGTTGCGTCAGTTTTTGCTTCTGGTTCCTGTTTTTTAAAAATATGAACTTGCTGAACAACCGGCTCTAACCAGGGCCCTGAGATTTTATAGGTATATCCACTGATTTTCTCGACCCCTTTATTAATAATTTTACTTGCAACCCATGTTGCAATGCCTGCAATCGGTCCTGCAATAGGCCCACCGGCGATGGCAACAACGATAGGTAAACTGGCGGTGATATGGGGCGAGACATTCAAATCAAGATTATATAGTTTTTTATCTAGATCCAAATCGCCCTTCATGGTTGCGTAGGCCACGGGGCCGTCAATATAACTGTCGTCTGTTTTCATTACGCCATTATTGATAACAAAATTACCTTTGAATAAATCAAAGCTATAGCCATCTTTTGAAAGATCACTAAAATCAAGTTGCAATCGTCTGGGGATGGTTTGTAAACTCAGAATACTCAACAGTTTTCCAAACGCTAATGTTTTTTCTGTTTCTTTACTCAAATGCGTGACGCGCCCTTTCTTGAAACTTATCGCCATGTCTCCATTGAGTCGTTTTAAAGAAAAATCTTCGGGTGAGCCTGGCCATTTCCCTTTAAATTGAATATCACCTTGCTTAGCCTCGACCACAGGGGAAATATTCCACAACAACAGCATGGATGATAATTTCTTAATCTGTAATTTTGCATCAGTTGAGCTCTCGTTCAGGCCGGAATTCACATTCCAGTCGCCTTGTGCATCAAAGACATAGGCATCAGATTCCAGATGAAACGTATCCACATGCCAACCATTTTTACTCGCGGAGCTCTTAAAAGAACCTTGTCCTAGGGGTTTCGAGTTAAAGATAAAATCATTAAATGTTATATCGAAACTTGGGATATCTTTCGGGTTAAAATGATGGGGGGATTCAATCACTGGTTTTGATGCGTTGTCTGGTTTATCGAACACAAAATGCGATACTTTTCCTGAGATAGTATAGGTGGGGTGATCATAAACCAAATCTGCAATCAACTGATCTTGAGCAATTTTAAAAGCCCATTTTCCTGTAGACATAGCATCCGCACGAATCTTCATCGCATCATAATGCTTACCCATGATATCCAATGCGCCAATATCAATGTTCACCGTTTTAAATCCATCGAGTGGCATGACAGATGAAGTTGAACTCGCTGGTAACAGAGCCAAAGAACGACGCCACGCGGACCAGTCAACCCGCGGAAGCGTTACCACCAATGAGGCGCCTTCTTTTGAGTTTTTTTGCGGAAGTGTTGTACATCCAATACATGCTGAGCCGCTCATTAATTTAAATGATTTTTCATTGGGCAAATAGGTTAAGTCTGCTTTTAGTTTTTCAGCATAATTTAACTTTACTTGAATATTTTTTTTAAGATTAACGTCTGCAATCAAGGAAAAATTGGCTGGCTCATCCACTAATTTTCCGAAGGGTTCGGGTAAGTTAACTTTAACGTCGTTTAACCCCGCATTTAAATCGAAGTGATCAGCAACCGATGGATTATCCGTTAATTGGATAGCCGCGACCAATGCAATAGGTCCCTCCATCCATGAGAGGATAGGAATGTTATAATGATGACGCAAAATTGCTGCTGAAAGTTTCGTTTTAAGTTCAATCAACGTATAAGATTCTTTTGCCTTGATTGTTCGAACCCTTACCGCCATTGGCTCATCCAAAAAAGATGCGGTTAATAAGCTATCTGAAACACCATGTTCATCAAAATAAACAATGCCTAGGAGGTGATTTAAGACAAAATCACTGAAGGTATGGTGAACAGTAAGGGTATTGTCGTTAAATAGCAGCATACCGCGAACCAATACATCATCACTTTCTGGATATAACGCAACTTCAAGACCTAAATCCAAAGCGGCTTCTTCGCCAATTTTTAACGCATTTAATTTATCTAAATGTTTTTTTAAGGGTGAATTTAAAACGTACTCAAGCATTTTATCTGCAGGGGCCTCTACATTACCATGAACCGTTAAGGTTTCTTGCCCCAATCCCAAACCATCAACACGCAGGCTAATTTTATCAGAAACAACACCGCCTAAATCCGCGTGGCTTATGTCAGCACTTAAATCTCGTTTATTAACGCGTAAATAGGCGTCTATATCGTGCGCAACAGGCCAATCCTGACTAAAAGCCAAATCAACGCCTTGAAGGGTTGTTAAAATAGAAAATTCCCCTGGTTTTTTATCGAATGGGAAATCAGCTAATGGTCCATCAACCTTAAATTTTCCTGTTGCATTTTGAATCTGTTTTATATCATTTTTTAGCCAAGCTTCTAATTTCGGTTTAACATGACCATGCAATGGAAGCAATGGTATCCAATACTCTGCGCCCTCTGTCGAGAACTCACCTGATAACTGGAGAGAACCTAATGACTCATTTGAAACCCCATCTAATAGTCCGCGAGCGCTTAACAAAAGATGCCGATGACTAACAACAAATCGGTCCAAGTTTAAACGAAGCCCTTCACTGAGTGTTTTCCAATCTAAGGCTAGATTGACCTCATCAAACTGCAACGGTGAGTGACCACTGAATGTGAGTGCTGTGTTTTGACCATCCAGTTCAAGTCGCCCCTGTGTAGGCTCCCAATAAAATGCGCCTGAAAGATTTTTTACCTGCGGGACAACACCATTTCCTTCAAAACTAAGCGCAGAAAACCGTGATAAAAAAGAACTGACCTCGCCTGCTGTAACACCAATCTGGCTATCTGTTAGTTGGCCGCTTGGATTCATTTTGAATATTTTTTCGAACGCCACAGGCCATTCAATGCCTAAGGTGTCTAGTGATAAAAGAGACAAGGTTTTAATAAATACCTGAACCGTTTGTGACGGTTTATCATAACTAACCATCGCTTCATTTTGAGGCCACACGCCTTTAGGCGTTTCTAGTTCAATCTGATTAGCTGTTAATTTCCAACCTTTATTAAGTGGCGTAAAAGCTAGATTTGCATCAAATTTATTAACTGTATGTGTTTTTTTAGATGTTCTTCTTCGCCAGACTGCATCTGACACATGAACTTCGGACTGCAATTGTTTTACTCGATTATCATTTAGATCGAGCCAAACATTCAGTTCACCGTTACCCTTAAGTATTTCATAGGGCTGCTGAGGAAGAAGATTACTTATTTGCCCCATATGAATATTTTTTGAGGAGAAAAATACAGAGCCCTTTGCTCCACGGAACATGTCAGAAGCTAAATCTAGTTCCCCGAGCAGGGAAAAATCAGTTGCATCGTCAAGTCCCAAGGCGGCATGTGCTTTTAATCGATAGTGTCCGTGTTTATTAACCGCCATAAGGGCGATTTGACGAACAGGCATGACAAGACCATCTTGAAGGTATAACGTTGCTGTCACGTTTTTCACAACAATTTTTTGTTGCGAAAGCAACCAGCCTAATAAAGGCAAATAAGAGCGAGAAGTTAAATGTGTTGTATAATCAGCGCCTGAAAAACCCTCTACACGCCAATGATTATTGTCCTGATGAATCTTTAAATGAACTTTATCAATAAACAAAATGCCTGGCTGGATTTGCCAGTGCCACAAAGAGCTTAAAATATTAATCCCAACCAATAATTCTTTGAAAGATAAAACTTTTTCCCCATCATGCGAAACGACCACGTGATCTAACTTTAAAACAGGCTCAAACCAATACCAACTCGCATGCATTCGCTTGATGGTGACAGGCTCCCCCATCAGTATTGATAGATGGGACTCGAGTTGTGCTTTATATCGATGCGCCGTCGGAGCCAATATGCGAACAACACTCATCAATAGGGCTGCAACAAACATGAGCACACCCAGAGATATCCAGCATTTTTTAACCCATCGATGTACGATCATCAGATCCCCTGATCTTGTTTCACCACATCCACCCCTCGCGGTGGTTTAAATTTGAATAAATTTAATGGTAAAGCAAGATTCATTGTTGGTCGTTTAAAGACAATTTGCGTACGTTGACCCAGTTGATCAAATAGGTCCATTGCGTGCAATGTCTCCCCCCTAAAACGTAATATCATCTTTTGAATATTAGCTTGGGTCGATTTTGTTTTCATATGAAAAATAAAATCACCCTCGATTTTCTCCATCCTCACAATAAAATCTCTTTCTATGCTGCCTTTTTCATCGCTTAAAAACAATGCCGCGGTTGGTCCTAATCCTTTTTTTTGAGCGCTAACGCTCACTTGCTCTAGATCAACATCATAAACCCAAAGTCGCGTTCCATCAGCAATCACTTTTTGAGGCATGGGCTCTTTGGTATTCCACAAAAAACGCCCTGGCCGTTGCAGGGCCATGTCCCCTGATGAGGTCGACAATCTTCGTGCTTTTGCATAAATCACTTGTTCAAAACCAGAACGCATACTCTGAATAGCATCCAACTTCGCCTGCAAAAGCAGGCTATCCGATTGAGCAAAAAGTGAAGGGATCCAACACAACAGAACTAAAAACCCTTTGTTTTTTTTCATAACGCGCCCCCATCACTTGTTGAAGACACCAATACATCTCGAAAGCCGCCTTCCAATGGTCCCACTACGCCGGTGCGCTCCATTTCATCGACCAAACGCGCAGCACGATTATAACCTATTTTAAAGCGCCTTTGCACCGAAGAAGTACTGGCTTTACGCGTTTGCAACACAAACTGAACAGCTTCATCGTATAATAAATCGGTGTCTTCTGTATCTTCCTCGGCACCTGCCTCTCCAAACTCACCAGAGACTTGCGTGATTTCATCAATGTATTGGGGAGCACCGCGGGCACGCCAATCATCTGCAACACGATGAACTTCTTGATCATCAATATATGCACCATGCACGCGTAAAGGAGCACCGGTACCTGGCGCTAAAAACAACATATCACCTGCGCCCAATAATTGCTCGGCACCTTGTTGATCTAAAATGGTACGAGAGTCAATTTTTGAGGACACTTGAAACGAAATTCGCGTTGGAATATTTGATTTAATCAATCCAGTCAGCACATCAACCGAAGGGCGTTGTGTAGCAAGGATTAAATGAATCCCTGCGGCACGTGCTTTTTGAGCAATACGGGCAATCAGTTGTTCTACCTTTTTACCAACAACCATCATCATGTCAGCTAATTCATCAATCACAACAACAATGTACGGCAAAGTTTCAAGTGCAGGAGCCTCTAGGTCCATGGAGTCGATGGGTTTCCATAAAGGATCAACCAGTTTTTCTCCTTGAGCGGTTGCTTCGATAACTTTTGCATTAAACCCTGCGAGGTTTCTCACGCCAAAAGAAGCCATGAGTCGATAGCGTCGCTCCATTTCGCCGACACACCAACGTAATGCACTCGCCGCTTCTTTCATATCCGTCACAACGGGGGTTAATAGATGCGGGATCCCATCATATACAGACAGCTCCAACATTTTAGGATCAACCATAATCAACCGAACTTCTTCGGGTGAGGATTTAAATAAAATACTCAAAATCATTGCATTAATACCCACAGATTTACCTGAGCCCGTGGTTCCTGCAACCAAGAGATGCGGCATTTTACCGAGGTCCACAACCATTGGATGACCAGCAATATCAACACCTAGGGCTAACGTTAAGGGGGAATGCGCATGTTGAAAAACGTCTGCACTTAATACATCAGAAAAAGAAACCGTTGCACGATGTTCGTTGGGTAGCTCAATGCCCACAACGGTTTTTCCAGGAATAATTTCAACAACACGTACACTTGTTACAGATAACGAACGTGCTAAATCTTTTGAAAGCGCAGTGAGCTTACTGACTTTAACACCTGCTGCAAGTTGTAATTCAAAACGCGTAATCACAGGGCCAGGATGCACTGCAACCACATCAGCTTGAATACCAAAATCCATTAAATGTTGCTCAACCTCTCGTGAAAAATGTTCTAATGCTTCGTGTGTATGCCCTCCCAAGGGTTTACTCGGGATCCCTTTGCTCAAAAGAGACAAGGCAGGCAGTTCTCCTGAAACAACCACTGAAGGTATCGACTTTGTAGGACGCGAAATTGGCTTATCAACGACCGGCACGACAACCATCTCTTGTTTTTTTTCTTTTTTAGCAAAAACAACGGGTGCCGGACGCTCCGAAGGAATAAGCATTGGCGTTTTTGTGCGAGCCAAATCTGCACGCTCACGCCGCAGCGTTTGAGTTTTTTGCACTTTAACTTGAACATATTGAACTATCTTTCGACTAAAAATTGCGCATTGATGTGCCGAGTAAAGACAAGAACGACCAATCCACTCCGTCATTTTTACCCAAGACAACCCTGTAAGCCATGTGATGCCAACCAAAAACAAGCCCAATAAAAGCAACAACGCACCTTGCAAATTTAAGATGGAGACCGACCCCATCGACAGCGTACGCCCAAAAAAACCACCTGCACCATAGAATCTAAACTGCTGGGGAAGTGAACATAAAAGAGAGAGCAACCCACACGTACCAGCCAAGCTCAATAGAAAACCAACCGCACGGAGTGCCAACATGTGTTTGTCAACAACACGTAAAGCGCGATGGTCATACAATATTACGCCTGACAAATAGGCAAAACCAAGCGGCAAAGCAAAAGCCGCGAATCCAAAAGCAAAATATAATCCATCTGCAAGATGAGCCCCAACCCAACCGCCTGCATTAACAATGGGATGACTCGTAAATCGTACATGGGACCAGCTTGGATCGGCTGCATCATAAGTAAGAAGCGAAAAAAATACAAACAACGCCAGTGTTAAAACAAGGATAAAACTCCCTTCACTTAACCGTTTGATTAGAAAAGGTGGCCAAACTGCTTTTGAATTGCCTTCGGAACGACCCATTTGCTGTTTTCCCATAGATATTTTAATGTATTGTGTTTTATTATATGCATCTTAACACAAATCATAAGGCAGACAGACGATGCAAACAACTAATCATCATCGACTGATAATTTTAGGCTCTGGTCCAGCAGGATATACGGCAGCAGTTTATGCAGCTCGTGCAAATTTAAATCCAGTATTGATCACGGGAATGCAAATGGGCGGGCAACTCACAACCACAACGGATGTTGATAACTGGCCAGGCGATGTTGATGGCTTGCAAGGCCCTGCCCTCATGACTCGAATGCATGAACATGCGCTGCGTTTTCAAACACTTATCATTAATGATCACATCATGCGTGTTGATCTTAACCAACGCCCTTTTGTGCTTGAAGGTGACAGCGAGCGCTATACGTGTGATGCGCTGATTATTGCAACAGGCGCATCCGCCCGTTACTTAGGCCTCCCCTCAGAAACAGCTTATCAGGGACGAGGGGTTTCAGCTTGCGCAACCTGTGATGGATTTTTTTATCGCAACAAAGCGGTCTGTGTGATCGGTGGTGGCAATACAGCCGTTGAAGAAGCGTTATATTTATCAAATATTGCAGCATCTGTTACTTTGATTCATCGCAGACAAACCTTACGAAGCGAAAAAATATTACAAGACAAATTATTTGAAAAAGCACGCACAGGTAATATTAAAATTATATGGGATCATAGCCTTAACGAAGTCCTTGGAAACGAAAAATTCGTAACGGGCGCACGGTTGCGCAATGTAAACTCCAACGAAACGCAAGACATTGCTGTTGATGGGGTTTTTATAGCCATTGGTCATACTCCGAATACAGACTTATTTAAAGACCAACTGCTCATGAACAATGGGTATTTGAAAATTCGCGCAGGCTTAGAGGGCATGGCCACAGAAACCAATATTCCAGGTGTATTTGCCTGTGGAGACGTAGCTGATCATGTGTACCGACAAGCCATTACTTCAGCTGGATTTGGCTGTATGGCTGCTTTAGATGCGGAGAAATTTTTGGATAATTAGCCGCCCCTATATAGCCAGAATAAGTCATGATGACTTTATAAGGGATAATAAAAATAAAGGTTGCGATCACATACGACCGCAACCGAATTCGGGTAAGACCAAACCCATAATTCACCAGATTAAACGGCACAAAAGGCATGAGTCTAAAGGCTGCAACGGACTTCCAACCATGACTTTCAATTTTTTCAACAAACGAAGTAATGCGCTCTTTTTTCTGGATAGACATCCAGTGTAAACCAACCTGTCGACTGATAATAAAAGCAAATGCAGCACTGAGGGTCGCGCTGCACACATTAAGCGCCGTTCCCAATAAGGGTCCAAATAATGCGCCTGCAGCTAAAACAATGGGTAAGGTTGGAAGGAATAAAAATGTCGCCACACAATACATTACAACAAACAATATCGGCGCAAATACCCCTAGTCCATAAATAAAATGAATGATATGAGGCATGTTATGGTAGAAAAACCATGCGACACACAGCAGAAAAAAACCCATGCAAGGAAAATATAATTTTTTAAACAGCATCCACTCAACCTCTCGCTTCATATTACTTTTTTGTAACTTATATGGACTCATCTACTTTGGGAAGGATTTTCTATGTTTAATAACTTAAAGATAAAGATTGCGTTCATATATCCTGCATATTAATTAGTAAAATTGAACGAACTGCGTCAGTTAAGAGCTTTTTTGTATTGACAGATGGTAACTCCCCACCCCCTCCGTCATTCAGAGCACAGCGAGGGAGCTCAGAATGCGTCACAGTGCCACATCGCAGAAGATTCCTCGCTGTGCTCGGAAAGACGTGGGGAGTTACGATAAATGAATTAAATTTGCTAATTTTGTTTTTTTCAAATACAATGCACCCATTCTGTTCAGTGAGTACTATATAATGCCAATAAACCTAAATACCTTGCCAGAAGATATAACCGCTCGCGTCATTAGCTCGTATTTAACCGTACGAGAGAGATCAACCTTAGCGCTGGTATCAAAAACAACCCAAGGCTTATTTCGACTGCCTCATCTGCAAGATATAGCGAATAAATTATTATTATGGGTCATGCGTGGCGAACAAGATAAAGCAGAAAAAATGTTAAGAATTTCTCCTGAATTATTAATGATGACGGGAGTTGCCACCGATTATTCTGGCCGAACATTTGAAACAACAGCCTTTCGATATGCCTTATGGGCATTGGATACTCGGTATATGTGCAACATGATGCTGGATTGCTTACCTTGCAGCGAGCAAGGTGACATCATAAAACAATCCTTGCTGATGCAATACAATGCTCAAGTGGATGATGGCGTGGACTATGAATTAAATGGCGTGACCAAACATGAAACACATTATGATTTCTCACCCCTCATTGATGCCCTTCAAACCTATGTTAATCAGTATCGTAACCCGCATTATTTTTATCTTGAGGAGATGCAACACCAATGGACTAAAGTCGTTGGATTAGCCCAGCGCTACGTTCCGGCCCATGTGGCTCAACACTATTGCAGCCGTGACGAGTCATTTTTCCCAACCCTTCCGTTTACATTTGTGCGATCTTTGACGTTTTGCCGCAATTTGATGACAAGGGCAAATGAATTCTGGTACACACCGGCTTCTTCTACGTCTGGTCTCGGTGTTGATTTTGCTATCCTGTCTGGTCTCGGTGTTGAGGAATATAATCTCCCATACTATGAGGGCAGGACCCCCGCTGGAACCCCATATGCACTCAGGACATACGCGGCAGCCGATTTAGCCTACTTAACCACCTTATGTGAGGTGAGAACGTATTGTGATCTCTTTCCGCTTATGCAGCGGCTTGAAAGTCCACTTCACAAACCGGGCGCAGCTCCCAAAATGGGATGACAGGTAATGGCTTAACGTCGCAACGCGTTATAGCCAATTAAATTTTATTTGATTTATTTTCTGAAGGCAAATAAAGCGCAGGAGGCTGGAGGCCGACGAGCCATTGCCGTAAGAGAATAAGTCAAATAAAATTTAATTGGCTATATACCCAATCAACTTCAAAATGCTAAGTTTTCAGCAATTGGAAGTTGTCATTAATTCGTCCATCCAGACTATTTCCAATACTTGGCAGGATATCATTAAAAAAACCATTTA
>CANNJI010000039.1 GCA_947504875.1 Legionellaceae bacterium
ATGTGTTATACCTTATTTTGATTATTCCAAATTGAATTGAATAGTGTGAATCCCAGCATTTTCTCAGCAATGATTTTAAATGAGTCACGGTCAATTTCTAAAAAACCATATCGAAAAGTATAACCCCAAGAACGTTTATTTGTAATGAAGGGCAACTCATCAATCATTGGTTTAATATCTACATGTTGTGCATCAAAATAATCTACATGTCTTCGCATGGGTTTAAATCCCGGGGCCATTTGAACTTGGAATGGCGCATCATCCGTGACTATGCCAATAGCTGTAAATTTTTGATAAGACTCAGGCTCACCCATGGTGTGTTTGGGTGAGTAATAAATTACGATATCGCCTTTACTTAAGCGTTTTGCGGGTGCTGCTTTACCATGACAAAATTGGCAGATCCCAAGGGTTACGCCATTGGCGACGTGGTCTTTTGAGGCGACACCAATCCAAAATTTTCTTTGTTGATTCATCATGCTTGTTCGGCCAACTTATTTAACATACGAATTAAAGATTGATTATCATCAACGGGGATATAACCGAAGAAAGCGGCATCGATGCTTTCAACGATAGGGACTAATTTGTGTATTAACTTGTTGCCTTCTTCCGTTAGACTGACACTTTTTGCTCGCGTATCTTTTGCATGTTCAACTTGCGTCAATAATCCCTGAGTCATGAGTTTTTTGATGGACTTGGAGACGGTCATTTTATCCAGTTTCGTCCAGTTGATGATGCCCGTTTGTGTGGTATCGTACGCATGTTTATTGAACCATAGCAGAACGGCCATGATGACAAACTGAGCGTGCGATATCTCATAAGGTTCTAATGATTTTTTAATTTTTCGCTGCCATATCATGGTTGTTTGCCACAATAAAAATCCAGGGCTATCTTCCGGTTTTTCAAATCCAAACGGTGAATCAGGCATTTGATTTCCTTGCCAGCTCAACCAGCGCATTCATTTCGTCTGGGACAGTATTGGCAATATGAGCGGCGACTAATTTGATCCATAGCCATTTAAGTGGGCCGGTTACAACCAATGTATTGGTAAGAAGCAGTCCAGTATCACTTTTCGCTATCGCATGTGTGTTATACATTTTAGCACCTGGAAAACGTGTGCAATCTGTGAAGTTGAGGCCCTCATCGATGTGAGTGATGGTGACATTCACAGGGAACGCGCCTTTTGGCTTTAATTTAAAGTGATTGCCAACTTCGAACGCACCATTCATTTTGCAGTAATCCAAGTCGCCATGCCAGGATGGCCAATGATTGACGTCTGTCCATAATTGCCAAATGGCTTCTTTCGTCACGTCTTGAACGATCTGACCATGTATTTTTGTCCACATAACTACCCCAACAAAGTAAAAACATATAATATATGCGAGTTTACTAAGTATCAAGTAATATTGTTTATTTCACGGATTTTATCTGCTCACTAATCCTATAAGTCGTATTGGTGCCTCTGTTTTGTCTCTCTCATCAGTAATAGATAGTGCTCATCCGAACTGAAATCTGTTTTTTTAAACCCGGCTTTTTCATAACACCGAATGGCTTGCAGATTATTTCGCTCCGGGTCAACAACGATGAGTTGATATCCCATTAAAAATGTAGCAATAAATTGATTGATGATTTGCACACCAAGTCCTTTGCTGCGATTTTGATCATCAGCAATAAACACATCAATACCCGCCATTTCATTGGGCAGGTATTTTTTAAACAATGGATTGGTATCACCCTCGATGCCTTCAGGATGAGGGTGTTCTTGAAGACAATAATATTGAATAAAGCCGCTGGGCTGGTTATTTATTTCGATGATAAAGCTCGGAATATTTTCTGTGCCTATAATTCTCGGTTGATATTTTTGCTTGATATCGTCCAATGACCACACTGTATTTCTGGCGTAAAACTGCCGAATGATAGGTTCTTGAAACCAATGGTGTAAGTGGCTCAGATCTTTCATTGTTAGTGGTTGAAAGGTGAAATTCATACGTGTTCCCTGTAAAGAAGATGTAGTTATTTTGTCATTGTAGCTAAAATGTTCTGGTACAGTCGACTTCTGAAAAGCGACGTTTTTTAGATTTATAATAAATAGGGTTTTGCTTCCTGCGACATCTGCGACAAACAGAGGTAGTTATTAGTGTAAACGGCCACATTAAATTGCCGATAGTAGCTACATTATTTTTCCTGTAATTCATTCGGATCTCCATCATTAACAGCATGGACTCTATATTCATGGCAAAAACATTGGTGATGAACGGGCAACCTAATGTAGCTACTATCGGCAATTTAATTTGGCCCATTACAATTTTGTCGCAATGTCGCAATGTCGCAAGTGGATCGTATAGCGATCTTACTACAGCATTCAGGTTACGGCTGACCTTACTTAACCAGTTGTAAAGGAGTAAAATCGATTGCAAAGAAAATAGATTAAATTCAGTGGAGTCCAATGAATACTGATAGCCCGACACCCAATGAACAAATTGCATCTTCTATCGTACATTCAATGATAGGCGAAGTAGTGTTATCTTCGACACGAATGGCAACTGGTGATCAAAATTTTGTATACGCTGTGAAGACCCATGATACAGAATATGTACTCCGTATGACGAATATCAGTCACAAAAATAAATTTTACGCAGCTATTGCATGGCAGAAAATGCTACTTCCTCTGGGAGTTCCGCTTGCTGAATTTATCAAATCGGATTTAGATGCCAAGTACTCACCGTATCCAGCATTACTGATGATGCGCTTGTCTGGAGATGATCTTATTAATGTCTATCCACAGCTTACAGATGCAGATAAGAAAAGTTTAGCTAATGAGATGGTTAACATACAGGCTCTATGTGCTAGCCTTCCTGAAGGACCAGGTTATGGTATTCTGGATAGTTATAACGATATGCCTATAGAAAAAACATGGTATGAGTTTTTGTTTAACAGACTGAAACTATACAAAGATCATATAACCAAATCGGCTGCTTTTAATCCACATCTCGTCACACAAGTTCTTAATGTTGCAAAAGATATGGAAAAATGTTTTGGCGTTATTCGACCAAGACCTTTTCTATGGGATGCCACGGAACGAAACGTACTGGTACACAATGGTAAAATTACAGGTATCGTAGACGTTGATGAAATTTGTTTTGGCGACCCATTATTGGTGATTGCATTAACGAGCACCTGTCTTGAACTCGAAGGTTTTGATACCCTATATACTGATTACTGGGCAGCAGCCTTGAATCTTGACAGATCAGCACAAGCCAGACTTGATTTTTATAGGCTATTTTATGCTATAGCATTCATGCGAAAACATTCAATGCAAACAGCAAATAGTAAAACGGTTATGTTTGATACTAAAAAGCTATTAAATATTTTCCATCACTCGTTGGCGCGGCTGAATAAATAAACTTGGAGAAGAGCTGATCACAGCAGCATATTCAATAGATTAAAAACAATAAGGATTGACCTCCAGATAAGTCTTATTGTCGTCTTTCATCATTCGCATCACTTTGTGTTCAATTAAAACAGCTATGGCGTCATTGACGCGTGTTTTGTCACGAAGGGGACTCATGCGTTGAATTTCCCGTATGTTGGTTATGGAAATATTCTTCTCAAGTAACCACTTCTTGAGTTTTTGCGCATCGCCGCCAAGTGCTGCGGTTGAGTCCGCTGTTAATAATCGACGTGTTTCTTGCATATGCCAATCAATGATTTCAATTGCTTGATCCATGTGTTCAACGGCAATATCGCCTTCTTTCCCTTCAAAAAGATGAAAAAGTGCGGCGAGCCTAGCCGCGTTTTCAGCGGCTTTGCTGGCAAAGTCTCTTATCATAGACCACTGACCATTTTCGGATAAGCCCGATTCAATGCGATTGAAAAATTGTGTCCACTGTTTTTTGGCAGCAAAATTCATGAGCAGGGTGGGGAGGTTAACACATCCTTTGACTGTTAAATCTTCAGTTTGTGATAAACAATCGGTGATACGTTGATTGTAAGCCTTGAAGCATTCCTGTGTGTCAACAGGATCTAGGTAGAAGCGTTGTCCCATAAGACTATTGGGGTAGGCAATCAAACAACGTGCCAAAAAACCACTTTGACGTGCGATGCTGTTTGGTTGTAGTAATAGTTGTTGCATTAAAATAGGCTGCATCATTAAATTCAAAGTGAGCCGTCTGTTTTTTAGTATAAAATTATCGGATGTTTTGCGATGAGCTGTGAAAATTTTCGCATCCCACAAGCGATTTAACAGAGCGACAAAACGCGTTGGATTGGATTTCATGCTGTGACTCCCAATCACAATACCAGCTTCATCACTCCATAGTGATGAGCTGGGCCAACCTTTTGAAAGATGATGAGCCAAGGCTTCCTGAGTGACATCTTCGAAATAAAGGCTTGGTTGCAATGGGATTTCTGGCTCATGAAACATGAGCTCTTCAAGTTCTGCCAAGTCACCGGAATTATCATCTGAGAAGGAAGTGTTTTTTAATTGTAAAATCATTTCATCTCGTTGCATTTGCCAAGCGCGATGCAAGGCTAATGAGGCTTGGATTATTGGGAGTCGCTTTTCTCGAACGGTTTCTTCCCAATGACGCACAGCACTCGAAAAAGTGGAGTCGCATGCCGTTTTTCTAGCACCCGATTCCGCTATAACTGCAAAATAAAGTGAAATTGGACTCATCAAATGTTGATCTCTCGCCACATTCGCCAGTGACTGACACGCTAGCGAAACATTGGCCAGCGCACTACACGCAACTAACGCTATTGGTTGTTGACCATACTGTTGATATTCAGTAACGGTTTTTTGCAAAATTTGAGGTAAGGCATGAAGTGGATAGAGAGTGTCTTGATTTTGTATGGGTAAGAATGGAGTAGGATGGTCCCAGTCTGTCTGCGTTGTGATTAGATTTTCAGTCGTTAATTGTTCTGGGCTCTCGATAATATCATTCATGTGTGGCAAGCAGTCGTGGTGAATGGATGGGTCTGTATTTTACCTGCTCTTGCCAGTTGTTGCCAGACTGTATTCCAGGATATATAAATAATTGCAATTTATATTCAATAATTATATTATATATATCTCTTATGAAGGAATGCGTCATATGGCATCTAAAGTGCATCAGTTCCTTTTTCATCATCCTGTTTTTTCTTATGATGAATTTGTGCATGCAATGAATAATCCTCCAGCCACCTGTCGAGTGATGATTGCTCAGCATGTAAAAAGAGGAAATATAATACCCATTAAACGCGGATTGTACGCCGCTGTGCCATCTGGTGCTGAGGCAACACACTTTCCAGTTGACCCGTATTTAATTATTAATGTTTGCACACCAGATGCAGTTATTGCATATCATTCTGCTTTACAATTTCATGGATATGCACACTCATCACACTTTGATTATGTTTTTTTAAGTGATAGACAAATCAGGTCGTTTCAATTTCGTGATGACCGTTTTTTAGCGCATGCGTTTCCCTCCGCTCTGCCTCTAGACGATGAACATACTTTAATTCAAACAGTCGATTATCATGGTTATGACATTAAAGTTACAAGTATTGAACGCACTTTAGTTGATGTATTAGATAGGATTAACCTCAGTGGTGGACTAGAGGAAGTATGGCGGTCCATTGATTTAATTGAATCAATTAATATTGATAAGACCATTTCCTATGCTTTGCAGCTTAACAACAAAACAACCATCGCTAAACTTGGATTTTATTTGTCAAGTAAACAGGTTAGGTTGGCTGTAACCAATGAACAATTAGACCGATTAAAAGAACATTTATCAGTAACCACCCATTATATGCACCGTGGCTATCGTAAACATGGTGTGCTTGTAAAAGACTGGAAACTTATTGTTCCAGAAGAGCTCTTTCATGAAAAGTGGGATGAGCAGTTTGATATAGGTGAAGTATGAAAATCTCAAAAGAACGCTTAAGTACCGTAGCAATGCAGACTGGGTTCCGTCCGGAAATTTTGGAAAAAGTTATTCGATTAATGGATTTGTTAAATGCAATTTTTAGCAATGATTACTTAGCGAGTCGATTAGCATTAAAAGGGGGAACGGCACTAAATTTATTTTATTTTGATTTACCTCGATTGAGCGTTGATATTGATTTAAATTACATTGGTGGTCTCGATCGTGAAACCATGTTGGCTGAAAAGCCCGTTGTTCTATCTACAATTGAAAAGCTGATTGCAGAAAAAGATTATCAAATTATGCGTAAATCGGAAGAGCATGCCGGTGGGAAATGGTCTTTGCGTTATCAAAGTGACCTTATTCGACAAGGACAGATAGAGGTGGATCTGAACTTTATTTCCAGAGCAAATCTTTGGCCTATAGTAAAACTTGATTCAACCAAATTAGGCAATTATCAAGCAACGTCAATTCCAACGTTGGAGTATCATGATTTGATTGGCGGGAAATTAAATGCCTTGTTTTCACGGCACTCCAGTCGAGATTTATTTGATATGTACCAAGTTTTCCGTCAATTTGAGCGTTTAGATTTTGAACGTCTGCGGATTGCATTTGTTGTCTATGGAGCCACATCAAGAAAGGATTGGCGCACCATATCAATGGATCAAATCAATTTTGAACCGGCTGAGCTTAAAAACATGCTATTGCCCATGTTGCGTCACGCAGAGTTGGAGGAGCGCAAGGGGATTCGAGTATGGGCGAACGAACTGATGGATCTTTGTCGTGTTAATCTTACAAAATTATTTCCATTTAATCCAAGTGAAGTTGCGTTTTTGGACGGAATACATGAGCGCGGAATTATTCAAGCAGAATTGCTTACCCAAGATTTATCATTAATAAATTTAATTAGATTGAATCCGATTTTATTGTGGAAGTGTCAAAATGTGATCGCATTTCGAACAAAAAAAAGAGGTGTATGATGTTTTTAAAACCGTGCAATATTGACAAAACTGATCGAATAAATCGGGTGGTGATTGGTGCTGTTCTATTCCTTGCGGCATTGATTGGAATGAGCAAGATATTTTTTATGGTGGCTGGACTTGTTTTGGTAGTCGAGGGCTGGATTGGTTGGTGTTCTATTCCTTATTTGATTAGTAAATTTAAACAACACAAATAATGGGTTGATTACCAATGCCCAATATTTTGCGCAGAGCTCCATGGTTCTTGTGGCGGTAGTGCCTTACCTTTTTGTAATAATTCGATAGAAATATTATCTGGAGAACGGATAAAAGCCATGTAACCGTCACGTGGTGGTCTATTAACCACAATGCCTGCATCTTGTATTCGTTGACAGGTGTCGTAAATATTATCGACACCATAAGCCAGATGGCCAAGGTTACGTCCTTCGGGATAGGGTTGCGGATCCCAATTATATGTTAATTCAAGCATCGGTCCATGCATCGTTTTTACTTGTGTTAAATCATCTGGTGCTGCTAAGAATACCAAAGTAAATCGACCTTGTGCGTGCTCTGTGCGTTTGACTTCGATTAATCCAAGTTTATTACAATAAAAGTCCAGTGATTCATCCAAGTTGGATACTCTGACCATGGTGTGTAGGTAATTCATCAATTTATCTCCAATAATTTAGTCAGATGATAGTTGCTTGTTTTGAAGCCCCGCCAACATATTAGCACTTTCAAGTGACATTAATTTTTTATTTAATCCCCCCACACGCAATCCTTTCTCCGCCACCACCTAACGCTGGTGTATCTGAGTAATTGTCACCATTCGCATGAACCATCACGGCTAATCCCTTAAGATCAGCTGTCTTTAAACGTGGCGCTAATGTTGGTGTATGTGCTTTCCCATCTGCATCGACATAAAGCACGGGCAGATCACCTAAATGACCATTGCTATATGGTCCCTGATGTTTATTGGTGTTTTGAGGATCAAAATGTCCGCCCGCAGCCATAGCATGGTCATTACAATTTGCATGTTGGTGGAGATGAAAGCCATGTAAGCCAGCAGGTAGGGCAGTTAGGTTTGGCGTAATGAGTAAACCGAAAGGCGTATCTTGGAAATCAACACTACCTAATAATTTATGATTGCTTTCTGCTGTGTAGATATCGGTGGATACCTGTGCCGCGAAGCAAGAAAGACTTAGCAAGCTGCTGAGAAAAAATATTACAATGGATTTTTGCATGCCGGTTCCACCTGAATAATATACTGAAACTGATTATTTCAATATATAACGCGATAGGAATGACATGCAATAGTTTTAATGGTTCTTCGTATGCTATCGTATTTTTCTAATATGCATTATATGGATCGCTATATGCCCAACACCACCAAGATAACGCAAGCTAATCTTTCAATAAATACCATGGGTCGAGGAACCCAAGATATTACAGCAGAGATTATTTCTGCTGTAACCAATACCAAGATACAAGCGGGTCTTTGCCATTTATTTTTACAACATACTAGCGCTTCATTGATTCTATGTGAGAATTACGATAGCCAAGTGCGCAGAGATTTAGAAAATTATCTTATACGACTGGTTCCTGATGGTGATCCATTGTTCAAACATGTGAGTGAAGGGCAGGATGACATGGCGGCACACATCCGCACCATATTAACGCAGACCTGTCTAACCATACCAATCCAAAATGCTAAATTAGCGTTAGGTACCTGGCAAGGCATTTATCTTTATGAACATCGTTATCAAGCTCATAACCGAAATATACTGATTACTACCATGGGTTATTAAAAAAAGAGCTTATTGTTAAATTATACTTTCATGTACAAGATCATCTTTTAATTTTTGATAAGGATATGGGTTTTAGGATGAACCCGATATGAGGTCATAAAATTGGCATTATCAAACGCTATCATTTAAGTTCATTTAATTACATGGCTTTAAAACCTGTTGACGATGATAAAAATACATTTAACAATTGGCTTGTTAGGTCAAATTAAAGCTTTGCTGATAAAAGGGTAATCGTCATAACCTTCAGAAGGGATAATCATGTTTGGATTTAATTGTACTCAAAATTTTAGGGATCACGTTTGTTCAGCCGTTAATGAAATTGCTGATGACTGTGCCGCCAGCAATAATCTGCAGTGGGTCGTTCATTCTTTTCAGGTCAAACGTAAACATTGTGTGGTTGCCATGCACATGATGAGTCGATATAGCATTCTTTTTGCAAATATAAAAAAAATAGATCCCGACTCTTTTTTCAAATTATTTATGTTCAGGTTATATAATGAAATGAATTTTCTATGTGGATTGGATGAAGTTACCAGTCAACGTGTGCTTAAACGGTTAAGCAAATATGCTGAGTTTAATTATTGTAAGAGTTATAACCGAAGCGTTCAGGCTCACATTAATGATGTGATTTTTCATTTCAGAGATCAGATCGAGCTGGCGGGTCGATTACCAAAAGATGATGATGAATTGTTTTCTTCTGGTTATTATGTAAATCGATTGCTCCGATCAACGTTTGAGGATCAAGATTATTTTTATCCAGAAGAGCGAATAATCGATTTTTGGAGGAAGACCTTTGTTGAACAACCGGACGTACAGATGGAACCAACCATGCGTTTCGACAGGACCCAAAGCAACAAGGTTATTTCTTTGGGTGATTACAAGAAAAACACAGATCATATGTAGGCTCCTAGTTAAGAACGGCGGATAGAGTTAAGTGACTTGGCCTCGAAATATATCCTATTTGTGATAAATACTACTATTACTGACTCATAAATAAATTTACGTCCAGTTTGTGCGTATATTGCTTAAAATAAAATACGAAACTGTCGGCACTGCTGACAGAACTTACCTAGATAGATTACAAACAGATTTGATCTTTTAGGCAATGAAAAACTGTCAACAGTGTTGACAGTTTTTTCTGAAAACAGAGTGATTTTGTTGCTGTTAGTATTGATGTCATAAATTGTGAGCCATGACTTATGACATTAGTGCTTTCGTCGTAATGTCATTATTAATGGACATCTTAAATGTCCTGTGTTTTGCATTGGTTTCTCTTACGTTTGGATATATAATGATAGCATCCAAACCAGTCACGCCTCTTATCAATGCGGACCTCGATTGGTTATGTTCTTATGTTTAGCAGATTGATGCCGTTCAATAAGATCAATATCATTATACCGATCAGTAATAGCGCTTGAGCTATGACCCGCATCATCGCGGACATGTGCCACAGGTCGTCCGCGCATGTTGATATCATCTGAAATACCAGTATGACGCAACCAATGCACCGTTGCGGATTCAAAACTATCGGCCTCTGTTGAAAATCCTGTTGCCCTTAACACTTGCGTTGTTTTATCAAAACAATCTTGAACTAACCGACGAATATGTCTAGAGCTCGTCATTCCACCTTTACCTTTTTCTTTTGATAACAGCGGCGTTTGCTCATTAATCAAGGGGAGGGGAGTTAACTGCATACTGATGCGATAACGCTTGAGTGCAGAAAGCATGTCATCCGATACTGCAATATCTCGCATTTTGTTACCTTTTCCTACCGTTTTAAACCACCAACAATCTTGACTGTCTTTGTAAAAGTGACCCATTTCAGGAGTCCAACGGTCGCTTACGCATAACTCCGATATGCGTAAGTACAATAAATACAGCGCTGAAATAATAAATAGGGTACGTTCATGCTTTTCGGGCGAATCAATCGCCATTTCTGTTACCGTATCGAGACATGTTTGCCATTGCTTTTCACTGAGGCGCATGACTTGTGCTTGATGCTGATTTTTTTGGATATATTTGTTTTTTTGCTTAATGAGAGTAATCGGGTTCAGCAATACTTTATCCTCTAAAGCTAGGTAGTTATAAAAACTGCTGAGTATCGTAAAGATTTCACGAATGGCTTTTTGTGATAGCTGATAATCTTGTTTATCTGGTTTTAATCCATTTTTATGAGAGGCTTTGCTGATAGTGACTACAAAAGGGCGCCATTCAGGATTGGGAATGCGTTCACCATTGCGCGTAATGAAACGTGATACTTTTTTAAATCCAATCCAAGACTTTGGGGGATCAAGACAAAATTGAATATAGGTTTCTATGTCCTGTCGTTTTAAATCAAGCAGTGATTTATTTTCAATCAGCCACGCCCATTGGATTAATCGTTCAACTTCTCGTCGATACGATTCGAAAGTGGCGTTATTATTGTCATATTGCTTCAGAAAATCCAAACAGGAGATTAAGTCATATAGTGCAAAAGATGGCGGAGAAAATGTTCGCCAATCTTTTTCCTTAAGATGCTGGCTGGTGTCAATTATTGGTGTTGGTGCTGGTATGCTCATTCATAACTCATAAATTATAATCTCCCCAAGACAAACTGGGTGAAAATGACGGGGCTTAACCATTAAAATCGAATGCTCATTTGAGCTTCCAAAATCCGCAGCAGTGCTGCGGATTTCTGTTCATGGTACGCTTGTCATCCTTTGCTGATATTTGAAATGTAAAACATATTTTTTATGATAGCAGCTTTCTGCAGCGCTCGCTGCAGAAAGCTTAATTATCTATTTAAATTATTGATTTGTAATAATAGTGAAAAACGGCAGGTATTTCTTTCGCTCACGTTCGTGAGCGAAATTTCCAGATACGGCAGCCCTGAGTTATAAAACATTTTGCAACAAGCGTTGCAAAATGTTTGCTTATTCAAATCAGTAAATCGCGCACAAGCCGTGCGTGAATTACATTCCTCTAATTACACCAATAGTATAAACTATTGGACTTATCAACCAATGTACTTGAGATCACAAATTATGACCTCAAGTTTTCAATAAAAATATTCAAGATTACCCAATATTTCATTGAAGAATTAAATATGGGCACATCGATTTAAATCGATCATTTTTTTAAAAATCACAAGAAAAATAGACCTTCATACTTGGTTTACATTGAACGATCTCGTGCAATCTAATATGAAGTTATGCATAAGTTAAATCTACCTACAAATGTGCCTTAAAATCGATTTTAAATGGCGTGATTAGTTTTGATCCACTTTTCTAACTCTTCTAATGAAAGTGTCCAATCCCAACCATCTTCAAAATTCATAAGCAGGTCTTGTCCGCGCTCAAATATATAATGAGCAACGCGGAGGGCAAATTCAACACTGACTTTATTTTTTAATATTTCAAGCGCATTGAGCATTTCATTCAGTATGATGCCACACTTGCAATCGGTATAACGAACGTAGTCTTGAAAATAAAACGAATAATCAATGGCCGCTTTAGTTTTTTCCCAGTTACCATTCGCCTGTTGCATAGCAACAGACGCCATCAACGCTTTCCACAATACAGAATTATTTTGTGCGCTCATCCATAGCAATTCAACTAAATGCGCATGTTCAAACCCTTGCAAGTGAGTTCTTAATTCAGTCCAATGCAATGGTGCTGATGGACCACGATTAAGATAACGCGACTTCTCTGATGGCATTATATTTTACCTAATTTTTAATTAAAATATTGTGAAAACAGATCACTTACAATGATTTTTCTGCAATTTATCTAACATGGGCTCAAATATTAATGAACTTATTTTTTTTGCGGGTTGACGATCTGGCCATGTTTTCAATATTAAGGCAATGCCTTCCTTTTCAGGATCCACTTCATCTTCAGCGCCGATAACCCAGGTGGGTAGATTTGTATTTTTTGTGTTTGTGTACATCATTCTCGCATAATCTTCGAGCTCACCAGATGTATATGCATGCGGTGCAAATATTAATAATGCAACTGGAGCATCACACGTTTCACAAACCATCAATTTACTTTCGATCATTTTTTTATTACGACTTGAATCAGATGAAGGTGGCTTAGTTGATGTTCCTTTTCCATGTGCTTTCTCTAACTCAGCATTAAATTCTATTGAAATTGTACGAAACAAAGTTGTTCTCATTTCTGTTAGTGGATCTTGAGGGTCACTAGCTACAGCATAAGCATTTATTTGTGATTGTTTACCGTGTGGAATAACATCGATTCGCCCGATTTCGCCCCATGAATTATGACGAAATGTATAAGCCGTTCCATTGTTTTGGATAGTCTTTTTCTGACAAATCACATCCGGCGGTAATTTAAATGATTTGTTTTTATGCGATGTGTCCGGTTGAATATTGTCATGATTTGTTGGTGGATATAACTTACCGGCCAAATAAGATATAGCTAAATCAACCTCTTCCATACCCATGATTTTATCAATTGTATGGTCTTTACAATGTTTTGCGAGAAACAATATTTGTTGATTTACACGCTCAAGTTCAGATAGATTATCCAACAACTCATCAAGCGTCTTTTTTTGTTGTACTGTTAATTTATTCTGTTTCCAATATAGGCATAGTGATTTTTCATCAGTAATCGATGCATTTTGATTGGTGTAAGATTCGATGATCTGGTTAACTAATTGATCGTCGAGGACGTGCGGCTTATTTTTAGCCTTTTGCATGTTTTCCAACTGATCTTTGGCTGCATCCAATGCTCCATCAATAGCATATGCCAACATAGGTAAAGCGGTTATTGGTGGAAAATTTTTCGATGCATTTTGTACCATGTATAAGCCCCAAGCCTAATTGATTGTCCGCATTATACATGGGTTTCATTTGGACAACCAGATTCTGAGATCTGGGTTAGTTTGGATTCTTATGAGTGATTATTTAATTAGATACAGATTGTTTTGTTTGCGACTTGTTATTTTTAAACCCATTTTTTGGAGATGTCTGGCGATAAATCTATTCATTAGGCCATGTCCAACAAGGATGACGGTTGTGTTTTCATCATAATGTTTTTGAAGTATTACTGCTGCCATTTTTGAGCGATGTATTTCATGTGGAAAAGATTTTGCCCTGTTTTTAATACCAAGAAACCAAGCGATTCTTGATATAAAAAACCATGCTCGTACAGTCAACTTCATCTTGGATATTTTGAATATATTTAGATCAAATTCAGAAAATATTGAGTGAATATTGACGGTTATTCCTAACGGATTAAAAATATAATCAGCTGTTGCTACGGCTCTTGGCAATTCTGATGAATATACAATCACAGGATTATTTTGTAATGCAATTGCTTTAAGGTCATCGCTTAATGAACCAAGATCATCAAATTTCAACTCGAGCGTTGAGTTATAATCATTCAATCTATTAATAGCGCCATCATAATTGCAAGAACTATAGTCAATAATCGGTTTTGCATGCCGAAATAGTATGATCATTGAATCTCCTATTAAGCATCAAAAAGCAATGCCATGAAAATATGGTTTTCATATTGGCCATCAATACAAACACCATTTTTATGAATCCCTTCTGCCACAAATCCAAATTTTTTATAGAGCTCGATAGCTGCTTTATTATTTTCACGCACAGTAAGCTCAATGCGAGTTAAGCCTCTTGCTCTGGCTTTTTGAAGCGCCGCACTAATCAGTGCTTTGCCTACACCATGCCCCCTGTAAGGTGCTAAGACTCCCATGCCAAGAGATCCAATGTGCGCAAAAACAGGTCGATCAAGTGCCGTAATATCACACCACCCAATAAGTTCACCATCACTCATTGCAACAACTTGTGGCCAGTTTCCATTTATATTATTTAAAACAAAATCTTTGGTCGTATTGATAGGTGGCCCTTCTAGAAACGCCAAATATTTACGTTCGCGGGAAACACGATCAACAGCAGACCAAAATCCTTCGATATGCGCTTCTGTGATAGGGACAATATTAAAATGTATCATCTTGATTCCATGTATTTCTGGCGATTAATTCGATATAAAACGTGCTTCAAAAGTGTATGGTCTGATGGAACAAGTGGATGATTAAAATTGTCAGCAACATCGTGTGTCATACCTAATTTTTCCATGACACGCATAGAGCGTATATTTTCAGGAACCGTAAATGATACAATTTCATTCAGATGACATTGATCAAATCCATAGGCTAAGACCGCCTTAGCGCCCTCAGTTGCATAGCCTTTTCCCCAATATTTTGATCCAAGACGCCAGCCAATTTCGACACATGGTGTAAAATGAGACTCCCATTTTGGCGGATTTAATCCTATAAATCCAATCAACGTATTACTTGATTTTTCAATAGCGGCAAAAAGTGTATAGTTGAGCCGTTTATATTGCTCATTCATGCCGTGAATAAACTCTTTGACCTGTTCCATGGTTGGCGTGATTAATAGAAATTCAGTGACTCTTTGATCTTGATTGATCTGGTAGTACGAATCTGCATCATCACTTTCCCATGCCCGCAAAATTAATCGCTCTGTTTCTAATATAAGGTTCATATCGTTTCGTTTAAGTTAGGTTCAGTAAAATAGCTTATCTTGTTTGTGCCATTCCAGTTGTTTACGATCTGAACATTTCACTGCGTCACAACCATGTCGTAAATCTTCCACTGAGTTTGGTTTGCTATTTTATCATATAATCTCATCGCCACCTGATTATCATGCGCAGTAGCCCAGCGTACCAATGGAATTTTTCGGACTAAACAAAAGTCATTTACTGACTTAATCAAGCTTTGGGCAATTCCCATTCCGCGGAAATTATTTACCACGTACAGGTCATCTATGAAGACAGCAGATGCAGCTTTTATTGGTCGCAAATATTCGCGAAAATGCACTAACCCAATTATTTCCTTTTCATGGATAGCCGTATAGCAGTACATTTGTTTGTCAGCATCAAAAAACCACGACCAAAGTGTTGCTAACTGTTCTGGAGAAAGCTCTGTCTTATAAAACTCCAGGTACTGCTTATAAAGCGTTTTCCAATCTGAAAAATCGTCTTGATTGATCGGCTTAATTGTCAACTCAACGCTACTCATTTTAATGTTTTCTCCAAAAAGTTTAACGTTTCCTGCCATCCTTCTTTGGCAGCACTATAATTTCCATGAATACTGCCTCCAGAAAAGCACCAAAAATCACCATCAGCAAGAAGCCAGGGTAAATCCATTTTTGGCTCATAAGGCGTGCCCAGAGAATGCCCTGCAGAAGGGAAATGCATGTGTTTTCTTTCAATAGTGGAATTATATTTGTCCAATCGCTCCATGATCCATTGAGCGTGTAATTTGGCAGGATGTACTTTGTCCTCTCCACACGAAATAACCAGAAGCGGGCATCGTATGTTTTCTACTGGAATTGCTGTTGCTTCACTAATGTGGCGATATTTTTCCAATCGAGCCACAAACAACGGCGTAATTTCATAGGGATCATCATATGTGCCTTCGTGGAAAGGGATAAGGCTTTGCTTTGTAGCGTTAAGGAGATCCTCAGCTTCAGTAAGGCTTTCTTGCTCACCTGTAAGCCCGCCAATAAATGGAGTGATAGGCTCATTTTTATAAATCCACATTGGCTTATTTGAATAAGGAAATCCGCCAAAAATTTTACTCGGAGGGGAAATAGCAACCACTGCATGAATATCATCAGGCAATGTCGCTGCCAGCAAGAGAACCAATTCACCGCCGTATGAAGCACCTCTCAACGCAATTTTTTGATCATTGACTTGAGGCTGATCTTTAAACCAACGAATCGCATTTTGAAAATATTCAAGATGAATGTTATCAAGCGATTTAGGCAAACCCGTCATACCAAAATAAGCTAACGCAAGCACTGTATACCCATGTGCTGCCAATAACCGCGCCATATCGCGGGACAAGCCACCACCAGAGCCCGAAAAAGTAATAATCCCGGGGAGATTATGTGCATTTTTTGGATAACACATAAAGCCTATAAATCCATGATCATTAATCTCCACCGATTCAATTCCCGGGGATGCTATATATCGATGTATTTTTTTATTCGCGACTATTTTATGGTTAACAGAGGCGGACAGGTAAACCTCCTCTTCATTTCCTCGCTGGGCATCATGAGTCTGTGAGATATCGACAGGACGCATTGACCAAAACAAGCCCATGGGATCAACACCTGTATAAAATCCTGAAATAGATGGGTCAGTTGCCAGATGAACTATCCCTTGCTCATTTGCTTCAAAAACCGCTTCTGAAGAGAACCATGGATTTCCTTTTTCATCCTTAAGACTAGCGGACAAGACCACACAGGCATGTGCCGGTAGATTTGAAATTGAAATTTCTATAACCGAATCAAATATACTCTGCTCAGGTTTGACATGAATGATTGTTGAATCCTTATGGTCTGACGATACAGTTGCTTTCATGGGATACCTATCCTTGACTTAGTATGTATGTTTTTAGCAATAAGCATCCTTATTTCCCAAAAGCTTTGACAATACTCGCCACATGTCCCTCAATATCACCGTCATCAGAACTAATTGAGAAACTAGCCACTTGGTCGTACAAATCATCACGCTCGTGACGAAGTTTATTCAAAAATGACTTATAGTCTGGATTTGGTAAGAGCGGCCGATTATGTGAAATTCGCTCCAATTGCACAGAAGGACTCACTTTCAAATAAACGGTAAATTCTGACGCTAACAATTTACGATTTTTTTCATGACAAACAATACTGTCATCAGTCGTCACAACTATATTTTCTTGGTGTTGTTGATGTGACAAAATTTCCGATAAACAATGATGAAAGGCGTCTTCACCTTGGCTTCCAATTATTTCAACCATAGTGCGGCCAATAGACGGCGCCAATGAAAAATCAGCGTCGATGTGTTGCCAGCCCAGTTCTTTAGCCAATGCTTGAGCAAGCACGCCTTTGCCAGCGCCTGAATGACCCACAATAAAAATGCGCTTATGTTTACTCATGTCAATGCTCTCCAAAGTTTGATATAAACCATTATAGATGAGCATAAGATCGATTAACAGTTTTAGCTTAACTTCGCAAAAAATGGCAATTAATCACCAAACCGATTAACAGAATACATTAATAACCTGCTCTTTACTCCAGGCAAAAGATGCTCAATTTATTTCAGATACTAAATTAATGGTATGCTGTTTTTCAGAAGCAACATCACTATAATGAATTGATAGTAAATAATTTAGAGTGGTCATTATGCAATTCACCAAGCGATTAAGTGCCGCATCAAAATTATACCCGTACCTGTGGCCAAAAGACCGAAAAATACGGTTACGATTGATCGCATCCATCCTTTTATTATTGACGACCATCGCATTAAATATCGGCGTCCCCCTGATTCTGAGACAAGTCATTGATGTTATCTCCTCACCGTCATCGATCAAATTACTTGCCGTGATCTTAATGTTAGCGTATGGCTTTGCCTGGACCCTCAGCAGGGCCATGAACCAATTATGCATGATCCCTATAAATCGCGTAATCGAACGAGGTATGCGTTTATTGGGTTTTGTCGCAAAAGCTCTCGTGATCAATGCTCGGATTTATTTTGGACGAGCTTATGCTGCAAGATCGTAGAATTGTTCGAAAATAGTCATGCTACTTGATTGAGTGTGTTGATTTTTCCGCAACATATGATGTAACTCAATTCCTGACAAGGTTGCTTCAGCGGAGTGAAATGCCTTAAACCCTCTCATCCCGTTGGTGATTTTTTTCACAAACCGGTGGTCCTGCTCAATGATATTATTGAGGTATTTTATTTGCCTTACAGTCATTTGCAAGGGAATTCCACCCAGCATACATAGCAATGCCAGCGCTAAATTGATTGCGCTAACTCCAGCCTTGTTGGCGCCGCTCTTATCCATCGTGACTTTTTCAGGCAAGCCATTTGAGCCAATCGCTTTTTCGAAAAATGCCCGTGCAGAAGGCTCATCGCGTTTTTCTGACAACATAAAATCAACCGTCTGGCCTTCTTTATCAACAGCACGATACAGGTAAGCCCACTTGCCTTTGACCTTAATATAGGTCTCGTCCATGCGCCATGATACGCCAACGGGGCGCTTACAACGTTTGCGAAAAGATGCCTCCAACTGTGGCGCATAATGAATCACCCAGCGATTAATGGTTGAGTGGTCGACTTTTAAACCACGCTCCGCTGCCAGCTCTTCAATGTCACGGTAACTCAGTGCGTAGGCTACGTACCAACGAATCAGCATTAAAATCATTTCTTGCTTAAAATGACGCTGTTTGAAACTGAGCATATATCACCAAAGTCTGTTTCCTTTGATTTAATTCTAGCCGTTGCTTAAACTTTTGCGACAAAACCTAATTGAGGTCATTATGAACAAGAACGATCTTAAAAAGACAAAACCTAAAACGCCAGTTAAATCAACTACTCAAGAAGAGAATAAGGGCACCGTCAAGTTGTGTAATATTTGCTAAACTGATCTGATGATCCATACTATTATTTGTGGAGTCCATCATGGCGAATCGCAACAAGAAAAAAGCTGCTGGTGATTATTATCCTGGTTACCGCCATCCCAAAATATTAATTGGTTATGTGGTTTGGTCATACCATCGATTCACGCTGAGTCTTCGTGATGTATCGGAACAACTTTTGATGCGTTGCATTATCGTTAGCCATGAAACAATCCGTGAATGGAGCCTTGAATTTGGTCAATCCTACGCCAATGAAATTAAGCGGCGAGCCCCGCGGCGAGGTGATAAATGGCATATGGATGAAATGTGTTTGGTTATGAAAGGCAAGAAACATTGGCTCTGGCGGGCAGTTGATCAAGAGGGTTATGAACTTGATATTCTGCTACAATCCCGTAAGGACAAAGAGGCTGCTAAGCGATTTTTCGTTAAATTGCTGAAAGGACTGCTGTACGTGCCTCGGGTAATAATCACGGATAAACTCGCAAGCTATGGAGCTGCTAAAAGAGAAATTCTACCTGGTGTTGAACATCGTCAGCACAAAGGATTGAATAATCGCGCTGAGAATTCACATCAACCTACTCGGCAGCAGGAGAAACAAATGCGGAAGTTTAAATCGCCGAAACAAGCGCAGCGATTTTTACCCGTTCACGGGCAAATAAGGAATTTGTTTGGCGCTCATCGATATAAAATGGCGGCCAATGATCAACGAACTCATTTGGTTGCTTCATGGAGTCAGTGGCAGGAAATAGTAATGCAGCATAGATGTGTCTGAAATTTGGGATATTATTCTTTTATACTCAATTTCGATTGCTATTTACACAACTTGACGGTGCCCCCCTTCATTATTGAAATAAAATTGTCCTAACTGCTACTGATATGTGATTACTGTGCTATATTTTGTATGCATCATCGAAATTCGCCTACAGAGTGAATTTCGATGGACTTCAATATGACAGGGAGGATGTATGAATCGAGTGCGCATCTATTTTTTGCTTATGATGGGATTGTTTTCAACTCTCACAGCGGTTGCTTCGACTCTAAATGCCGCGACTGAAAACAGCAACCGCAACATCAATCTGTCACAACTAAACGACCTAGAATCTCAGATAACCAAACAAAAAAACAGCTATTTAACATTGATACGCATCCAAGGCCAACTGGATAAGATGAACAAAAACGCAACAACCTGCGTTGCTGATGCGAACGAACAAATCCAAAAAATCGATAAAATATTAGGCTATCTATCCACAGGACTCAACTCAACTATCAATCAGCACAATGCCTTTTTGGTTCAAGAAAAAGCCATGAACAAACAAAAACTGGCGGAGTGCAGCTTTGTATCTTATCGTTCAGAAGAAATCATCAGCCTCATTAAATCAAAGATATTAACGCTAGAGTTGCCAATATCATGGACAAAATCAAGCTCCGTATGGGAATTGATTCACAATACTCCATTTATAACGCCTGTTTTTAGTGCAAGTGCGCTCTACCAAGCCACGGGTCTTGTTACTTTCTCCAAGACACAGTATATAGAAATCACGTTGTTCGTTGTATTTGATCTATTAATGGCTTGCCTTGTGTTCTTTTTCATCGCCAGGCAAAAAACGTTTATATCAGAGACCATGAAGGGGCTAACGATACTAAAGCACGCCTTGTCCATGACAATCATCCTATTCGGCGCTCTGCTGTCTCTTTACTTCATCTTTCATGCGATTGCGCCTACGCCTGGCATTGTCTTATTGAATGCCGTGTTTTTGTGTTATCTCCTGGGTATTGCCGTCTTGAAATACCTCTTCTTATGGCTGAAAGAAAGCTACACATTAACTCTCCTCATTTCAACTGTGTTATTTAGACGCACCGTTGTTCTTTGTACGGTTATTTTGCTAGGCAGTGCGGCTTTTATTCTCATGAGAGGCATGCATGTTTCTGAACAAAATATTGCGCTGTTAAAAGTGCTCACTACCACAGCCATTATGCTGTCATTTTTTTGGTTAAGTTGGGTTTTGTTTTCCTTTAATCGCATAAAAAATAAATATTCATTTGCCGTGCAAAGGACTATGAAGTTGATCTTAGCCGGTCTTTATATTCTTGTGACGGCCTTATTTTTGGCAGGATATCACAGCCAAGCACTCATGATCATTCCAAAATTAGTGATTACTGCGTGCATGATGATCCTTGCATTTAAATTGATTCGTACTGTCATTCGATTGCAGCACGCCTTTGATACAAATGAGAGTCCCCTTGCCAAAAAAATACATGATAAATTAGGATTTAAGGACAACGAAATCTCGCCTGAACTGGTTGTCATTCGATCTTTAGTTTTTTTTGTCATCAGCATGTTAACCATCATGGCGTTCCTTCAGATTTGGGGTACACCAGATATATACCTCGATAGAATTCATAGTTTCATGTTTCAAGGGATAACTGTATTCGATATCACGATTATTCCCGTACGGATTGGAAGAGCCTTTGCCATGTTTTTTATCATCATGCTGGTGGGTCGCTTTCTATCAACCTATGTCATGAAAAGCGATGCGTTTAACAAAGAAAAGCACGTCCAGTTGACCATTAGCACCTTGGTTCGTTACGCCTCATTTATCATTGCAACGGTGCTTGCATTGTATGTTGCAGGCATTAGTTTCGCAGGTGTTGCCATTGCAATTGGTGCCCTAATGGTTGGCGTTGGCTTTGGCTTGCAACAAATTGTCAGTAATTTTGTTGCAGGACTTATCTTATTAACCAATAATGTGGTGAGACCAGGGGATTTTGTGTTAGTTGATGGCACGGAGGGAACTGTGATGAAAATACGCCTCCTTGCTACTGAAGTACGGACAACCGGTTCTGTGGTATTAGTCCCGAATTCGTCTCTAATTGTAAAATCGGTCACAAATTACACATATGAAGGGCAAGTGTATTACGCAACTTTACAAATCTTAATCGAACAAATGTCAGACTTAAAGCTCGCCGAAAAAATTATCCTTGATGTAGCTGCAAAAAATCCCCGGGTGATTAATGATGAGCAAAATCAACCTTGTACTGGCATTAAGCTATTTGATGCGCGCGCTACCATGGGAGTCTATCTATCAATGTACTTTCCCATTGCAACTGCAAGTGAACAGTACGGCATTAGCACGGAGTTAATTCGTGCAATATTAGACGAATTTGAGGCGCAGAGTGTAAACAACGTACAGATTATACGTTCCTACGCCGTACTTCCCAACACAGACCCAAGCAAATAAGAATTTACCCCTGCTGCACAGATCACAGATCACAGATCATGGGGTCAGTGTCGATACCTCAGAGTCTGACCCGAATGGTTCGCTTTCGGGGTCCTGGGTGAGTAGAATGGCCGGATCACTCCGACCAAACCCTCCTCAGAACCGGACTTGCGGAACTACCGCATCCGGCTCCCGATAGATCAGTGTCCCCACACATATTCAGTGAGTTCAGAACATCGATACAGTTTTCCTTTTCTTCGGGAAACCTGCTATTTCAAGTAATTGAAGCAATCTGTCCCATGTTACCCTGCGCTTGCCACCACGACGATTCAACCATCGCAATATCAAGCGCTTTGTCCGCTCAAGGAATTGTCCCACTCGTCTCTGGTTATCAGAGACACCATGATAGTTAGCCCATCCTGTTACAACTCGAATGACCGACTTAATCACACCAAAAGTGTTTTCCGTGTTCAAATTCCCTCTCAGATATTTCTTCATGGCCTTGAGCTTGGTAGCAAATCGGTCTTTGCGACTGGTAAACTTAAGTCGCCAAAATCCTTTTCGTGCCTTGCCCCAGTAACACGTGAATCCTAGAAAATTGAACGTCGGCAAACGATTTCCCTGTTGATGAGCCTTGTTTGCAGCGATTCTTCCCGCAATGGTCATCTGGGATTTCTCCGCATGCATTTCCAGCCCGCCTTTTGCCAAACGCTTGGTGTTAGGGCTTGCAAACAGATTCGGCTCTGCTCACGATATTTTGCGAATGAACCCACGCTATTTTGCGAACGGATTTTGACAGATTTTGATGAACTCACTATATTTTGCGAATAGAATCGCATTTTGAACTCACGCTATTCTGCGAA